>NZ_CP117430.1:5963260-6277116 GCF_030687395.1 Pseudomonas wuhanensis | reverse complement strand
GTGGGAACGATCAACCGGTGGTAGCTTTAGAAGCTGTAAGTCCCGGTCACCACCAGGCTCCGTGGTGCGCCTGGTTGAATCTGTGCCGCACTGGTGGCCGAGGAGAAATACTCGCGATCGGTGATATTGTTCAGTGCCGCTCGCAAATCCCAATCTTTCTGCCGGAACCCGGCCAATGCATCCCAACGGCCATAGCCTGGCAGCACGGTGGTGTTGAGGTTGTCGGCGTAACGTTGACCCACCAGGGTCAAACCGGTTTCGGCGTACCAGCCCATTTCCGGTTTCCAGGTCAGGAACAGGCTGCCGTTGTGTTTGGCGACGTTGCTGATGCGTTTGCCTTCGAAGCCGTTGTTGTCCTTCTCGACCGTTGCGTCCTGCACGCCCACGCCACCGCGCACGTACCAGTTGCCAGCGATCTTGCCGGTACCGGTCAGCTCGATTCCGCGGGAACGTTGCACGCCGGTGAGCAGGGTCACGGTCGGATCGTTCGGGTCGCTGGTGCGACGGTTGTAAAGTTCCAGCTCATAGATCGCCAGCGTAGTGCTCAGGCGATCGTCGAGCCAGTCGCTCTTCACGCCGATCTCCTTCTGCTTGGTCAGCTCGGGGCTCAGGTCGTTGCTGTTGCCGGCCGCGCCTGGGGTGATGCCGATCAAGCCGCCACCGACCGGGGAAAAGGTCTTGGTCCAGGACGCGTAGAAGGAATGATTCTGCAGCGGCGTCCAGACCACGCCTACCCGTGGGCTGGTGCTGTGGCTGTCACGATCTTCGGAAATGCCCCGCAGCTTGTTGGTCGACTCGATATCAAAGGTGTCATAGCGCAAACCGGCGAGCAGCTGCCATTGATCATTCAGACGCAGTTGATCTTGCACGTACACCGCACGGCTTTCGACTTCGGTGTGGGTGCTGCTCGACACCTGCATGCGTCCGGTATGGCGCAAGTCGCGATTTGGGTTGTACAGATCCAGCGCCGGTACCGGCGAACTACCGCGCCCGGAGGTTGCTGCGTTATACAACGTCGGATCGCGACGCTGGCTGCCGATCTCGATGCCGGTCAGCAGGCGATGCTCCAGGCCGAAGGTGTCGAAGCCGCCTTCCAGTTCGACGTTGTTATAGACGTTGCGGGTGGTGAGGTCCTGCTGCCAGTGCTGGCGTGTGACCTTGTTGGTCGCGGGGGTATAACCGGTCAGGTAGGTGTTGTCGAAATCGCTGTTGAGCTTGAACACACCCAGGGTATGACGCAGCTGCCAGTTGTCGCTGAGTTCATAGCTGAGTTTCGAACGCAGGGATTGTGATTTGTCGTCGATGAAATCGTGCTCGCTGCCGTAGGTCGTGTCCCGTCCTACGTCCGCCGGGCGCCCGTTGACCCCGGGAATGCCGCGATCCGGCGTACGGTTGTAGCGGCTGTATTCGTACTGCACCAGCCAATTGAGGTCGGGCGTCAGTTGCCAGCTCATGGACGGCGCGAACAGTTGGCGATTGCCACTGACGCCATCGCGAAAGCTGTTCTGGTCCATGTTGCCCATGTTCAGGCGCAGGCTGATGTTCTCGCTCGGGTCGGTGCTGAGGTCGGCATACAGGCTGCGCAGATCGTCGCTGCCGCCTTGGGCTTCAAGGGTCGAACGGCGGCCGAACTCCGGAAGCTTGCTGACCCGGTTGACGATCCCGCCCTGGCTGCCACGGCCATACAACACAGCGGCGGGGCCTTTAAGGACTTCGATGCGTTCGATGTTGTGCAAGTCGCGCACGTACTGACTGTCGTCACGAATGCCGTCGAGGTAGAAGTCGTTGCTGGCGTCGAAACCACGGATGCGCAGGCTGTCGAAGCGGGTATCGGCGCCACTGCTGACGTTGGGAATGCCGCTGAGTGCCGTGCCCAGATCGTTGGTGCCGTAATCTACGACGTTCGCTGTTTTTACCGAATCGATGGCCTGCGGCACGTAACGCACCGGTGTAGCCGTGCGAGTGGCAGTGCTGGTTTCCTTTACGCGTGGATCGTCAGCTTGTGCTTCGGCGCTGATCGAGGTCTCGGGTAAAACGGTTGTGGCGGCGCAGGTAAAACCCGCAGACAGGAAAGCAGAAAGCCCAAGGGTGACGGGCGTAAGGCGGAAGGGGGCAGGCATCTGAAGCGCATCCGGAAGGGTAGAGAAATTCGAGGGCGCGAATGGTAATGCTTGTTATTTGCTTCCGTTAATTATTCTTGAACGGTTCCTGCGTTTGATTGTTTCAAGTTGTGTCGTGATTGATACGAAAGTATTGGAGGTGTATTCGACCGATTCATGAAACAGACTGAAAACCATTCCAGCGTTTTTCCGAAACTGTCTGGGGATTAATCTGCCGACATTGAGTTTTCCTACTTTGTTGCCGGAGTCTTCCCATGATCCTTCACTACATTTACGACCCTTTGTGCGGCTGGTGTTACGGCGCCAAACCATTGGTCCAGGCTGCCCAAGCCGTATTGCCAGTGATCGCCCACGGTGGCGGCATGATGACCGGCGCCAACCGCCAGACCGTTTCGCCACAACTGCGCAATTACGTCATGCCCCATGACCGACGCATCGCCGAGTACACCGGTCAGCCGTTTGGTGAGGCGTATTTTGAGGGTCTGCTGCGCGATGAGACGGCGGTGTTCGATTCCGCGCCGCCGATTGCCGCCGTGCTGGCAGCCGAGCAGATCGCAGAGCGCGGTCTTGAATTGCTGGGGCGTCTGCAGGCGGCTCATTACGTGGAAGGTCGACGCATTGCTGATAACACCGTGCTGCTGGAACTCGCCACACAAATAGGTCTTGAGCCCGAAGCCTTCCAACAGGCGTTTAATGAAGCTGACACTGATCGCCATATCAAAGACAGCCGCGCACTCTTGGCCAAGGTCGGCGGTCAGGGTTTCCCGACCTTCGCGCTGGAACAGGATGGCCAGTTCATCCTGGTCGACATCGGCCCGTGGCTCGGCAAGCCGCAAGCCTTCGCCCACTGGTTGAGCCAGTCACTTACGGCAAAAGAGTCTTCACACGCGTTTCAAGCCTGTGGCCTCGACGGCTGCGCCCATTGAATTCACCTGGAGTCACCATGGATAACCTGAGCCTGATCAAAAGCACCTACGAAGGCGCCAACTCCCAGGAGAACGCTCGCAACACCGCCGCGGCGCTGGCCGATGACGCTCGCTGGACTGAGGCCGCAGGTTTTCCGTACGCCGGGACCTATGTCGGTTTTGACGCTATCGTCGAAAACGTCTTCAAGCGTCTGGCCACCGAGTGGGAAGATTTTCAGTTCAAGGTCGAGAACTACGTCGCACAGGGCGACAAGGTGTTTGCCTACGGCAATTACAGCGGAATCTACAAAGTCACCGGCCGCCCGATGAATGCTCGGGTCGCTCACTTGTGGACCCTGGCCGACGGCAAAGTCACGCATTTCGAACAATTCGTCGACAGCCACACCGTGCAATTGGCTATCGCTGACAAGTGATTTCTTAGACGATTTTCGCCTATTCACAGACGATTCATGAAATTGACACCTTATTAAAGGCGCAGATAGGATGCGCCCAACGCCTGTGGCTAACCGCCATGACTTACAAAACAATAAAAGGCCCGCCGCGAATTTTCGTGGGCGGGCCTTTTTGTTTTTGGGTGAAAAAAGAGCGCGATAGCGCCATTTCAGTGGTTCGGCACAGCGCGTATCAACCCGTAATAAGGAAAATAACATGTTGAACAAGCGAATCAGCCTGATCGCACTGGGGATGTTGAGCGCTACACAGGCCATGGCTAACGACCAGGCCGAGTCCAAGGGTTTTGTTGAAGACAGCAGCCTCAAAGTGCTGCTGCGCAACGCCTATATCAATCGTGACTATAAAGACGGCAACGAGGACAAAGCCGAATGGGGCCAAGCGGCCATCGGTACTTTCTCGTCCGGCTTCACCCAGGGCACCGTCGGTGTCGGTGTGGATGCCTTCGGTCTGTACGCACTGCGTCTGGATGGCGGCAAGGGCCGCAGCGGTGCCGGTGGTATCGACTTCTTCAAACAGGGCGACAGCGGCAGTGCAGCTGACGACTTGTCCAAGGGCGGTGCGGCAGTCAAGTTCCGTCTCTCCAGCACCACGCTGACCTATGGCGACCAGATGCCGGCCTTGCCGGTGTTGAACTACGACAACTCCCGCCTGCTGCCGGAAAGCTACACCGGCACCCTGATCACCTCCAGGGAGATCAAAGGCCTGGAGTTGAACGCCGGTCGCTTCACCGCCGAATCGCGCAAAAGTGCTGAAGGTCGTGACAGCGGTGGCTTGAAGTCGATCAACGTATTGGGCGGTAGCTACCAGTTCACCGAACAGTTCAAGGCTGCGCTGTACGCGTCCGACGTCGAAGACGTGCTGAAGAAGCAATACGTGAACGCCAACTACGTGTTCCCGATCGACAAGGATCAGTCCCTGACCCTGGACTTCAATGGCTATCGCACCAAGCTGGACGATTCCTACGTCCGCAAAAGCGGCGCCACCGGCGATGACAACAAGATCTGGAGCCTGGCAGCGACCTTCGCCACCGGCCCGCACTCGTTCACCCTCGCTCACCAACGCAGCACCGGCGACAGCAACCTGGGCTACGCCTACGGCGGCTACCAAAAGGATCAAGGTCGCGTCGGCGACGGCGGTAACACCATCTACCTGGCGAACTCCTACTGGTCCGACTTCAACGCCGAAGACGAACGCAGCTGGCAGTTGGGCTACGGTCTGGACTTCGGCACCTTCGGCATTCCGGGCCTGAGCTACAACTTTGCCTATGTGCGCGGTGACAACATCACCACCTCCACCAGCGAAGGTGGCACTGAGCGCGAGATCTTCAACCAGTTCAAGTACGTCGTGCAAAGTGGCCCGGCCAAGGACCTGAGCGTGAAGGTACGCAGCTCGATCCTGCGTGTGTCGCAGAAATCCAGCGAGTACAACGTCAGCGGCAACGAACTGCGCGTGTTCGTGGATTACCCGATCAACATCTTCTGATGATCGGCTGAGTTGTTCAAACTCAATAAAAACCCCGACTGGTTCGGGGTTTTTTTCGCCTCGTGACCGTAAGAAAATACGAAAAATGGCTGTTTTCGATCGTAAAAAGTCGAATTAAAGCAACTTCATACCGCGTTTCAATCAACGCTTGATATGCCTGAAATTCTTTCTCATGGGCCGCAAATCCAGCACCTACTAGATTAAGCCGCTAAATGCAGTGGAGACCTAGTAATGATCGTTTTGAACAGAGAAGTTGGCGAATCGCTCCGGCGCGACAAGTATGTCAACGTCAAGGGAGCCGACTTCAATCTCTTCGGTCATTTTTCCGACTTCGTCAGATTGACCAAAAGTTGGGAAAGCATGGAGCCGGACAGTTATTACGGCCAAGCCGATGCGGGCATGCGTTTCCGTCGTTACAGCGACTTCGAATACAACCCGGTCACCCGAGACTTGAAGCAGCTGGAACACCGCGCCTACGTGCAATCGAAGGCCAACAACAGCTATGTCGGCGGACTGGAGCGGCACTTCCAGGACTTCTCCAATGAAGTCATCAATTCGCCGGTGATGCGCAGCCTCATCGATGCGGATTTCGAGGTGTACAAACACGTATTGCCGCCGGAGTTGCACGACGAAATCTGGCAATGCCAGATCCATCAGATCCGCATCGAGATCAAGCCGGGCAAGCAACTGGAAATTACCCCGGAAGGTATTCACTGCGACGGTTATCCGTTCAGCGGTGTGCATTTCTGGGGCCGCAACAACGTGGATGGGGCGGAGAGCCGTTTGTATTCGGCCCAAGAGGAACAACTGGCGGCGACGACTTATCTGGAAATCCTCGACACCACCTACTTCCTCGATCGCGACATGCGTCACTACGTGTCACCGGCACGCAACACCCACGCTCACGAAATGGCCTATCGGCAGATTCTGGCCATTTCCTTCTCGCGGCCCGGGACCGCTTTCGACATTGTTCGCTGAACAGCTAGACCCCATGCTGCACATCGCCGAGTGCCCTGCACCGGTGATGCTGCAGCGCGCGACGGCCAAGGATGCCCAACGCCTGGAGCGCTTCTTTCGGCAATTCGAGGAAGTGTCGTTCTGTGAATGGCAGGACGCCAAATGCCTGCGCGGTGTGTTGGTGCAAAAAACCACCGCTGCGTTCCTAGCGCTCGATATCCGTGGCGAAGTGATTGGCGCGGTGTTGGGCGGCATGCTCGGCAGCCGTGGCACCATCAATCACCTGGCGGTGAGCCCGGTTTATCGCAGCCAGGGCGTTGGTCAACGTCTGGTTGAAGCGGCGTCGGCAGACATGAAACGGGTCGGTGTGCTGCGGATGTTCCTGTTCGTCGACGATGCTAACCTTGCCGGCAAACGTTTTTGGAGTGCCCAGGGCTTTTGTGAGCCGCGCGGCGAAACGACCTTTGAGAGGGACCTATGAATGAGACGTCCAGCAGCCAGCCGCTGATGGTCGAGCCCCAGCCCTCACGCACGTTCGCTGAAGCCAGCCCAGTGGTTGCGGGCTATTTCACGGTGTCGTTTGTGTTCGGTTTGATGGCCGTCAATGCCGGGTTGCCCGTGTGGCTGCCGGTCGCGATGTGCCTGTTCGTCTACGCCGGTGCCTCGCAGTTCGCCGCCCTGGCGTTGATTTCCAGCGGCGCGTCGCTGACCACCATCATCCTCACCACGTTTCTGATCAATGCGCGGCACATGCTGATGTCGGTCTACATGGCCAAGGCCCTTCAAGCGATGGGGCTCAGTCGTCTCGAGCGCTGGTGTTATGCCGGTGGGCTGACCGATGAATCGTTCGCCTTCCACAGCGTCAAACTGGGCAAAGGCACGCCGGTTAATGTGCGCTACCTGATTGGCTTCAACCTGTATTGCCACACGTCGTGGGTACTGGGCGGTTTGCTGGGAGCAATCTGCGCGCAGTACGCGGCGCACCTGATCAAGTACCAGCTCGACTATGCACTGACCGCGATGATGCTCTACGTGCTGGTATCGCTGTGCAACACCCGCAACAAACTGATCGCCGCACTGGCCGCGGTCGCCTGCATGGGTGTCCTGAGCCTGGTCGGCAGCTCACCCTTTAACGTGTTCATCGCCACATTCGTGGGCTGCGGGGTGGGTGTATGCCTGACCAAACGTTCCTGATCCTGGTCGTCGTACTGATGATGGCCGTGACTTTTCTGCCGCGCGCGTTGCCGCTGCAGGTGAGCACTGACCATTGGCCACCCCTGGTTGCCCGGGCGCTGGAATACCTGCCGGTGGCGATCGTCGCTGCAATCAGCCTTACGCCGCTGTTGATCAAGGATCAGCAGGTGCAGCTCGATCGCCCGGAATTTTATGCAGCCATTCCGACGTTGTTATGTGCGTATTTCAGCAAAAACCTCTTTCTCAGCGTAGCGGTGGGAACGGCTGCGTACATCGCGCTCGGATCGTTCATGTAGCGACAGAGCGACCACGTCGTTCAGAGCCTGTCCCGACAACTCGGGGTTGTTGACCGCCAACCGCACTTCGAGGGAATCCTCGAAACCCGGGAAAATGGCCAAGCCATTACGCAGGGCCGCCTCACGGGAAACCATGCCGAGGCCATCCATTTGCGTGATCAGCGACAGGGTCAGGGTCTCGCTGCAGGAATAGATCATCCGCTTGCCTGACTCGTAATTACCAAGACCAGCGTCGAGAAAACGCAAGAAACTGTGGGAATACGGACAATCGTCGGCAGGACGAACCTGAAACTTATTGCCGAGCAGCATCAGCGGATCGTTTTCCTGACCGCAATGAGCACCGACCACCTGCACCTGTATATGGGGCAGGGCAATGCTGGGTAACCCCGGCTGCTGCGGCCCGATCAGCACGGCGAGGTCGAAGTCCTCATTCTTCAACTTGCTGAGGTTTTCCATCGACTCGGCGTAGCTGAATTCCAGTTGATAATCAGGAAAAACCTCAATGAGGCGTCCGATCATTTGCCGGTTGAAGTCGACCGAGAGCGTGGTGTTAAGTGCAACCTTGAGCGTGCGCTGTCCAGGCACCTTGAGCGCGGCGACTTTTTCTTCCAGTTGCCGCGTGGCGACCAACACTTTGTCCATGTAGGGCGTGAGCTCCGTGCCCTGCGTTGTCAGAGTCAGCCCCTTGTTGGAGCGACGAAACAACCGAAAACCGAACTGCTCTTCGACCTTGTTCAACTGCGCGGCCAATGCCTGCACGGTCAAACAGGAACGCTCTGCCGCCGCCGACAATGAGCCGGTCTGCACAATGCGCATGAGGTTACGTAAGGTTCTGCTATCCATTTGGGTAATGCCCTCTAAAGTGGGCTGGCTATTGTTGTGTACCTGACCGCCCCGGTGGGCGTCGGTCGCGTGCTGGCTATGATCCTGCACCTGAGCATGCTTGTCCCGAGTTTAGTAGCGAAATGATTCTGCGTCCGATGGTTGGAGGCTTACACAGGATCGGGGTTTTTGGTGGGTGGTAGGTGATCGGGGTCAAAAAATGGCCCGGATGGGGGATATGTGGGCGTTTTTTGGATATCAGCGAAGCCTTTTCCAAGGCAAAAAAAAGCAGCCTGATCAGGCTGCTTTCATGAATAGGTGCTTGATATTGTGCTCCCTCAAGCAGGGGAGAAGAGGTCTCACCAAGCGCTGATTTCCAAGTCATCAACGGGGTTCCTACGCCGACTATTGCCACCTGGAGGCAGTCGGTTTCGCGCTCTCGATTTAATTGTCTGCCCCTGTAAGGCGGGTGTCAACGAGTGTCTTTGACCGTGTGTCGGCGTCTTTTCGGGCTGCGAAAAAGCTGCGCGAAAGTTCTTTTCGAAGAAGGGAAATGGCGATACGTTTGCGAATTAAAGTTTCATATATGTTCGTATCTGTACTAGTCTGAAATCAAGACATCGCACATCCAAGGAGGCCATCCCATGCCTGCCTCAACCATTGCCCTCAGCCCACAGCAACAACTCGAGACTCCCGAAGCCGGTCGAGTCGCGCTTAAATTTTTCTTCAATCTAATGGAACGCTGGGGCTGCACCGCCGAGCAACAACGCACGCTCTTGGGCAAAGTCGGCAACACCACTTTCTACAAGTACAAGCACCTGCCGCCCAACGTGCGCCTGCCCCACGACACCCTGGAACGCATCTCGTATTTGATGGGTATCCACAAAGCGTTGAGCATCATCTTCAGCAACAGCCGCGAGCGCGCCTACACCTGGGTCAGCAGCCCGAACACCGCCGCGCCGTTCAATGGCCAGTCGGCGCTGTCCTACATGCTGGCCGGCCGCGTGGTCGACATCGCTGACGTGCGCCGGTACCTCGATGGAGTACGCGGCTGATGGCGCCGGAGCTGGCCGATCCGCAATGGCCGCGGGCTTACCGGATCGTCAACAGCTGCTTCCCGCCGATCTCGTTGTTCGAAGACGTGCTCGACCCCGAAGACCTGCCCACCGCCTACGCGTTGGAAGCCCTGACCAACGATCGGCTGATGGAAGAAGCCGGCGTGCTCGCCCGCGTGCGCCCCGAAGACCGCGTCTCCGGCCCCGGCTCCACGCCCGTGATGGCCGCGTTCACCCATATCGGCAAAACCAGCCGCTTCACCGACGGCACCTTCGGCGTCTACTACGCCGCCAGCAGCCAGGCTGCCGCCATCGCCGAGACGAGTTATCACCAGGAACGCTTCCTCGCCGCGACCAACGAACCGGACCTTGAGTTGACCATGCGTACTTACGTCAACCGGATCGTCAAACCGCTGCATGACATCCGGCAAAACTATCCTCACCTTCATGACCCGGATCCAACCGCGTACGGGCCATCGCAGGCCTTCGCCCGCCAACTGCGCGAAACAATGTCGTGGGGATTGCTCTACAACAGCGTTCGTTTGCCGGGCCATGAATGTGTTGCCGCGTTTCGGCCGCCGGCCGTGTCCATTCCGAAGCAGGGGAAGCACATTCGGTATGTGTGGCGCGCGAGCAGTCGCAGGATTTCGTTTGTGTTTGAAGTTAGCGAAGTGTGAGCGCAACGAAGCGCAAAAAGCCCCGATTGATTCGGGGCTCTTTTATGCGTGCGGCTTTTACGACGACGTCACTGGCTGCGATTGTTACCCGGTGCGTCGAGCACCTTCACCACGTCATCGATAATTGCCTTACTCATATCCTGCAAATAATGCGACGCCCAGGCATGCCGGTCGGTATCGCGAACCATGGCGGCGTCTGACGCAAGCAGTTTGGCGACGTGGAGCAGATCAGAGGCGTGGGAGAGGGCTTCGATCACCGGAACACCGGCGTTGATGCGAAACAGCGGTTCGTCGGCGTGGAAGGAGAAGTGGGTGAGGCCGATGGTTTTAAGGTCTTGGGGGTTCATCATTGGACACCTCCGTTTTTTGGGCGGTGGTGGGCGTGAATCGGTGGAGCAGTAGCGCAAATTTTGGACGAATTGATAGCGGACATTAGCAAAAACTCCTGAATCAAAGTTAGAGCTACCACGTTCGTGGGGTCCTCATCTTCCACCCCAGCCAAATTCCTAACTAGCATCAATCAACGCTCGTTCTTCCAACCAAATCTCCTGAACAAACTGATCCGTAATCGCATAAATCCCATGCCCACGCCGCATGATGATGTTCTCGGCAACCAGCGCAATCACCACCGGTTGAATCTCTTCCACGCGTACCTCACGACCTACAGTCTTCGAATACTCAGCCGCCGCATCGGTGGAGAATATCCCCCGAGCGTCGCCTTCCGTGGATGCGATTTTGTTAAAAATAGCCTGAGCCAGGCTGCCTAACTGCTCCACTTTCTCAAGCTCAGTACTGGCCGCTGCCGAGCGCAAAGTACTGGCAATTACCGGGAGAAATAGATCGGGATCACCTTCTTGCTGCATGAGTTGTCGCAGCGCCTTGAGCATCTCCTCAGGCCGATTCCCCAGGGTGTTGAACGCTTCAATGGCAACCTCAAGAGACGGCAACTTTTCCTTCTTCACCGTCATTGCGAGGCGATTGAGCAGGTACTCAACGTAATCCCCTTTCAGCACCGGATACGCCGCTGACGTTGCGCCGGAAAACGCCTGGTTTCGCTTTGCGGTCAATTCGCTGACTTGCGCTCGGTGCGATCCCGTTCCGATGAACAGAAAGTAGCCCGGTGTATTCGGGCGCGGATTGATTGCATCACGTGCAGCCTTGAGTGCCAGGAGCAGTTGATTGCCATCGTCAGAGGAGATGGCGTGCTGCACTTCGTCGATGATCAGCACTAAATCGGTTTTCGCTTGATCGACCACCTCAGTCAGCGCCTGTGCCAACGTTGGCCCACCTGCATGGCCAATGCTGTCGAGCTTGAAACCAAACTTGAATCCGGCTGCGCCAATGTCTGCACCGCTAACGCGCTTGAGCATTTCAAGCAGGCTGGAGCCGGGCGTTTGGAGTTCTTCCAGGCGTTGACGGATAGCGTCATGCACGAGGGTGGCAGGATTGGCCAGCGTGTCGCTCCATAAGTCGACGTAAATGACCAGAGCACCCGCTTCTTCCAGGGCAGGGATGAGGTCATTTCTCAGGAATGTCGTTTTACCGGTCCTGCGCAGGCCGGACAGAAACAGACCTGAGCGCAGACCTTCATCGAGAACACCCGGATTGAGAAGCTGATTTGCCATCTGTTCAGCCAGTTCAGGGCGCTGAAAAATGCTGCTCATGCAATTACCTCTTTTTATGGATACGCCATAATTATTGGCCAGCCATAATTTAGCATAAAGGTTAAGACCTGACCTGAGGGCGGACTCATTACACCACGTAACTAATGATGTTCCCGCCCCCACCTTTATCCCCTCAAACCAACCCCCTACATTGAACTCCACCCACCTACCCCTCATCCCGAAGGGCAGGTCACTGGAGACTCATCATGCCTTTTGTCAGCGTACGCATTACCCGCGATGGCGTTACCTCAGAGCAGAAAGCTCAGGTGATCGCCGAAATCACTGAAACCCTGGAGCGCGTCCTCAACAAGCGCCCCGACCTGACCCACATCGTGATCGAGGAAGTCGACACCGATAACTGGGGCTATGCCGGTATCACCACCACCCAGTACCGCAAACAGCTCGCTGAGGCGGAGGGGCAATCATGACCGCCTCCGTCGCCATCGATTTTGTTTCCGATGTGGTGTGCCCGTGGTGCGCCTTGGGTGCGACGGCGCTGGAGCAAGCGATCGAGAACGTGGCGGGTGAAGTCTCGGTTGAACTGACCTACAAGCCCTTCGAGTTGAACCCGGACATGCCGGCGGAGGGCGAGAACGCGGTTGCGCACTTGATGCGCAAATACGGGCGCAGCGCCGAGGATGTTGCCGCCGGCAAAGCGATGCAGACCGCTCGGGGTGAGGCCATCGGGTTCAAGTTCGATCTGGAGAAACGCAGCCACTTCTACAACACCTTCGATGCTCACCGGTTGCTGTTGTGGGCGTTGCAGGAAGGGCGGCAGGTCGCACTCAAGAAAGCCTTGCTGCGTGCTTACTTCACCAATGGGCAGAACCCGAACGACCGCGAGACGCTGGTTCGACTGGCGGCGCAAGTGGGCTTGGATGCGGCGAGTGCGCGTGAGGTGTTGGTGTCCGGAGCGTTCGCCAGGGAAGTGCGCGAGCTTGAAGTGTTTTACCGCGAGCGCGGCATTAATTCGGTTCCGGCCCTGGTGCTGAACGGTCGTCATCTGGTGTCCGGTTCGCAATCGGTCGAGTACTACGAACAGATGTTGAGACAAATGGCGCAGGCGCCTGTTGAAGCCTGATTAATCACTTTTTCAAACCATCATTTATCGGTAGAGGTTCATCATGAGCAATTCGAAAAAAGTCATCGTTATTACTGGAGCATCCCAAGGTCTCGGCGCAGGCATGGTCAGGGCTTTCCGTGATCTCGATTACAAGGTTGTCGCTACATCGCGCTCGATCAAACCGTCCACCGACCCGGACATCCTGACTGTGGCCGGCGACATCGGCGACCCGGCAGTCGCTCAGCAAGTCATTCGTGAGGCAATCGCGCGTTTTGGCCGCATCGACACCTTGGTCAACAACGCCGGGATCTTCGTCGCCAAGCCGTTCACTGATTACACCCCTGAAGACTATGCCGCGGTGCTGTCGGTGAACTTGAATGGTTTCTTCTACATCACCCAACTCGCGATCACCGAGATGGAAAAGCAGGGCAAAGGCCACATCGTCAACATCACCACCAGCCTGGTGGACCACGCGATTGACGGTGTGCCGTCAGTACTGGCTTCGTTGACCAAAGGTGGCTTGAACGCGGCGACCAAATCCCTGGCCATCGAGTACGCCAAGCGCGGGATTCGGGTGAATGCGGTTAGCCCTGGCATCATCAAAACGCCGATGCACGGAGAGGAAACTCATGAAGCACTTGGGAATTTGCACCCGGTTGGGCATATGGGGGAGATCAGTGATATTGCTCAGGCTGTTGTGTATCTGGACAGCGCCAACTTTGTCACCGGGGAAATTCTGCATGTTGATGGCGGGCAGAGTGCCGGGCACTGAGACCTGCGACGCTAAACCCCAGAAACAACAAAGCCCTTGCATCGCTGCGAGGGCTTTGTTTTGTATGGTGCACGCTTTACTAGCGCGTGCCCTGGCGGTGAAGTATTGCACCCTGTTCCATATGAAGCCGCCCCCTTGCTTGGCAAAGGGCGCCAGGCGGGAGCGGCAGCTGGGAGCAACGATCTCTGAGAAGTGAAAAAGGGACAACTTTATTTTCCAAATGGAAACCATCGTTTATGCCATGGTTTTGAGGAAAAAAAGACCCGCATGATTTGAGCTTGCTGACAACGTCAACCTATAGTGCGGTGCTGGAGTTGCGAAGGATGCTCCAGGCTGATGATTTTCTTCCCAGGATGGATGTTTACCCAATGCTCAAGTTCAATGCTCATCTCGGCTTCCAGTTCAATGAAATGCCTTTTCTGCAACGCATCGAAGCAGCCGCCGCAGCTGGTTTTCGAGCGGTAGAGTTCCCGTCGCCCTATGAATTCGATGCCAGTCTCCTGGCCGACCATCTGGCTCAATACAGTCTGCCGTTGATCCAGTTCGCCGCACCGGCTGGCGTTACCAAAGGCATCGCTGCCTTGCAGGGCAAGGAAGAAGAGTTTCGCAACGGGTTGCTTCAGGCCACCAGCTATGCAAAGACGCTGGGGTGTTCGGATGTCCACATCATGTCTGGCGTTACGACGCAGGATGACGCAGGGCGTATCTTCGGGGGCAACCTGGAGTATGCCGTCAAGTACTTCGAGGATCAGGGATTGCGGCCGCTAATCGAAGTAATTTGTACGCAGGAGATGCCGGGCTATTACATGTCTGACTTCAGCAAGGCACAACAGGTGCTGGAAACCTTCCCGAGTGTTGGGCTGATCCTCGATTTTTATCATGCCCAGCTTCTGACCGGAGACGCCGCAGATGTTCTGGCTCGGTTTTATGACAGGACCGTCCATGTGCAAATTGCTGACTGCCCGGGGCGTCACGAACCGGGAACGGGGAGCATCGACTTTGCTGCCTTGTTCGCAGCGCTGGAACAGCGTGGCTACACAGGATGGATCGGGTGTGAATACCGTCCTTCCGGTTCTACCGTGGCGGGCCTTGACTGGATTAAGCAGCTAAGTGCTTAGCGCTTGCGACGCGCGAACGTGATTCGGGTTTCGCGTACCCCAGAAACAACAAAGCCCTCGCATTGCTGCGAGGGCTTTGTTTTGTATGGTGCCGGCACCAGGAGTCGAACCCGGGACCTACTGATTACAAGTCAGTTGCTCTACCAACTGAGCTATACCGGCGTGTTGGGCGACGATTATAGCGATTGGGCTGGTTCTGTAAACCCCTGAATTCAGACTATTTTTGCGCAGGCTTTCGGTCAGGTGCGATGCAGTACTTTCTTGAGTTTCAGCAGGGTGCGCCAGGCTCGGCTGTTTTGCATCGCCCGCAGTTACGCTTCGGCATGTTCAGCGCGTTGCAGGGCGGCGGGGAGGTGGCTTTCGCGTTGGTGACGGGGTGGCTGAATTGATGGCCTCTGCAGAATGTCACGGTCGAATATTTTTCTTGTTCATGGCCGCGCTGTCGACGCCCTCGTATGCGTGTATAGCAAGGGACATTACCAGGCGCAATTTTCCGCCCGTGGTGTCCAGAATTCGGCGGTTATTTCGTTTTGATTGAATGCTTATGCACAACGGGCTGGCGGAATCTGCTTGTTCATTGCACTTTTGTGGACTCGTTCTCATTTGTCCGCAAATGCCTGTTTTATGGGTTTTTTATTTTTGTGAACAAAAAATGACCAGCAGTGTTTTAGGCGTAGAACAGCGTAGATATTGGATCCACGATAATTCCATCAACAGAGTTATCCACAGGCTGTGGCTGTTTAAGGGCGTTCTGCCAGGAGCAGGAAATTGCGCGGTGTGAGCGGGGATTCGCAGAAGGTGCCAAGACGTACGGCATAACCCTGCTCAATGAGGAAAAGTGCCCGATCGAGTACCAGCCACAGCTCCAGAGGCCGTCGGAAAAGGCCTCGCAGCAACTCCAGGTTGCGTACTTCGGCCAGTCGCTGCCAACCGGCGGCTTCCAGTTCGGTCCAATTTGGCGTGCCAACTGTGGATAACTCTTTTAGTGCAGCCAGATCGCGGCAGTAATCGGCGAAAGGTTTGTCCAGCCAGGCACTGGGCAGAGAAGGGGTTGGCAGGTATTCGTCGACGCCGCGCAGTTGTCGTTGCAGCAGGTCAAACGCCAGGCGCCGGGCCATGGAGGTGTCACGCTGGCGTCGGACGCGAGCGCCGGCGGTGACGGTTTCGCTCATCGGCAGCGCAAGATCATCGAGGGAAAGGTGTAGGCCGGAGCGCTCAGCCGAACAGGAAAGCGGCTGATAGGTGTTCAGACTGATCCGGTTGTAGCAGCAGGGCGCAATGGCCAGTTGTTTGCAACCGGCAGCGCTGGCGAGCCGAATTAGTCGCACATGCAGATCACCGCAGGCGTGCAGCGCGACCGGCGTGTGAGCGGCGTTCAACAAAGAGGCTGCGTCAGGCGCGAGTACATCCTGCTCGACATGCAGTGCATGCAATTGATGATGCTGGCTGAGTGCCTGGCCGCTGGCGACCAGCGCCGGGTCGTATTCCAGGCACGTCAGTTGTTGACCGGTTTGCAGCAGGCGTCGCCCCAAATGGCCCTTGCCCGAGCACCAATCCAGCCAATGCGTCGGTGCATGAGCAAACTGCAGGCGACCGGCGAACGCTTCAATTTGCTGCCATTTGCGTCCCGGCACATCCACATTCAAGCGATGGCCCGCCGCTTCTAGCGCACGAGCCGGCAATTCACCCACCGCGCTCAGTTCAGCAGACATCGCCGCCAATAAAGCAAACGGCTCCGGCGCGTCGAGCAAACAAGGTTGGTTATGACTGCTTTCCGCATCCTCCAGCGATCGCCCGCGTAGCCAAAACGCCAACTCCGGGTAGGACGCTTCCCAAGGCAGTTGCAGATGGGTAAACGGCCGAGGCTTCCACAGCGCCTGATGCTCGATCAGAAAAGCATCCAGCGCGGTGAAACGGGCGAGCAGAGCCTCGCCCGTCAGTACGCAGGACTCAACGCCCCTGGCAGGCATCGACGCGCAACCAGCGCTCCAGCAGCTTGAAGCCGCGAACCAGCACGTAAGCCATCAGCAGATAGAACATGCACGCGGCGAAGAAAATCTCCACCGGCAGGTAGGTGCGGGCAATGATGGTGCGGGCCATGCCGGTCAGTTCCAGCAGGGTCACGGTGCTGGCCAGGGCGCTGGCCTTGAGCATCAGGATCACTTCGTTGCTGTACGCCGGCAGGCCGATGCGCGCAGCACGCGGCAGCATGATGTAGAACAGCGCTTTGGCCTTGGACATGCCCAGCGCTCGCGCCGCTTCAATCTCACCCGGTGGAATCGCCTGGATCGCACCGCGCAGGATCTCGGCGATGTAGGCCGCGGTGTGCAGGGTCATGGTCGCGGTGGCGCACCAGAACGGACTGCGCAGGTACGGCCACATCGAGCTGTTACGTACCGCGTCGAACTGCGCCAGGCCGTAGTAGACCAGGAACAGCTGAACCAGCAACGGCGTACCACGGAAAAAGAATATGTAGCCGTAGGGGAATGCCCGCACGTACCAGAGTCGTGACGAGCGAGCGATGCCCAGCGGAATCGCCAGCAGCAACCCGGCGATCACGGCGATGGCCACCAGCTCCAGGGTCAGCGTCGCGCCCTGAGCCAGTTTTGGCAGCCACTTGATAATGACTTCCCAGTTCATTGGGTGCTCCTCGCGAAGCCGCGAGCGGCGCGTCGTTCCATAAAGTGCATGCCGGTCATAGCCAGAATGGTCAGGCCCAGATACATGAAGGCGGCCACCATATAGAAGGTGAACGGTTGCTTGGATATGGTCACGCCGATTTGCGCGTGACGCATGATTTCTTCCAGGCCGATGACGGATACCAGTGCGGTGTCTTTCATCAGGATCATGAACAGGTTGCCCAGGCCAGGAAGGGCGATGCGCCACATCTGCGGCATGATCAACCGGGTGAAGATGCGGAATTTCGACAGGCCCAGGGCCACGCCGGCTTCACGGTGACCTTTGGGGATCGCCAGAATCGCACCGCGAAATACTTCCGTGGCGTAGGCGCCGAAGCACAGCCCCAGCGCAATCACGCCGGCGGCGAAGGCGTTGAGTTCAAGGTCGGGGTTGCCGAAAAACTCGCCCAAGGCACGCATCAGGTTGACTGTGCCGAAGTAGATCAACAGCACCCAAAGCAATTCCGGGATACCGCGAACCAGTGTGGAATAAGTGCCGCCAAGCCACTGCAGCGGCTTGTACGGGGAAGTCTTGGCCAAGGCGCCGAGCAGACCGAGCACCAGCCCCAGGCACAAGGCCGAGAGTGCCAGTTTCACAGTCATCAGCGCACCAGCGGCGAGCGCCGGGCCGAATCCGTAGAGGTCGATAATCATGGATTTCTTTTCAAATCGCGGCAGGCAATGCGAAGGACCGGCACCGTCAGAGAACGGCGCCGGTCAGGCAGCTCAGAATCAATAGATGCTGAACGGGAAGTACTTGTCGTTGATTTTTTTGTAGGTGCCGTCCTCGACGATTTCTTTCAGGGCAAGGTTCAGTCTCGCGCGGATCGGGTCGCCTTTACGTACAGCGATACCGATCTTGTCGCTTTCTTCCACCGGGTCGCCTTTGAATTCGTAAGCACGGCCAGCGTCGCTTTTCAGCCACTCATAGTTGACGTATTTGTCGGCCAGGATGCCGTCCAGACGACCCGAAGTCAGGTCCAGGTAGGCGTTTTCCTGGGTGTCGTAGAGTTTGACTTCGACGCCTTCCATGTTGTCTTCCAGCCAGGTGCCGGCCAGGGTCGCGCGTTGGGCGCCGATCACCTTGCCTTGCAACGAAGCCTTGTCGGTTTTGAAGTCGACGTTTTTCGGGGCAATGAATTGCAGCTTGTTGGAGTAGTAGGGTTCAGTGAAGTCCACCGCTTGCTTGCGTTCATCGGTGATCGACATCGAGGAAATCAGGAAGTCGAACTTCTTGGCGTTCAAGGCCGGAATGATGCCGTCCCAGTCGGACGTGACCACAGTGCACTCGACTTTCATCTTGGCGCACAGCGCATCGCCGATATCTTTATCGAAGCCGACGACATTGCCGCTGGCATCTTTGTTGTTGAACGGCGGGTAGGCCGCTTCGATGCCCATCTTCAAGGTCTCGGCGACGGCACCGGCGCTGAAGGCCAGGGTGACAGCAGCGGCCAGGAAGATTTTTTTGTAGTTCTGCATGCGGGTAGCTCCGTTAGCGGTTGCTGGACATGAATTGTTTGCAGCGCGCCGAAAGCGGGTTTTCGAACACCTGCTGTGGCGATCCTTGCTCCTCTACCAGGCCTTGGTGGAGGAACACCACTTCGCTGGAAACCTGACGGGCGAAGCCCATTTCATGGGTCACGAGCAGCATGGTGCGGCCTTCTTCGGCCAATGCGCGGATGACATTAAGTACTTCCTGGACCATTTCCGGGTCAAGGGCGGAGGTGGGCTCGTCGAACAGGATCACCTTGGGTTGCATCGCCAGTGTGCGGGCGATGGCCGCGCGTTGCTGCTGGCCGCCGGAAAGTTGCGCCGGATAGGCGTGGCGCTTGTCAGCGATGCCGACCTTGGCCAGCAGGGCTTCGGCGACTTCGATGGCTTCGGCTTTGCTTTGGCCGAGCACGCGGCGCGGGGCTTCGATGATGTTGTCGAGCACGCTCATGTGTGGCCAGAGATTAAAGTTTTGAAATACAAAACCGATCTCGCTGCGCAGGCGATTGATCTGCTTGCCGTCGGCAGCGACCAGTTCGCCGTTCTTGGCGGCTTTGAGCTTGAGTTCTTCGCCGGCTACCAGGATCTGGCCCTGATGCGGGTTTTCCAGCAGGTTGATGCAACGCAGGAACGTGGACTTGCCGGAACCGGAGGAACCCAGGATCGAGATCACGTCGCCGTCGCGGGCGGTCAGCGAGATGCCTTTGAGCACCTCAAGCTGTCCGTAGCGTTTGTGCAAGTTGCGGATTTCAAGCGCGGGCGTGGCCTCAGCCATGTGCGTTCCTCATAGTGTTTTGCGCTCCTGCTGTTGGCGGCCTTCCTGGCGAGGCGGCCAAGCTAGCATAGCGTTCGAATGGCAGCCAACAGCGCTACGGACGGTAAACGGGTGGCATGTGGCAGGTTGTCGCATCGTTACAGCAGACTGTCGCGCTGCTATCAACCGAACAGCCGTTTGAACCCTGTCTTTGAATAAAGAGACGGGGCGGCGGATCCAAAAAAAGGCGCGATGTTGCCAGCTTTGGCGGGGTGTTGGAAGCGCTAACCGGCCAAACGTTCCTGATCTGCACTTTTATTGTGCGTGCCCGAATTTTTTGGTGTGTTTCCGGTGCGCTGATTCGTTCTTGAAGTGTGTGGCAGGGTAACGCTCTGGCGAAATGCCATTAATCTCAATGACTTGCGATGACAGCTCGATCCGCGCGCAGGCCCCGTATAGCGGGCGCATGAAACATTTTGGCGCAATTATTGCGTGCAGAATAAGAAACGCCCTGTTGGATTCTTTTTACGAGAAGGAATGTCAGACCGGGCCGACGTAATCGCTTTACTTGCAAAGGTAGTCTTAATGAGTAGTAGCCAAAGCTCCTCCAACGGCCTCGAGCAGGGGCTAAAACCGCGTCATGTGACCATGCTGTCGATCGCCGGGGTGATCGGCGCCGGGCTGTTTGTCGGCTCCGGTCACGCCATCGCCGCTGCAGGCCCGGCCGTGCTGTTGGCCTACGCGGCCGCCGGTGCTCTGGTGGTTCTGGTCATGCGCATGCTCGGCGAGATGGCCGTTGCATCGCCAGACACCGGTTCCTTCTCGACGTACGCCGATCGCGCGATCGGTCACTGGGCCGGTTTTACCATCGGTTGGCTCTACTGGTGGTTCTGGGTTTTGGTCATCCCGCTGGAGGCTAACGCTGCCGCGCACATTCTAAATGCCTGGTTCCCGGGTGTGGATATCTGGGCTTTCGCTCTGATCATCACGATGTTGTTGACGGTTACCAACCTGTTCAGCGTGAAGAATTACGGTGAGTTCGAGTTCTGGTTCGCCCTGCTCAAGGTGGTGGCGATCGTCGGCTTCATCGTCCTCGGTGTTCTGGCAATCTTTGGCTTTCTGCCGACCAGCCAGGTCAGCGGCGTTTCGCACTTGTTCGACACTCAGGGCTTCCTGCCGAACGGCATGGGGGCGGTGTTGGGCGCCATTCTGACCACCATGTTTTCCTTCATGGGCACCGAGATCGTGACCATCGCGGCCGCGGAATCGAAGAACCCTGGCCAGCAGATTTCCAAGGCTACCAACTCGGTTATCTGGCGGATCGGCCTGTTCTACCTCGTATCGATCTTCATTGTTGTGGCGCTGGTTCCATGGAACGACCCGGTGCTGGCCAGCGTGGGTTCTTACCAGACCGTGCTTGAACGCATGGGCATCCCGAACGCCAAGCTGATTGTCGACATCGTCGTACTGGTCGCCGTGACCAGTTGCCTGAACTCGGCTCTCTACACTTCGTCACGCATGCTGTTTTCCCTGGGCAAGCGCGGTGATGCACCAGCCATGTCGACACGCACCAACAAAAGTGGCACGCCCTACTGGGCGGTGATGCTGTCGACTGGCGCGGCGTTCCTGGCAACATTCGCCAACTACGTGGCCCCGGCCGCCGTGTTCGAATTCCTGCTGGCCAGCTCCGGCGCCATCGCGCTGCTGGTGTATTTGGTGATCGCGATTTCGCAACTGCGTATGCGCAAACAGCGCATGGCCCGCGGCGAAAAAATCGTCTTCAGCATGTGGCTGTTCCCGGGCCTGACCTACGCGGTGATCGTATTCATCGTGGCGGCCCTGACGATCATGCTGTTCCAGGACGCCCATCGCGTGGAGATCCTCGCGACCGGCCTGTTGAGCTTGTTGGTGGTGGCTGCCGGGTTGTTTGTGGCTCGCCGTCGCAAGCTGCAGAAAGTGGGCGCGGTGGTGCTGAACTGATTCGTACCGCGTAACGCAAAACGGCCGCTGTCAGTGATGACAAGCGGCCGTTTTTACTTGCGGAGTAGCCTTACTCGGCCTTTTCCACCGGCAGGTCCAGCGACTGACGATAGCTGTCCAGCGCATCGCCAAAGTCGGTAATGAATTGCGGGTCGGTCAGCCAGGCCTGGGCGGCGTCGCGGTCCATGCCATCGGCCCACATGCGGTAGTCGATCAGCATGTCGGCGGCCAGGTGCGTGGCGGCCATGGCTTCGTTGTCGGCGTTTTCCATGTCCAGCAGTTCGGGATGGTCGCTGATGATTTCGGCGAGGTTCGACAGCAGGGTCAGCAGCATGTCGTTGCGGCTGGTGGCCTCGGCGTCACGCATTTTGCTGAACATCGCCAGGGTGTATTCCGGAATCGGCTCGCCGAGTCCGCCCAGGTCGTCGTCCAGCTCTGCGGGTTTTCTGCCGACCATGCGGATCTGCTTGGCTTTGGCCTTTGCGCGTTTGGCGCGTTTCTCTTGCTTGTTCAGGGATGCCATGGGAACTCAGTTTGATTTCTGTTGGGTTTGGGCTGCGATGGCGTCGGACGCCGCCACGTAGTCAGCCTGGAAGGCCGCAGACTCGATCCACGACAGAGCGCCGGCTTCGTCTGTCTCGGTGGACCATTGGCGGTATTCGATCAGTGCCGCGAGGATGAAGTCCATTGCGCCTTCTTCGCCTTCCTGCTCGTACACCAGTTCCAGCAACGGGTCTTCCAGGAAGGCCGCGCACATCGCTTGCTGATTGATTTTTTCGGCGTCGATCATTTTCTTGAACAGTTCGGTCAGGTCCACCGATTCGAAGTCGATGCGATCGTCGTTCGGATCCAGCTCGACCGGCGCGGCAGCCCGCTGGGTGCGGTTCTGCTTGGCCTTGGCTTTGGCGCGGGAGGCGCGTTTGTTCTGCTTGTTGGCGGAGGCCATGGGCGTCGTTCCATAATTCATTGAGGGGGCGCATCCATCAACTGCGTGGCACTCGCCGCCCGGGTGTATCGGGGGCCAGCTCGCCGGTCTGCAGCCAGGACAATGCAATGGGCCATAGTGTGGCTTGGTATGCGCTGCGAAAAAAGGCGAAATGTCCGACTTCTTCTTCGCCGATATCTTCGGGGGCGATTCGCAGGTGGGTGTTTGTACTGCCAGTGAAGTAGCCGAGCAGGCGTTCGATGGCCGAAATCGTGCCGTAGGGATCGTCGCTGAGGCTGATCGCCAGGGTTTGGGCAGTGACGTTGGCGAAGGGGAACTGACTGTTTTTAGCGTGGATGACACGACCGCTGGGGCGTTTCTCGTATCGGGCGCTGGGCATGCTCCAGTCGCGAACTACACCAGCCGGGGTGTCTTCGAGCCAGCCGAGGCGTTTGCCGGGAAAGTAGCCGTAAAGCATGGTCATCAATGGCATCACTACATGCCACTTGGCAAACATTCGCCAGCGATGAGCAGGGGCATAGTCGCGCCAGTAAGCGAACTGCGCACCCACCGTCACCAGCCGTCGGATCACATGCCCGGAGGTTCCCAGCCCGGCCGCGCAACCGCCGAAGCTGTGGCCGACGACATTGATGGGTTGTTGCGGAAATTCGCGTTGGGCTCTTTGCAGCATCGCCTCGAAATCCAGCATGCCCCAGTCGGACCATGAAGCCTTGAGTCCTTTCAGTGATGCGGGACGCGACTCACCGATGCCGCGGTAGTCATAGGTGATCACGTCGAAGCCGTTGGCGAACAGGTAATCGGCGAAGCGCGAGTAGTGTCGGCAACGGACTGAAGTAGCGGCGTTGATGATCACCACCGGACGGGTTGAGTCTTGATTCGCATGCCGCCAGGTGAAGCCGCCAAGGATGAAGCCGTCGGTGGCGGGTTCGTTGAAAGATTCACCAGGTGTGCCGGTGGGTAACGGCAATTCAAGTTGCGTCGGGGCCAGTGAGGGCATGTCCTGCAAATTCATCGGCTTTGAACCTTTGCGGTTAGCCAATCACCATAGTCTTCACGCTGTTTATGAACAATCCACCCGTGCTTATCGGGGCCTCTGCTTGAGTAACCGCTCCTCAAGCACCGCCCATTCCCGATCCAGTTCTGTGCGAAGTTCCTCCTCGCTCGGCAGCACCAGTCTGTAGGTACTGGCGAACAGTTGTTCGTTGCCTTGCAGCACTGAATAGCGCACCACCGATTCATCTTTTTGCGCACAGAGAATGAGGCCGACGGTGGGGCTATCCTCCGGTCCGCGCTTGAGGTCGTCGTACATGCGCACGTACATGTCCATCTGGCCGACATCCTGGTGGGTCAGTACGCCGCGCTTGAGGTCGAAGATGACGAAGCACTTGAGCAGGTAGTTGTAGAACACCAGATCGATGTAGAAGTCTTTGCTCTCGGTACTGATGCGTTGCTGGCGAGCAATGAAGGCGAAGCCTTTGCCCAATTCGAGCAGAAAGCCCTGGAGTTGATTGATCAGTGCTTGTTCAAGTTCGTTTTCCTGGATCAAGCCCGCATTGGGCAGGCCGAGAAATTCCAGTAGCACTGGGTCGCGGATGAAATCCCGAGGGCTGGCGTTCATTTGCTGGATGTTGGTGGCGGCTTCCTGTTTGACGGCAGCCCGGTCGCGGCTCGCCAGCAGGCGTTCGTAATAGAGGGTATTGATCTGACGCTCGAGGGCGCGACTTGACCAGTTCTGCAGAGCAGATTCGTTCATGTACCAATGGCGAGCGTTGTCGTTGTCGACTCGTAGCAGTCTGCGATAGTGGGTCCAGCTCAATTCGTGACGCAGTGCGTCACGAATTGGGAATGCTTGATAGAACAGGCGCATATAGCGAAGGTTGGAAGCGTCGAAGCCTTTCCCGAACTCCGACGTCAGTACTTTCGCCAGCGTCGATAGCAGCTGCTTGCCATACACCGCCCGCCGAGCGCCTTCCTGTTCGAACTCCACAATATGCCGCCCGATCTGCCAACAGGTTTGCACCTGAACGGTATCGACCGCTCGCAGCACCTTCTGACGCGCTTCGCGGATCAATTCGCCCAGATTGCCAAGCAGTGAAGTGACCTGTGGATCTTGTGTGTTACCGGGTTTGAGGGAGCTCATGACATTTTCCGCGGCTGAAGGAAACAGGCGGAAGAGGATGGCAAGAGAGTGATAGTCCGCGATGCCGGGCGTTGCTGGTAAATCGGAAGGAAAGGCGAATTTGTTTTGCAGGATCGGGACGACGACAGCCCATGCATGAGGAGTACATCACGTAGTCCGATTCGCAGTGAGCCCAAGTGCGAATCGATCTAAAACTTGAACATTCGGTAACAAATCTAAAAAGAGTAACGATTGGGTTCTGAGCAACCCGGGAGTCGCCATCATGAAGAACGTCCATTCATTCATGCTGCCCATCGCCGCCGTCGGCGTACTGATGTTTCCAGTCGTGCTTAACGCCGCCAGTCTTGAACCGATCGACAGCACAGGCGTGCAAGTCCAGCAGCAACAGCAAAACGGGATTACTTATTTGTCCGGGGGGATCGGAGAGGATGAGGCTCGAGCCATTCAACAAGCACAGGGCTACAACCTGCACATGACCTTCTCCATCGGGGCGGAGGGCAAATATGTTCCGGATGTGAATCTGGTCATTCAGAAAAACCCGGGTCAGCCCGTGCTGACGCTGAGTGAGGCCGGCCCGTTGGTTTACGTACAGCTGCCACCTGGCAAGTACACCGTCGTTGCGACACGCAATGGTGAGGAGCGGCGTGATACGGCGGATGTAGGAAGTGGCCCCGCCCGCAATCTGGTCTTCCACTGGAATACTGAAAACTAGCCCAAGAGAGACGACTTGCTCGATGCCTGATCAAATCGCGGGCATAAAAAAACCCTGAATCTTGCGATTCAGGGTTTTCGGTATTTGGTGCCCAGAGACGGAATCGAACCGCCGACACGGGGATTTTCAATCCCCTGCTCTACCGACTGAGCTATCTGGGCAACGGGGCGCATTAAACTGGTTTTTCAGGGGGTCGTCAAGCAAGTTTTCAAAAAATATTTAATTATTACCGTCGCTTACGTGCCGACCCCGGATTTTGATCAATTATTGAGCAGGCGGAACGTAGCCTTCAGCCTTGGCGTATTCCTCGCCGGAAAAGAACTTGTCCATCTCGCCTTGAAGATATTTGCGGTCTTCGGCGTTCATCATGTTCAGGCGTTTTTCGTTGATCAGCAGGGTCTGGTGTTTCTGCCAGTCGGCCCAGGCCTTGGCGGAGACGTGGTCAAAAATGTCTTGGCCTTTTGCGCCAGGGAACGGGGCGCGCTCCAGGGCGGGCAATTCTTCTTTGTACTTGCGGCACATGATGGTGCGGGTCATGACGACTCTCCTGCGTTCAATACGGCGGCCGCGCGTTCGAGCAAGGTTTTGACCGGGGCGGCAAGGCCCAGGCGCGGCGGGGTGGCGAGGTTATACCAGAGCCAGTCGGCCTCGGCCACGTGATGGCCGGCCTCCTGGACCTGAACCAGCCAGGGTTCGATGGATAACTGAAAGTGGCTGAAGGTGTGTACCAGGCTCGGCAGTGCCTGTTGGCTGCCCAGTTCCAGCGAGTGCTGCGAGGCCAGGTGCTGAAGGTCGTCGAGGTCGTCGAGTTCCGGCAGGCTCCAGAGACCGCCCCACAAGCCCGTGGAGGGGCGACGGTAAAGCAGAATCGCCCCTTCGCCATTGGCGAGCATCGGCATCAGCGTGCGCTTCTGTGGCACGGCTTTGCGCGGTTTGGGGATCGGGTAGCGGGTTTCCAGGCCAAGCATGTGCGCCTCGCAGCCCTTTTCCAGCGGGCAGAGCAGACAGCTTGGTTTGCTGCGGGTGCAGAGCGTGGCGCCCAGGTCCATCATCGCCTGGGTGTAGGCGTTGACCCGATCATGGGGCGTGAAGCGCTCAGCGTTGGCCCACAGCTGTTTGGCAACCTTGGGCTCGCCCGGATAACCCTCTTGCGCGGTAAAGCGCGCCAGCACCCGTTTGACGTTGCCATCGAGGATCGGTGCCCGCAGGCCCATGCTCAGGCTGGCAATCGCGCCGGCGGTGGACAGGCCGATGCCTGGCAGGTCGGTGAGCTTTTCCACATCACGGGGAAACTCGCCGCCATATTCGGCAACGACAATCTTCGCGGTCTTCTGCAAGTTGCGCGCGCGGGTGTAGTAACCAAGGCCGGTCCACAGGTGCAGCACTTCGTCTTCCGGCGCGGCGGCCAGGGCTTCGACCGTCGGCAGCGAGGCCATGAAACGGTCGAAGTAGTTCAGCACCGTGCTGACCTGGGTTTGCTGCAACATGATTTCCGAGACCCACACCCGGTAAGGGGTGATGCCCTGTTGCCAAGGCAAATCGTGGCGGCCGTGGCGGTCGTACCAATCCAGCACCGCCGTTGAAAATTGCTCGGCTCTCATCGCTTGAACAGCCCCTTGAGCGCGTTTTTCAATTCCGGGCTGACTTTATCGCCAAGCTTCTCGTCGATTTTTTCGCTGATTCGTTCGCCAGCCAGTTTGCTCGCGACTTGTCCCATGCGTTCGTTGTCGACGCGGCAAGCCTTGGCACCCAGTTCCAGCGGGCCACGGCAGCGCAGCGGCCACTCGATGCCGACGAAGCGCTCGCTGACCTGGCAGGCCGGGTCCGGCATGTCGCTCTTGTCGCCTTCGACGATGACGCCGACGCGGTAATCCATGCCCAGCACCCGCAGGTCGATGTCGCCGTTACCGTTCACGGTCATGCCCGGGACGCGCACTTTCAGGTCCGGGTTATTGGCCACGCCGTTGTGGAAGGTCAGGTTGCCCTTGAGCTCTTCGAACGGTGTGTCCTTGCCCCGTGGCTCGCCCGTGAGGGTTTTGCGATTCAGGGTGGCGATGCCTTTGCACAGTTGCTGCTCAAGGTTGGCATTGAGCAGCACGCCGTTGTTGATGACGAAACTGGCCTTGCCGTTGAGGTTATCGATCAGCACGCTCTGGCTATTGCCGCTGCTGGTCAGCGCGCTATCGAGTGTCACCAGGCCTTGGACCGGTGGATTTTTCCCCTGGCTTTCGAGGATTTTTTCTACAGGCACTTTGCTGATGCGCGTCTGCATGTTCAGCGCTGGCACTTGCTGGCGCACGTCCAGGGTACCTTTGGCTTCGAAGTTGCCGTCGTACAGGTCGCCGCGCAGGTTTTCCAGCGTCAGCAGGCCGCCTTGGCCGGTGGCCTTGAGGGCAGCATTCTGGATCGGCAGTTTGTCGAGGGTCAGCTGGCCGAAGGTCAGGTCGGCGTCCACGTCGAGTTTGCTCAGGCGTTCCACCGGCAACAGACGCTCGGTGCTCCATGGGCCTTTGGTCGGTGACGGTGGCAGCGGCGAACTGCCCGCGCCAGCCATGGCCTCGGTCTCGGTGCTGGCCACTTCGGCCTGGCGCACCTGCTTCGCGCTGTTGGCTTCGGCGGATTTTGGCGGCAAGTAACGATCGACGTTGAAGGTGTCAGCCTTGAGGTTCAGTCGCAGCGATTGCCTGGCGAAGTCCTCGACCGCGATGCGGCCGCTGAAAGTGCTGTCATCGAGTTTCAGGTTGAGGTTGTCGAGGGTCAAACTGGTCGGCGTGCCGGCAACCTGGCTGGCCAGTTCGACTTTGCTCAGGCTGCCTTCGGCCATCGCCGGGAGTTTCTGGCCGATGCTGTCGACGAATTTCGCCAGATCGAATTGAGCAATCGACAGGCCGCCGCTGATTTGCGGAGTCTTGTCGAGGTCGTTGGCCTTCAGTTCACCCAAGGCGCGCAACTGGTTGGCGGAGATCTTGATGCCGGTCCATTCGGCGACGTTGGCGGCCTTGTCCAGCAGCAGTTGGCCTTGAGCGGCGAAGGTCATGGTCTTGCCTTGCAGCGGATCGCCAGCGACTTCACCGGAGAGTTTCATGTCTTCGAATTTGTAGCGCTGCAGCGCACGCTCGAAACGCAACTCGCCGGCCAGTTCGGTGCGCACCCGCAGAACCGGTTGGTTGGTACCGAGGAACGCGGTGAGTTTGACCGGGATGTTGGTCGAGTCGTGCACGGGGCCAGTGCTCAGCTGGATGCTTTCGGCGCTGAACTGCTTGCCGGTTTTCTCGTCGCTGTACTCAACGCGGGCGTTGTTGACGGTCAGGCTGTCGATGTCCAGGCGGATCGGCTGGGCCGGTTTTTCGGCCTGGGCGGTAGTCGTTGGCGCAGGTTCGCCGGTAGCGGCGGGCGGCGTGGCCGAGGTGCTCGGGGTGGCAGGCGCCGGGGCCTTGCCGATGTCTTCCCAGTTGCCGTGGCCGTTCTTGTCGCGATTCAGGCGCAGGTTCAGGCCTTCGACGCGCACATCGCTCATCTGCACTTCGCGGCGCAGCAGCGGAATCACGCGCACCGACAGGCCGAGCATCTGCAAGTCTGCGAACGGTTCGGCAGGTTTGGCCAGGGTTGCAACACTGGCTTCGTGCAATTCAAGGCCCAGCCAGGGAAACAGGCTCCAGCCGATATCGCCATTGAGCGTCAGCTCGATGTGGGCCTTGTCTCGGGCAATCTGGCGAATCTCGTCTTTATAGTCGTTGGGATCGAAGAGGTGGGTCAGGGCAAAGCCCAGCGCCACAATGATCAGCAACAGCCCGAGAAGTACCAGACCCAGGATTTTGCCGAACGCTTTCATGGGCGAGTCCTTGTATTAGTCGAATTCGAAATTTAGCCGGGGAGTATAGCGCTCCGAAGTGGCTGACCGGTCAGCGATCACATCGGGAGCTCATCCAGCGGCACCTTCAGCTTAGCCGCCAGCTCTTGAGCTTCGAGGTGCCCGGCAGGCGCCAACAGCCGCAATGTCGCGCCTGCTTGCGACGCCATTTTCTGCGCTTCGTTCACCAGACGCTCGGCAACCCCACGGTGACGGGTGATTTTTCGTACGCATAGATGGGACAAATGCCAGACGTCGTGGTGCCGTTGTAAGCGTGCCGCACCCAACAGCCGATCGTTGAAGCGTCCGGCAATCAGCGAACCGTCCTGCAGGCAGCCTTCGATCAGCTGCGTATCCCCTGCGAATGGCGCAAACAGCCAGTCCGGGGCATCGCGGTAGATCTTCTGCAGGTCTTGCTGATCCTGATAAGTGGCTTGGTTCAGCAGCTCGACAACGATCGGCATGGCGTTTCCTTTGAAAAGTTAATCCGCGTGAAAACATTTTGTTGCGGTTGTACGAGAACAGACGACATACAAAAAGGTGATATCAGTTTGGTTTTTCTGTCACGTGCAAATGGTAACCTCTGCCCGTTCGTCCGTCCCTTCTGCGGCGTGATGTCGCACCAAAATGGAGCTTCACCTAAAAAACAGTCATGCCTGCGTGCATAAAGGCTGGGGGTGAAGTACGGCTGGCGAACCATACTAATAATTGGGGGAAACACCATGACTACGAGCATCACGGCGGACGGCTTTGCCGACCAGCCCGCGTTCCTGTCCAAGGAACGCATCATCGCCAAGCCCGGTTTTAACCGTTGGCTGGTACCACCGGCCGCTCTGGCCATCCACCTGTGCATCGGCATGGCCTACGGCTTTTCGGTGTTCTGGTTGCCTCTGTCCAAAGCCTTGGGCGTCACCAAGGCCGTGACTTGCGCGCCGGACATGAGCTTTATCGCTCAGGTCTTTTCGTCGCAATGCGACTGGCCGATCTCGATGCTCGGCTGGATCTACACCCTGTTCTTCATCTTCCTCGGCTGCTCGGCAGCGATCTGGGGCGGCTGGCTGGAACACGCAGGTCCTCGCAAGGCCGGTGTGGTATCGGCACTGTGCTGGTGTGGCGGTCTGCTGATTTCGGCGCTCGGGGTCTATACCCACCAAATCTGGCTGATGTGGATCGGCTCCGGGGTCATTGGCGGTATCGGCCTGGGGCTGGGTTACATTTCGCCGGTCTCGACCCTGATCAAGTGGTTCCCGGACAAGCGCGGCATGGCCACAGGCATGGCGATCATGGGCTTCGGCGGTGGCGCGATGGTTGGTGCTCCACTGGCTGCAGCGCTGATGGGCCACTTCGCTTCGCCAACCAGCGTGGGCGTATGGCAGAGCTTCCTGGTAATGGCCGCGATCTACTTCGTGTTCATGATCGGTGGCGCGCTGTCTTACCGCGTTCCGCCAACTGGCTGGAAGCCTGAAGGCTGGACGGCTCCGGCGAAAAAAGCGTCGAACTCGATGATCACTCACCGTCACGTCCATGTGAATGTGGCGTGGAAAACTCCGCAATTCCGTCTGGTGTGGCTGGTGCTGTGCCTGAACGTTTCGGCGGGTATCGGCATCCTCGGTATGGCTTCGCCGCTGTTGCAGGAAGTGTTCGCCGGTAAATTGCTGGGCACTGACCAGACGTTTGGTCAACTGGATGCCGGGCAACTGGCCTCGATCGCAGCGATTGCGGCCGGGTTCACCGGTTTGCTGAGCCTGTTCAACATTGGTGGCCGGTTCTTCTGGGCCTCGTTCTCGGACTACCTGGGCCGCAAGAACACCTACTTTGTGTTCTTCGCCCTGGGTTTTGCCCTGTACGCGCTGATCCCGAACCTCGGTCACCTGGGCAGCGTCGCGCTGTTCGTGGCGGCGTTCTGCATCATCCTGTCGATGTACGGCGGTGGTTTTGCGACGGTGCCGGCTTATCTGGCTGACTTGTTCGGTACGCAGATGGTCGGCGCGATCCACGGTCGTCTGCTGACGGCGTGGGCGGCGGCAGGTGTGTTGGGGCCGGTGTTGGTGAACTACCTGCGCGAATACCAGCTGAGCATCGGCGTTGAACGTGCCGCGGCATACGACATTACCCTGTACATCCTCGCGGGCCTGCTGGTGCTGGGGTTCCTGTGCAACCTGATGGTTCGCCCGGTGGCCGACAAGTACTTCATGACCGACGCTGAACTGGCGGCCGAACAGGCGCTGGGCCATGACAAAGGTGCTGACGCCAGCACCGTGCTGGAGTGGAAAGCCGATGCGGGCACCAAGCCGTTGGCGGTGGCGGCGTGGCTGGTGGTGGGTATTCCGTTGGCGTGGGGTGTTTGGGTGACGCTGCAGAAAACGGCGGTTCTCTTCCACTAAGTAAACGCATTACCTCTGTAACTGATCGTTCCCACGCTCTGCGTGGGAATGCCTCCCGTGACGCTCCGCGTCACATTCAGAGCGGACGCGGAGCGTCCAGGGCTGCACTCCCACGCAGAGCGTGGGAGCGATCAGTGGTCCCGGGATGCTTGTACTGACATGTCTATCCCCGACAGCAGGGGATTCACTCCGTCAGTGATATCACCTCTCGTGTTTCTGTTTAGCGCCCGCGCCCCTATAATGGCTGCCTTTTTCGCCCCAATGATTTTTGCGGAGCTGGTGATGGCCGAACGTATGGCGTCTGTCGAGCGCGACACTCTGGAAACCCAGATCAAAGCCTCGATCAACCTGGATGGCACCGGAAAGGCCCGATTTGATATCGGTGTACCTTTTCTTGAGCACATGCTGGACCAGATCGCCCGTCACGGGCTGATCGACCTGGATATTGTCAGCAAGGGCGACCTGCATATCGACGACCACCACACGGTGGAAGACGTCGGTATCACCCTGGGTCAGGCCTTCACCAAAGCCATCGGCGACAAGAAAGGCATCCGTCGCTACGGCCACGCCTACGTGCCGCTCGATGAAGCGCTGTCGCGTGTGGTGATCGACTTCTCCGGCCGCCCTGGCCTGCAGATGCATGTTCCTTATACCCGCGCGACCGTCGGCGGTTTCGACGTTGACCTGTTCCAGGAATTTTTCCAGGGCTTCGTCAACCACGCCAACGTCACCCTGCACATCGACAATCTGCGTGGGCACAACACCCACCACCAGATCGAAACCGTGTTCAAGGCTTTCGGCCGTGCCCTGCGCATGGCCGTGGAGCTGGATGACCGCATGGCCGGTCAGATGCCGTCGACCAAAGGCGTTCTGTAATGCAGACGGTCGCGGTTATCGATTACGGCATGGGCAACCTGCACTCGGTGGCCAAGGCTCTCGAGCACGTCGGTGCCGGTAAGGTGCTGATCACCAGCGATGCCGATGTGATTCGCGAAGCCGACCGGGTGGTATTCCCCGGCGTTGGCGCGATTCGCGATTGCATGGCGGAGATCCGTCGCCTGGGCTTCGATTCGCTGGTGCGTGAAGTCAGCCAGGACCGTCCGTTCCTCGGCATCTGCGTGGGCATGCAAGCCTTGCTCGACAGCAGTGAAGAGAACAACGGCGTGGACTGCATTGGCCTGTTCCCGGGCCAGGTGAAGTTCTTCGGCAAAGATCTGCACGAAGACGGCGAACACCTGAAAGTCCCGCACATGGGCTGGAACGAAGTGAAGCAGACGGTGAGTCACCCGCTGTGGCACGACATTCCGGACCTGGCGCGTTTCTACTTCGTGCACAGCTACTACATCGCTGCCGGCAACCCGCGGCAAGTGGTGGGTGGCGGTCACTACGGTGTCGATTTTGCCGCCGCGCTGGCCGATGGCTCGCGTTTCGCCGTGCAGTTCCACCCGGAGAAGAGCCATACCCATGGCCTGCAATTGCTGCAGAACTTCGCCGCGTGGGATGGTCGCTGGTAAATGGCCGTCAAGAAGAAGCCGCCGATCCTGACCCTCACTCCCGAACAGGAGAACGAGGCCAATCACAAGATCAAACGCTTCATGGAGGATCGCTTCGAGCTGGACCTGGGTTCGTTCGAAGCGGCTGAAATCCTTGAGCTGTTTACCCGCGAAATTGCTCCGCACTATTACAACAGGGCGATTTTCGATGTGCAGACGCACCTCAAAGAGAGGTTCGAAAGCATTGAAAGCGACCTGTGGGCGCTCGAGAAAAACTGATTTCCGAGCGAAGCTGAATACTCGAATTTGAAGGTTTGCCAGATGCTGATTATTCCCGCTATCGATCTTAAAGACGGTGCCTGTGTTCGTCTGCGCCAGGGCCGCATGGAAGATTCCACGGTGTTCTCCGATGACCCGGTGAGCATGGCTGCCAAGTGGGTGGAGGGCGGTTGCCGTCGTCTGCATCTGGTCGACCTGAATGGCGCGTTCGAAGGCCAGCCGGTCAACGGCGAAGTGGTCACCGCCATCGCCAAGCGCTACCCGAACCTGCCGATTCAGATCGGCGGCGGTATCCGTTCCCTGGAAACCATCGAACACTACGTGAAAGCGGGTGTGAGCTACGTGATCATCGGCACCAAGGCCGTGAAAGATCCGGCCTTCGTCGCCGAAGCCTGCCGCGCGTTCCCAGGCAAGGTGATCGTCGGCCTGGATGCCAAAGACGGATTTGTCGCCACCGACGGCTGGGCTGAAATCAGCACCGTGCAGGTCATCGACCTGGCCAAGCAATTCGAGGCCGACGGCGTGTCCGCGATCGTTTATACCGACATCGCCAAAGACGGCATGATGCAGGGCTGCAACGTCTCTTACACCGCTGCTCTGGCTGCTGCGACGAAGATCCCGGTCATTGCATCCGGCGGTATCCACAATCTGGGTGACATCAAGTCGCTGCTCGACGCCAAGGCACCAGGCATCATCGGCGCCATCACCGGCCGGGCGATCTACGAAGGCACCCTCGATGTCGCTGAAGCGCAAGCTTTCTGCGATTCGTACAAAGGCTGAGGACTCACCATGGCGCTGGCCAAACGCATCATCCCTTGCCTGGACGTGGATAACGGCCGGGTGGTCAAGGGCGTCAAGTTCGAGAACATTCGCGATGCCGGCGACCCGGTGGAAATCGCCCGTCGCTACGACGAGCAGGGTGCCGACGAGATTACCTTTCTCGACATCACTGCCAGCGTCGATGGCCGCGACACCACGCTGCATACCGTCGAGCGCATGGCCAGCCAGGTGTTCATCCCGCTGACCGTGGGCGGTGGCGTGCGTACCGTGCAGGACATTCGCAATTTGCTGAATGCCGGCGCGGACAAGGTCTCGATCAACACCGCTGCGGTATTCAACCCGGAATTCGTCGGCGAAGCGGCCCAGCATTTCGGCTCGCAATGCATCGTCGTCGCCATCGACGCGAAGAAAGTTTCCGGCCCAGGCGAAACCCCGCGCTGGGAAATCTTCACCCATGGCGGTCGCAAGCCAACCGGCCTCGACGCCGTTGAGTGGGCGAAGAAGATGGAAGGCCTCGGTGCCGGTGAAATCCTGCTGACCAGCATGGACCAGGACGGCATGAAAAACGGCTTTGACCTGGGCGTCACCCGCGCCATCAGCGATGCGCTGGGGATTCCGGTGATTGCGTCCGGTGGTGTTGGCAACTTGCAGCATCTGGCCGACGGCATTCTCGAAGGCCATGCCAGTGCAGTGCTGGCGGCGAGTATTTTCCACTTCGGTGAATACACCGTGCAGGAAGCCAAGGCCTACATGGCTCATCGCGGCATCGTGATGCGTTAAACAGTACAGGCCAGTGGACAGTATGGCGGGCTCAAGGCACTCTTGAGCACGCCATGGATTCCGGTAGCCCGACATGCTTAAACGTCTTCTTCTTGCCCTCGCCAGCGTTTCACTGTTGTTTATCAGCGGAGTTCATGCCGAAGAAAGTCCCGACACCGGCATGGTGCTGCTGACGGAAAACTTCCCACCGTACAACATGGCGAAGAACGGCAAGAACTTCGCCCAGGGCGAGAACATCAACGGCATCGCCGTAGACATCGTCCGCGAGATGTTCAAGCGCGCCGACATCCCCTACAGCCTGACTCTGCGTTTCCCTTGGGAGCGAATCTACAAACTCGCTCTGGAAAAGCCCGGTTACGGCGTGTTCGTGATGGCGCGGTTGCCGGACCGTGAGAATCTCTTCAAGTGGGTCGGCCCGATCGGCCCGGACGACTGGATCATGCTGGCCAAGGGCGATAGCAAGATCACCCTTGAGTCGCTGGAGCAGGCGCGCAAATACAAGATTGGCGCCTACAAGGGCGATGCGATTGCCGAGACGCTGTCCAAGCAAGGGCTGAAACCGATTGTTGTGCTGCGGGATCAGGACAACGCCAAAAAACTGGTCAATGGCCAGATCGATCTGTGGGCCACCGGTGACCCGGCAGGCCGCTATCTGGCGCGCCAGGAAGGCGTGAACGGGCTCAAGACCGTGCTGCGCTTCAACAGCGCCGAGTTGTACCTGGCACTGAATAAAGACGTGCCGGATGACGTCGTGGCCAAGCTTCAGGCAGCGCTGGATCAGCTGCGCAAAGAAGGCGTGGTGGACGACATCATGGGGCGCTATCTGTAGCAATTATCTCGATGTGGTCTGAAGAGTAGTGTCCGGCGTCGGGCTCAAGTACACGGCACTTGTAAACACGTTATTCAACGTCGCCCTTGTCAACTGCTGTTCCCCTGAGGCGACACCGATAATACAGAGCGCATGTGCGCCGTTTTGTGGCCCGATTTCAGTATTGATGTAAGCATCTTCAGCGCTGGTGGCGGCGCTGTAATTGTCGGGAGCCTGGCAGTCCCTGGCGTTACTGACCGTTTTATAGCGATAGAAGGGCGCCTCGAGGGAGAACCTGAAGTCCCACGTAGGCAATACAATCTGCCCCTTCGCGTTTTGCGTTCCATGAACGTATGACTTGAGCTTCCAGGGCTCCGTGACAGTCAGCTCGACCGGTTCCAGCGAACAGTCCGCTCCATCGCGGGTGAAGACACCGTCAATAAAACACTTGTGCAGAAAGTTGGCTGAGTAGCTGTAGTTGAAGCGGGCGGCCGTGCAAGACGTCGAGTGCTCACAGTCGGGCGGCGCTGGTGTATTGCGCGAGGCCACGACTTTACTGACGATGCCGGTGATTTCGTTGGTGCGGCGGTTCAGCATCGGGCTGCCGGAGCTGCCAGCGTGAAGATCGCAGCTGTTTTTCATGGCCAAAGGGAACACCCCGGGGTGATCGATGAACGTTCCGGCGGTTTGTTCAGCGCAGGCACTCAATCGAAGCCCCTGCTCGGTAAAGCCTCCCGGCGCGCCAATGTTAAGCGCATCCTGACGCTCGTAGGTTTGATGGGACGCCAGTTTGAGCGGGTTGACCCCGGCCTGTATCAGCGACGCCAATGTTGCGTCGACCTCGAGTACTGCAAGATCGGTCCCGACCAGACTGCTCCATCGGGCAGTCCGGATGGCGTATCGGCGCTTACGCTGTGGTGTGTCATGAAAGTAGTGAAAGGTGACGCTGGCTTTCAAAGGCAGATTGGCCCGCGCCGAACCGTACTCAAAGAACACGCAATGACCGCTGGTGAGCAGGTAAGCAGGGCCGGTGGCTCGGCCTTGTCTGTTTCGCGTGTCCAGTAGAACGGCGCTGCAGCTCTCACCCGATTGGAGGCTGAGGTGTCCCACACCGCTCCAGATTTCATAAAAGTGTTCACTGTTTTGCAGGGCTCTTGAAGGTGAATCGTTGACGGCGCCTTCGCCCAAGTCGCGGGCCTGCACGGCGGAAATAGCCAGCAGGCCAATCAGTCCGGCGAAGCAAAAGAAGCTGAGGTATTTCATGTCCATTCCTTGGTGATGAAATTCAGGGTGAGCGCTATCGTGGCACGGGTCGGTGTACCGGCAGGTATAAATAGCTATCGCGAAATGGAGTGGGCTGCGAGTAATTACCGGGCGGTTGGAAGGCGGTACTGGCCATCCTTGCCGTGTGCTGCCGTGGCACGATTGCCGCGCACGCTGATCATCTGTTTGATGTCGATCCAGTCAATGCCCTGAGCCTTGAGCTTGGGCAATTCACGTTCAAGCACCGCCAATGTCTGCGGGTACGGATGCCCGATCATCACCGCAGAACCCTGCTTGCGCGCCAGGTTGATAGCCGTCTGTAGCTGAGTAAAAATCGCGGCTTCAGTGGGCTCGTCATCCAGGAACACATCCCGCGAAACGCTCGCCAGACCGATCTTCTGCGCCTCGGCGGCCGCCACGGTTTGCGCACTGGTGCGGCTGTCGACGAAGAATTTGTGCCGACGCTGCAAGTCCGCCATCAGCCAGGCCATGGCCGGTTGCTGAACGGTCATGCGGCTGCCCATGTGGTTGTTGATGCCAGCGGTAAACGGCACAGCCTGGAACGCCGCGTTCAGGCGCTTCTCGAGTTCTTCGATGGGCAACTCGGGGTGCCAGGCAAACGGCCCGGTGGCCGGATCCATGGGCATGTGCAAGATGACGATCTTGCCGGCGCGATGGGCTTCGCGAGCGAATTCGGTGGCGTGAGGGGTGTCGGGCATGATTGCCGCGGTGACCGGGCCGGGCAGGGCCAGTACGCGGCGATCCCGGGGCAGGTTCTGCCCCAGGTCATCGATGATCAGGCTCAGATAAGCCTTGTGAGGTGTGGCCGCTGTTGTGGCTGGCGCCGCGTGAGCGACACCCGCCAGACAGCACAGCAGGCCGAGGAGCAACCGCAGGCGCATCTCAGTGGCCGCGGGTGATGCTCAGCCCTTTGAGCAGGCTCAGGGCCTGGGCCAACTGGTAATCGTCATCCTGCGGCATGGCCTTGGCTTTGCCACCGGAACCGGTTGGTTTGTCGGCACCGCCATTGCCATTACCCAGGTGGCCTTGCAGATCGGCTTCCTTGAAGTAATCGCCGTCCTGCTCGTTGGTGATCTTGGCCTTGCGCACTTCGATGTCCGGAACAATGCCCTGAGCCTGAATCGAGCGGCCGTTCGGCGTGTAGTACAGCGCCGTGGTGATTTTCAGTGCGCGTTCGTTGTTCAGCGGCAACACGGTCTGGACCGAGCCTTTGCCGAAACTGGTGGTGCCCATGACCACTGCGCGTTTCTGATCCTGCAGGGCGCCGGCGACAATTTCCGAGGCCGAGGCGCTGCCGCCGTTGATCAGCACGACCATTGGCACGGCTTCGCTTTCGTCCTTGCCGGTGGCGGAGAAGCGCAACTCGGAGTTGGCGATGCGGCCCTTGGTGTAGACGATCAGGCCCTTGGTGATGAAGTGATCGACCACTTCCACCGCCGATTGCAGCACGCCGCCCGGGTTGTTACGCAGGTCGAGGACGATACCGCTGAGCTTCTTGCCGTTGTCCTTGCGCAGCTTGGCCAGGGCCTTGGAGACCTCTTCGCCGGTCTTGACCTGGAACTGGGTGATGCGGATGTAACCATAGCCGGATTCCAGCAACTGGCTCTTCACGCTCTTCACTTGAATGATGGCGCGGACCAGAGTCACGTCGAACGGCGCACCGCCGTCGCGCACCAGGGTCAGGGTGATCTTCTGGCCGATCTTGCCGCGCATCTTGTCCACGGCTTCGGTCATGCTCTGGCCGCGAGTCGGCTGGCCGTTGATCTTGACGATGAAGTCGCCGGCCTGAATACCAGCCTTGGAGGCCGGAGTGTCGTCGATCGGCGAAACCACTTTGATGAAACCGTCTTCAGCGCCGACTTCGATGCCCAGGCCGCCGAATTCGCCGCTGGTGCTTTCCTGCAATTCAGCGAAGTCTTCCGGGCCCAGGTACGCGGAGTGCGGGTCGAGGTTGCTGAGCATGCCTTTGATGGCGTTTTCCAGCAGGGTCTTGTCGTCCACCGGTTCTACATAGGCTGCTTTGATCCGGTCCATGACTTCGGCAAAGGTGCGCAACTCGTCCAGCGGCAATGGCGCCTTGGTGGTCGCAGCAGTGCCTGCAGGTGCGACCGCCGGGGCCGGTTGAGCGGCAAACGCCAACGGCGCGCCGATCACCAGGGCAATCGTCAGGGCCAGCGAGGTAAGGCGGGACAAATACAGCATGTCGAACGAACTCCTAATGTAGGTGACTCAACGCCTATCCTTGCGCGCGGCACCATTGCGCCGGATCACTCGGGTGACCCTGCTGACGAATAGCGAAATACAGCGCTGGTGTGTCCTGCCCGCCACTGTTGCCGACAGTGGAGATGGACTCACCGGCTTTTACCACGTCACCCGCAGACTTGAGCAGCGTCTGGTTGTGACCATAAAGACTCAAAAAACCGTTGCCGTGGTCGAGGATCACCAGCAACCCGGCGCCTCGCAACCAATCGGCAAACACCACGCGGCCGCCGTGAACGGCATGCACCTGGCTGCCGGCGGAGGCGCTGATCATCACACCGTCCCATTTGGTGCGGGCATCGTCGCCACGGCTTTCACCGAAGCGTGCCAGCAGTCGACCATCAACCGGCCATGGAAGTTTGCCGCGGGAGGAAGCAAAGGGGCCGCCAAAGGTTTCGCCTGAACTTGAAACCAGTGCGCCGGGTGTCGATTTAACGGTTTTGCGTGGGGCGTCGGTTGTCTCTGCATCTGCCGCAGCCTGAGCCTCACGTAAACGCTTTTTTTCGGCTTCCTGCTGGGCGATCAGCGCTTTTTGCCGCGCTTCTTCCGCCTCTCGGGCCTGACGGGCCAAGGTTTCTTCAATGGTTTTAAGGACTTTAGACAGGTCCGCCTGATCCTGCTCGCGCGCCGCCAGTTTCTGGTCGCGGGCCTTCACGTCGTCGTTGAGCTTGGCCAGAACTTGCTGACGCTCCTTGCGGACCTTGTCGAGTTCATCGCGCTGGGTGTCGAGGCTGCTTTTCTGCACCAGCAATTGCGCCTGCTGCAGGCCGATGTCTTTTTCGACATTGGCCAGTTGGCGCAGGGTTTCGTTGAAATTCTTCAGCTGCTCCAGGCGGGCCTGGCTCAGGTAGTCGTAATAGGTGAGGGTGCGGGCGAATTTTTCCGGGTTCTGCTGGTTGAGCAGCAGCTTGAGGTACTCCTGGCGGCCATTCTGATAGGCCGCTCGGGCCTGGATGGCGATCAGTCGTTGCTGTTCAATGCGCGCGCTCTGGAGTTTTTTTTTCTCGGCATCGAGTCGCTGCAGCTCGGATTCGCTTTTCTTCAGCTCTTTTTGCAGGGCTTCGACCTGCTTCTCGAGCTTGCCCATCTCGGTTTCGGTGCCTTTGAGGTCTTTCTGCACTCCGGATTTTTCTTCCTGGAGTTTACCCAGCAGTTTCTTCAGCTCGGCAATGTCCTGACGCGTGGCGTCCAACTGTTGTTGGGTTTGCGTGCGCTCGTCGGCAAAGGCCGGTTGGAGCAGGCATGTCAGTGCGAGGGCTATCAGGACGCGAAGCATAGAGGCGGGCGACACCAGGGAAAGGGACGGCCTAGTATGCCCGCCAAGCGCAGCAAAAAAAATGCCCAATTGGGGCTGTGTGATAACTGGACAGAAAAACACCGCAAACCAATGTGGGAGCGGGCTTGCCCGCGATGGCGTCCTGACATTCAACAGAGAGGTTGGCAGTCAGATTGCTATCGCGGGCAAGCCCGCTCCCACAGGGTGTGGCGTCGTCAGATGGATCTGATCAGACTAGAATCGAAGTTCCGGTCATTTCCACAGGCTTCTCAAGCCCCAGCAACATCAGCATGGTCGGCGCAACATCCGCCAGCACGCCGCCGTCGCGTACCTTGAAATCACGCTTGCCGACATAGATGAACGGCACCGGCTCGGTGGTATGCGCGGTGTGCGCCTGGCCAGTGGACGCGTCAGACATTTGCTCGACGTTGCCATGGTCAGCGGTAATCAGGGCTTCGCCGCCGACTTTTTCCAGCGCATCGACGATACGGCCCACGCACAGGTCCAGGCATTCAACCGCTTTGACGGCCGCCTCGAACACGCCGCTATGGCCGACCATGTCGCCATTGGCGTAGTTGACCACGATCACGTCGTAACGCTGGTTTTCAATGGCATCGACGATGCGGTCGGTAACTTCCGGGGCACTCATCTCGGGCTGCAAGTCATAGGTGGCGACTTTTGGCGACGGGATCAGGATGCGTTCTTCGCCCGGGAACGGTTCTTCGCGACCGCCAGAGAAGAAGAAAGTCACGTGGGCGTACTTCTCGGTTTCAGCGATGCGCAGCTGCGTCTTGCCGTTTTTCGCCAGGTAATCGCCCAGCACGTTGTCCAGGCTGCTCGCGGCGAAGGCCGACGGCGCGGGGATGCTGGCGGCGTATTGGGTCAGCATGACGAAACCGGAAAGTGCAGGCTTGCGAGCGCGTTCGAATTCCTTGAAATTGTCTTCGACGAACACGCGGGTCAGCTCGCGAGCGCGGTCGGCGCGGAAGTTCATGAAGACTACGGCGTCGCCGTCTTCAACCTTCACTGGCTCACCGATGCTGGTGGCTTTGACGAATTCGTCGCTTTCGCCACGTTCGTAAGCGGCTTGCAGGCCTTCCTGTGCGGTGGCGGCGTTGAATTCGCTGGTGCCATCGACAATCAGGTTGTAGGCCTGGGACACGCGATCCCAACGGTTGTCGCGGTCCATGGCGTAATAACGGCCAATGATGCTGGCGATCCGGCCTTTGCCAAGTGCCTGGAAGGTCGCGTCCAGCAACTCGATCGACGACTGGGCGCTTTTCGGTGGCGTATCGCGGCCATCAAGGAACGCATGCAGGTAAATTTTCTCGGCGCCGCGCTTGTAGGCCAGTTCAGCCATGGCGACCAGGTGATCCTGGTGGCTATGAACGCCGCCATCGGACAGCAGACCCATGAAGTGCACGGCTTTGCCGGCAGCAACGGCTTTATCCACCGCGGCGCAGATGGTCGGGTTCTCGAAGAACTCGCCGTCGCGGATCGCTTTGGTCACACGCGTGAAGTCCTGGTACACCACGCGGCCGGCGCCAAGGTTCATGTGACCGACTTCGGAGTTGCCCATCTGGCCGTCCGGCAAGCCGACGTCCATGCCGCTGCCCGAGATCAGGCCGTTCGGCACGGTGGCCCACAGGCGGTCCAGTACGGGCTTCTTCGCCGCATAGATGGCGTTGGATTCAGGGCTCTCACTGTGACCGAAGCCGTCGAGAATAATCAGGACCAAAGGTTTAGGCGTGGTAGTCATGGATTCCACTCGTGGCTGAATTAAAAGAGGCGATGGAAAAGGGAGTGGCAGTTTAAAGCGAAGTTCCGACCGCGTCACCGCCGGACGGGGTTTGGCCCACCATAGTGGCTGTGTATACTGGCCGACATTTTAACGCCCTGGAACCTCCTTCGATGGTTGCTCACCTGATTGAATTTGCCACTAACCACTATTTGCTCGTCGGTATCTTCGTCGTACTGCTGGCGTTGCTGATCGCTTATCAGATGCAAGGCGGCGGCCGCAGCCTGAGCACCGGTGAACTGACCGGGCTGGTCAACAAGGACGCAGGCGTGGTGATCGACATCCGTCCGATCAAGGATTTCACCGCTGGTCACATTGTTGGCGCGTTGAACATTCCTCACGACAAACTGACCGCTCGCGTCGGCGAACTGGAAAAACACAAGGCCAAGACCATTATCCTGGTCGATGCCATGGGCCAGACTGCCGGCACTCATGCCCGGGAACTGATGAAAGCCGGCTTCACCGCCGCCAAGCTGTCCGGCGGTATTTCCAGCTGGAAAGCCGACAATCTGCCGCTGGTGAAGTGATATGAACAACGTCGTCGTCTATTCCAGCGATTACTGCCCTTATTGCTCGCGAGCCAAGTACTTGCTCGAGAACAAAGGCGTAGCCTTCGAAGAGATCAAGGTCGATGGCAAGCCGCAGGTGCGTGCCGCGATGGCCCAGAAGGCCGGACGAACGTCCGTGCCGCAGATCTGGATCGGCAGCACCCACGTTGGCGGCTGTGATGATTTGTTTGCCCTGGAGCGCGCCGGTAAGCTCGACGCCATGCTCAAGGCCTGACTGCCTTACTTGAAATAGCCAACCCTACAAGACCCGAGATCAGAAAGGATCTGAGATGACTGACCAACAGAACACTGCAGCTAGCGAAGAAGAAACCGCACCGCAATTCTCCTTGCAGCGCATCTACGTACGCGACTTGTCCTTCGAAGCCCCGAAAAGCCCGGCGATCTTTCGCCAGCAGTGGGAGCCGAGCGTCGGTCTGGATCTGAACACTCGCCAGAAGGCTCTGGAAGGCGACTTCCACGAAGTCGTGCTGACCCTGTCGGTCACCGTGAAAAACGGTGAAGAAGTGGCGTTCATTGCTGAAGTGCAACAGGCCGGGATCTTCCTGATCAAGAACCTGGACGACGCTTCGATGAGCCACACCCTCGGCGCGTTCTGCCCGAACATCCTGTTCCCGTACGCTCGCGAAACCCTGGACAGCCTGGTGACCCGCGGTTCGTTCCCGGCCCTGATGCTGGCCCCGGTGAACTTCGACGCGCTGTACGCACAAGAGCTGCAACGCATGCAGGCGGCTGGCGAGACTCCGACCGTTCAATAAGCGGTCGATGCAGTAACGAAAAAAGCGCCATAACAGGCGCTTTTTTCTTGGGCGGGAGATGATCGTTCCCACGCTCTGCGTGGGAATGCCTCTAGGGACGCTCCGCGTCCAGTGACGCGGAGCGTCACGGGCTGCATTCCCACGCGGAGCGTGGGGACGATCAGTCGCGGGGTTACTTGAACCCAAGCTGGCGCCAGCCTTCATACACGGCGACGGCCACGGTGTTGGACAGGTTCAGGCTGCGACAGCCTTCGCGCATCGGCAAGCGCAGACGTTGTTCGCCGGGCAGGGCGTCGAGCACGTCGGCCGGCAAGCCGCGGCTTTCCGGGCCGAACAGGAAGGCATCGCCCTCGGCGAAGCTGGCGTCGTGAAATGGCCGCGAGCCCTTGGTGGTAAAGGCGAACAGCCGAGGATGGCCGAGGCTTTCCAGGCAGCTGGCGAGGTCCGCATGGCGTTGCAGGGTGGCATACTCATGGTAATCGAGGCCGGCCCGGCGCAGACGCTTGTCGTCCATCTCGAAGCCCAGCGGTTCGATCAAATGCAGGTGGCAGCCACTGTTGGCGCACAGCCTGATAACGTTGCCGGTATTCGGCGGAATTTCTGGTTGGAAAAGGATGACGTGAAACATGCACGGCTCCGAAGGTAAAGATGACGGGCATTCTACGCCGCCAAAGGACCCTCGTTCGAAACTATTCCCGCGAGTGATGGCTTCGCTGGCGATTGTCGGGGTGATGGTGGGCCTGATGATCGGTCGCCTGACCGCGCCCGACCCCAGCGTTTTGCAGCAGGTCGAGGTGACGAACGATGGACTGGTGGTGTGGTTCAACAACGAACCCAAAACCCACGGCGAGATAGTCGACGGCAGCGTGGCGCTGTTGTTCGAGGCTGAAGGCCATGCGCAGAAAGGTCAGCTCAAGCTCAACGGCAAGGACGTGAACTGGCGAACGCGGTTGAGTGATGGGGGATTGTTGTTGACGGTGGTGGCGGCCCGGCCGCTGCAGGGCGAGTGGGTCGGTAGCGAGGTCGATGACCGCTGGCGGCTGGAGATCCATCTCCGAGAGCAATAAAAGAGGGAATCCCCGGCCTGCCTGTACCAAGGTTCCCAAAACGGGAGGGCTCGCGCATTGCCGCGTGAGCCCGGTGTAAAGAGGGAATCCCCGGCCTGCCTGTACCAAGGACCCCAAAACGGGATGGGCTCGTCGCTGTTGCGGTATGAGCCCGGTGTAAAGAGGGGAATCCCCGGCCTGCCTGTACCAAGGTCCCCGAAACTGGGTAGTGAATCGAATCACTGATTGGACTATTGCAGGGGGCGTGCCAGTTTTTAATAACTTGCAACAGAAAGTCGTCGAGTAGCCCTGAAAGCCCCGTAATCCGGGGCTTTTGTGTTTATGTAATAGGGGTTTTCTTGCAGGTGGAGGTGGGGTTTTGGATCGGTTGTCGTGCGCGATTGCAGTTCATGGTGCATTCAGTCGGTGCACGGTGGCCCCAAAAGCATCGCGGGCAAGCCCGCTCCCACAAGGTTCAACGGTGTTCACGCGATGGTGAAACCACTGAAAATCCTGTGGGAGCGGGCTTGCCCGCGATTGGATCTGGCGGTCAACGAAGAACTAAAGGCTGTTTAGCCCTCATCACCCTCATCATCATCCCCACCATCAACCTTCATCCCCAATTCCTTGATCTTGCGCGTCAGGGTATTACGGCCCCAACCCAGCAAAACGGCAGCATCGCGGCGGCGGCCGGCGGTGTGTTTGAGGGCGGTTTCGATCATGATCCGCTCGAAAGCTGGCACGGCGCTGTCGAGCAGGCTCGACTGACCGCGAGCCAGCGCCTGATCAGCCCACTGACGCAGCGCTTGCTCCCAATTGGTGACCGGCGCCGAATCCTGCGGCAGGCTCAGCAGTTCCGGCGGCAGATCGCTGATGTGCACTTCGCGACCCGAAGCCATCACAGTGATCCAGCGGCAGGTGTTTTCCAGCTGGCGCACGTTGCCTGGCCACGGCAGGTTTTTCAGGTATTCCTCGGTTTCGCTTTTCAGCAGCTTCGGTTCCACCGCCAGTTCTTGCGCGGCGCGACTTAGGAAGTGTTTGGCCAGGGTCGGGATGTCTTCGCGACGGTCCGACAGCCGTGGAATGTGGATGCGGATCACGTTGAGGCGGTGGAACAAGTCCTCACGGAATTTTCCGGCATGCACCAGGGTTTCCAGATTCTGGTGCGTCGCGGCGATGATTCGCACATCGACTTTCACCGGCACATGACCGCCAACGCGGTAAAACTCGCCGTCCGCCAGTACCCGCAGCAAGCGGGTCTGGGTGTCCGCCGGCATGTCGCCGATTTCATCGAGGAACAGCGTGCCGCCATCGGCCTGCTCAAAACGCCCGCGACGCAGGTTGGCCGCGCCGGTGAACGCGCCTTTTTCATGGCCGAACAACTCGGATTCCATCAGATCCTTGGGGATCGCCGCCATGTTCAGCGCAATGAACGGCGAGGCCGCCCGTGGGCTGTGACGGTGCAGGGCGTGGGCCACCAGTTCTTTACCGGTACCGGATTCGCCATTGATCAGCACGGTGATGTTGGAGTGGCTCAAGCGCCCGATGGCGCGAAACACTTCCTGCATCGCCGGTGCTTCGCCGATGATTTCCGGTGTGCGGGTCAGGGCGACCGGGACTTCCATGCCTTGCTGTTCCTGAGCGTGCTGGTTGGCGCGCTTGACCAGAGAGACGGCTTCGTCGACATCGAACGGCTTGGGCAGGTATTCGAATGCGCCGCCCTGATAGGACGCGACAGCGCTGTCCAGATCGGAGTGCGCGGTCATGATGATCACTGGCAGCCGTGGGTGTTGTTCGCGAATCCGCGCCAGAAGGTCCAGACCGCTGGCACCCGGCATGCGGATGTCGGAGATGATCACGTCCGGCTGCTGGCGCGCCAGGCGGCTCATCACGCCATCGGCGCTGTCGAAGCTTTGCGTGGTCATGCCTTCCTGCTGCAAGGCCTTTTCCAGGACCCAACGGATAGAACGGTCGTCATCGACGATCCACACGGTTTCACTACGGCTCATGTCGATGTGGCTCCTTGTTCCAGTGGCAGAAAGATCGAGAACGTGGTGTGGCCTGGATGGCTGTCACATTCGATCAGGCCCTGGTGCTGGCTGATGATGTTCTGGGTAATGGCCAGGCCCAGCCCGGTACCGTCCGGACGGCCGCTGACCATGGGGAAGAAGATGGTTTCCTGTAGCTCGGCGGGGATCCCCGGGCCGTTGTCGATGATTTCGATCTTGGTCACCAGGCGATGGCGCACGTGGCCGATGGTGAACTGGCGCATGGCGCGGGTCCGCAAGCTGATGCGGCCAAGGCGCAGCTCGTTCTGGCTGCTGATGGCCTGCATCGCGTTGCGCACGATGTTCAGGACGGCCTGAATCATCTGTTCGCGATCAATCAACACATCCGGAATGCTTGGGTCGTAGTCGCGCACCAAAGTGATGCAGCCCTGACTTTCGGCCTCCACCAACTGACCCACGCGCTCCAGCACTTCATGGACGTTGCACATGGCCAATGACGGCAATTTGTTGGAGCCGAGCATGCGATCCACCAGATTGCGCAGGCGATCGGCCTCTTCAATGATGACGTTGGTGTAATCGCGCAGGCTTTCTTCCGGCAATTCACGGGCGAGCAACTGAGCCGCGCCGCGAATCCCGCCCAGAGGATTTTTGATTTCGTGGGCGAGGCCGCGTACCAGCATCTTGCTGGTTTCTTGCTTCGACAACTGCGCCTCTTCCTTGGTGATCCGCAGCAAGCGGTCGCGCGGGTGAACCTCCAGCAACAGCAGCGTATCGCCATTGCTCAGGATCGGCGTTACCGCGTAGTCGACGGTCAGGGTCTGGCCGGTGAGGGCGGTGAGCATCGCTTCACGCTTGGTGAACGGGTGTGCCTGCTCGACTGCCTGGCGCAGGGAGTTCAGCGCCTCGGTGGATTCGGTGAACAACTCACTGATGAACTGCCCATGGCTACGCTGGCCGCTGATGGCCAGGAGCATCTCCGCCGCCGGGTTCATGTACTCAAGGCGCAGTTCGGCGTCGAGCAGAATGGTTGCGGTGGTCAGGTTGTCGAGTAGCAAGCGGTGTAGTGCGTCGCTAATGGTCATCAGGACCTCTTTTGGAGCAGGGCATGCGCATGAATAACGCGCCGATACGGGGAAAATGCAAAAACCAAACCAAGGCTCCGAAAAGAAGCGTTTAGAGCCTGAAACAGGCGTTTGACGCTCATTTGCGTGGCGTTCTGCCAGCTTTCGCGGGTACTTTCGAACCAAAATGGGTTGGGATGTGAGTACTGTGCACTCTATTGCACCAATATAGTGCGCAAACCTGAACGAAGTTAGAAGAAGGGCAGGAAGGAGGTCAGGCCAAGTGCAGAGCCTGTGGTGAAGACATTTGAGCGACGAGAATCCTGTGGGAGCGTGGCTTGCCCGCGAAGAATGCACCGCGGTTTTTCAGGTATTACGCGTCATCGTTCTTCGCGGGCAAGCCACGCTCCCACAGGTTCTGCGCCTTAACTGACTGGTATTAGCGCCAGAAGGAGCTTTCTTCTTCAGGTTTGTCTTTGAGGGGGCATTCCGGCCGTTGGCCGTAGTCGCTGAGGACGCAGGGTTTGACCTGACGTTTCTGCGCGAGGGAAATGCGCTGCATATGGAAGGGTTGGTTGGCCGTGCGTTCGACGGTACGGCCCTGTTCGTCGAGGATCTCCACCGACAGATGGTGGCTGCCGCGGTCGATGTCGCTCAGGGCGAACACCGGGCTCGGGCCCGGCTCGGCGGTGGGTTGGCCATCCAGCAGCAGACGATAGCGATGGCCCTGTTGCAGGCCGGGTTCGCTGGTAACGCTGACGATCAATTCACCGGCAGTGCTACGGATCGTGGCATCCGGCTCCGGCACCAGCACACGAAGCATGTCGTAATGAAACAGGGGTTTGGCCTGGTTTTTCGCGGCCGTCATTGGCGCGGCGCCGCTCGGGTTGGCCGACATTCGATTGCTGGTCGCCAGTGGCACACGCTTGGCATTACGGGTGCCCGGTTGATCAGTGAAAACCCGGTTGCCTTGGGCGTCGATGTAAGTGAAGACCTCGGCCATTGCCGGGAGACTGATCAGGCAAGCGACCAACAGCCAGACCCTCAAGGCTTATGCACCCGTTGCACGGTGAAGGTCACAGTGGGGCTCTGTTGCACGACGTCTTGCCCATTGATCACCTGAACCGCGAGGCGGTGTTCGCCACGGTCGATGTTCACCAGTTGCAGAATCGGTACGTTGCTCGGTTGGCCGTAGGGTTGATCGTCCAGTAACAGCCTCAATCGATGAGAGCCTTGCAGGCGCGGCTGGATCAATACGCTGACCGTGAACGTGCCATTGTTGGCGCGCAAGGCTTCTTCGGTGGGCAGCCCCGTCAATTCCAGCACCTGATAGGCGCTGCCGGGTTGTTCACGGCTACTGGCTTGCGCAGGCGCTACAGGCTCGCTCGGCGGTTGAAGCTCGACGCTGTTGAGCGGTGGCAACTCCACGGGCTGAGCCTTTACGCCATCGGGCGGTTGATTGCTGTACGCGGTGTTGCCGTTGGCGTCGGTGTACTTGTAGATCTGCGCGGCGGCGGGCAGGGCGATCAGAACAAGCAGGCATAACAACAATGAGCGCATTGCAGGCTTCCATTGGCCGTTGGGCAAGTGTCCGGCCCTGTTCCGTTCATGGCGACTAAGCGCTGAGCATAGAGCACTTCAGCGCACGTCGGCAGGTCGGCTCAGCGGCTGGCGCTGCACAACTCAGCGGTGGCGCGTACCTGGGCAAGCCCGCGCAATGGCGCTTGGGCGCCGGTTTTATTGGCCTTGGCCAGCCACGACGGGCACTGCGGGTCGTTGCGATAAGGACTGAAATCGGCCAGTTGTTGCAGCAGGCGTTTTTGTAACTGATCAAGTTGTGGGCGGATCTGCCCGACGAGATCGGGGCGAGGGTCGTTGGGCGCCTTGCCTTGCGCATGCCAGTCAGACAGATGCGCGTATTGCACCAGCTTGTTGGCCTCGATCTGCGCCGAGAAGAACTGTTCGACGGCTTCGTTGCTCAATTTATAGGCAGGTGCCAGGGCGACGGCGGCGGCAATGACTTCGCGCTCGCGCTGCCGGTCTTCGACCGGTTTACCGCTGTCCCATTTGCTCAGCGCGACCTGATCGGCAATCGCCAGACGTTCTTCGATGGTGCCAAGCAACAGAGCGAGGGCGGCAGGTGCCGGGCTGGCAAAAGCGCTGTTGGCCAGCAGGGCGGTGAGCAGGGCAAGGCATGGGTGTAGGCGCATGGGGCATCTCGGCTTTATCGGATGAAGGCCATGATGCACGCAACCGGGTATCCGATGACAGACGGTCGCCCATAAAAAAGGCCTCCCGAAGGAGGCCTCTCTTTTGTCACGCCGCGTAGCGCGGCGTTACCGGATCAGCAGCTGTAGTACAGCTCATATTCCAGTGGGTGTACGAAGGTACGAACCTTGATTTCTTCTTCGCTTTTCAGAGCGATGTAAGCGTCGATGAAGTCATCGGAGAACACGCCGCCTTTGGTCAGGAACGCACGACCTTTGTCCAGCTCTTCCAAGGCTTCTTTCAGGCTGCCGCAAACTTGTGGGATCTCTTTCGCCTCTTCAGGCGGCAGGTCGTACAGGTTTTTGTCAGCTGCGTCGCCAGGGTGGATCTTGTTCTGGATGCCGTCCAGGCCAGCCATCAACAGTGCAGCGAAGCCCAGGTACGGGTTGGCTGCTGGATCCGGGAAGCGAGCTTCGATACGGCGAGCGCGAGGGCTGGACACGTAAGGAATACGGATCGAAGCCGAACGGTTGCGAGCCGAGTAAGCCAGCATCACTGGAGCTTCGAAACCTGGGACCAGACGCTTGTAGGAGTTGGTCGACGGGTTGGTGAAGCCGTTCAGAGCCTTACCGTGCTTGATGATGCCGCCAATGAAGTACAGAGCGGTATCGGACAGGCCGGCATAGCCTTCGCCAGCGAAGGTGTTCTTGCCATCTTTGGCGATGGACAGGTGAACGTGCATACCCGAACCGTTATCGCCGTACAGAGGCTTAGGCATGAAGGTCGCGGTGCGGCCGTATGCGTCAGCAACGTTGTGTACGCAGTATTTCAGGGTCTGAACTTCGTCAGCCTTGGCCACCAGGGTGTTGAACTTCACGCCGATTTCGTTCTGACCGGCAGTCGCCACTTCGTGGTGGTGAACTTCGATGACCAGGCCCATTTCTTCCATGGCGTTGCACATGGAGGTACGGATTTCGTGGTCGTGGTCGAACGGCGGAACAGGGAAGTAGCCGCCTTTGACGCCTGGACGGTGGCCTTTGTTGCCGCCTTCCACGTCCTGGTCGGACATCCACGAACCTTGTTCGGAGAAGATTTTGAACATCGAACCGGAGATGTCGGACTTGAACTTCACTTCGTCGAAGATGAAGAACTCTGGCTCTGGGCCCACGAATACGGTGTCGCCGATACCGGTCGATTTCAGGTATTCCTCGGCACGCTTGGCGATCGCACGTGGATCACGGTCGTAGCCTTGCATGGTCGAAGGCTCGATCACGTCGCAAACCAGGATCAGGGTCGGCTCTTCGGTGAACGGGTCGAGAACGGCAGTGCTGTCGTCCGGCATCAGGATCATGTCGGAAGCTTCGATGCCTTTCCAGCCAGCGATGGAGGAACCGTCGAACATTTTGCCTTCTTCGAAGAAAGCTTCATCCAGCCCATCGCGAGCCGGCATGGTCACGTGGTGCTGAGTGCCTTTGGTGTCCGTGAAGCGCAGATCAATCCACTTGACGTCATGATCTTTGATGAGTTGAACCGACTTCGACATAGTGTCCTCCGGGTGGCTTCGGGCTTAGTAGTGGATGCCCTTAGAATGTGGGTGATGCCGGCGCGAATACTCTGCCAAGGCAACCTGCCTCACAAGGGAGCAAATTGCATGCCAGTGCCCCACCATGGGTTTTTTGCCCCAATATCACGCTTATAAAGGTGCAAAGCCTCGAAAAGCGCCAAACCTCGCCCTGTAATGTAGCGTTGAAATCCATAAATGACCTGTTTTGGTGCGCGCAAAACCTTCTGCACATTAACTGGTTAAACCTTGAGCAATTTCCGCTATAATCCGCGCCCCCCTTTTTCGGCTGGCCCAGCGCGCGCTGTTTTCATGAAACTAATCGTAAAAGTCTTCCCCGAGATCACCATCAAGAGCCGCCCGGTACGGATGCGTTTCATCCGCCAGTTGGCCAAAAACATCCGTACCGTGCTCCGCGATCTGGACCCGGCCGTGGTGGTGAACGGTGTGTGGGACAATCTCGAGCTGGAAACCCGCGTCAGCGAGCCGAAAGCCCTGAAGGAGATGACCGAGCGCCTGAGCTGCATGCCGGGCATCGCGCATTTCCTGCAGGTCGATGAATACCCGTTGGGCGACTTCGACGACATCGTCGCCAAGTGCAAGCAGCATTTCGGTGACGCCCTGGCCGGGAAGATCTTTTCGGTGCGCTGCAAGCGTGCCGGCAAGCACGAGTTCAGCTCCATGGACGTCGAGAAATACGTCGGCAGCCAACTGCGTCGTCAGTGTGGCGCCGCCGGAATCTCGCTCAAAGAGCCGGAAATTGAAGTTCGCATCGAAATTCGCGACAAACGGTTGTTCGTGATCCACAGCCAGCACAACAGCATCGGCGGTTATCCGCTGGGTGCCCTGGAACAGACGCTTGTACTGATGTCCGGCGGCTTCGATTCCACCGTCGCCGCCTACCAGATCATGCGCCGCGGGCTGATGAGCCATTTCTGCTTCTTCAATCTGGGCGGACGTGCCCATGAACTGGGCGTCATGGAAGTCGCGCACTTCATCTGGAAGAAGTACGGCAGCTCCCAACGCGTGTTATTTGTCAGTGTGCCGTTCGAGGAAGTACTGGGAGAAATTCTCGGGAAAGTCGATAACAGTCATATGGGTGTAGTTTTGAAGCGTATGATGTTGCGCGCTGCTTCCCGTATTGCTGATCGGCTGGAGATCGAAGCGCTGGTCACCGGCGAAGCGATTTCCCAGGTGTCGAGCCAGACGTTGCCGAACCTGTCCGTGATCGACTGCGTGACCGACAAGCTGGTCTTGCGTCCGCTGATCGCCAGTCACAAGCAGGACATCATCGACCTGGCCAACGAAATCGGTACTGCCGATTTCGCCAAGCACATGCCGGAATACTGCGGGGTCATCTCGGTGAACCCAAAGACCCACGCCAAGCGTCCGCGTGTGGAGCATGAAGAGAAAGAATTCGACATGGCGGTGCTTGAGCGTGCGCTCGAGAACGCCAAACTGGTGCCGATCGATCGCGTGATCGACGAATTGGGCCAGGATTTGCAGATCGAAGAAGTCAGCGAAGCACTGGCGGGCCAGATCATCATCGACATCCGTCACCCGGATGCCGCTGAAGACGAGCCGCTGGAACTTGCTGGCATTGAGGTGCAGACGATGCCGTTTTATGCATTGAACGCTCGTTTCAAGGAACTGGACCCTACTCGCCAGTACCTGTTGTATTGCGACAAAGGCGTGATGAGTCGCCTGCATGCCCACCATTTGCTCAGTGAGGGGCATGCCAATGTGCGCGTTTATCGACCGAGCTAAGTGCCCGGGGCTGTTTGCCTGTGGCCTGCGTCACCGGCCCCCCGACGCCGCCGTCAAGCTGTAACGGCTTTGCCGGACTCTACTGTAAATCGCTGCCAAGACTTGTCAGCACACCGAATCCTCTGATCGAGATACACAAGTGATCGAAAATCTACGCAACATCGCCATCATTGCTCACGTTGACCATGGTAAAACCACCCTGGTAGACAAACTCTTGCGTCAATCCGGCACCCTGGAGCGCAACGAGCTCAACGACGAGCGCGTGATGGACTCCAACGACCAGGAGAAAGAGCGCGGTATTACCATTCTGGCGAAAAACACCGCCATCAACTGGAACGGCTACCACATCAACATCGTGGACACCCCGGGCCACGCCGACTTCGGCGGCGAAGTTGAACGCGTAATGTCGATGGTTGACTCCGTTCTGCTGCTGGTTGACGCTCAAGACGGCCCTATGCCGCAAACCCGTTTCGTGACCAAGAAGGCTTTCGAAGCCGGCCTGCGTCCAATCGTGGTGATCAACAAGGTTGACCGTCCAGGCGCGCGTCCGGACTGGGTTCTGGACCAGATCTTCGACCTGTTCGACAACCTCGGTGCCACCGAAGAACAGCTGGACTTCAAAGTCGTCTACGCCTCGGCCCTGAACGGCATTGCCGGTCTGGAACACACCGACATGGCTGAAGACATGACCCCGCTGTACCAGTCGATCGTCGACAACGTACCTGCGCCGAAAGTCGACCGTGACGGTCCGTTCCAGATGCAAATCTCCGCTCTGGACTACAACAGCTTCCTGGGTGTTATCGGCGTTGGCCGTATCGCTCGTGGTCGCATCAAGCCGAACACTCCGGTTGTCGCTATCGACGCCGACGGCAAGAAGCGTAACGGTCGTATCCTGAAGCTGATGGGTCACCACGGCCTGCACCGCATCGACGTTGAAGAAGCAGCTGCCGGCGACATCGTCTGCATCAGCGGCTTCGACCAGCTGTTCATCTCCGACACTCTGTGCGACCCACTGAACGTCGAAGCGATGAAGCCGCTGACCGTTGACGAGCCAACCGTTTCCATGACCTTCCAGGTAAACGACTCGCCTTTCTGCGGTAAAGAAGGCAAGTTCGTCACCAGCCGTAACATCAAGGAACGTCTGGACAAAGAACTGCTCTACAACGTTGCTCTGCGCGTTGAAGAAGGCGACACCGCCGACAAGTTCAAAGTCTCCGGCCGTGGTGAGCTGCACCTCTCGGTACTGATCGAAACCATGCGTCGCGAAGGCTTCGAAATGGGTGTTGGTCGTCCGGAAGTGATCATCCGCATGGTTGACGGCGTCAAGCACGAACCGTACGAAAACGTGACCATCGACCTGCCAGAAGAATCGCAAGGTTCGATCATGGAGCAGATCGGTATCCGTAAAGGCGACCTGACCAACATGGTTCCGGATGGCAAGGGCCGTGTGCGCCTTGAGTACAACATCCCGGCTCGTGGCCTGATCGGTTTCCGTAACGAGTTCCTGACCCTGACCTCCGGTGCAGGTATCCTGACCTCGATCTTCGACCGTTACGACGTGATGAAGTCCGGCGACATGTCCGGCCGTCAGAACGGCGTGCTGGTTTCGGTTGCTACCGGTAAGGCGCTGACTTACTCGCTGGAAACCCTGCAAGCTCGCGGCAAACTGTTCCTGGGTCACGGTGAAGACGTGTACGAAGGTCAAATCGTCGGCATCAACAGCCGCGACAACGACCTGGGCGTCAACCCAACCAAAGGCAAGAAGCTCGACAACATGCGTGCTTCGGGTAAAGACGAAACCATCGCTCTGGTTCCGCCTATCCGCTTCACTCTGGAGCAGGCTCTGGAATTCGTTCAAGAAGACGAATTGTGCGAAGTCACTCCTAAGTCCATCCGTCTTCGCAAGAAGATCCTGGGCGAAAGCGAGCGTACCCGCGCTGCCAAGAAAGCCGGTAACTGAGTTTCGACTTAGTTAGCGCTTAAAAAAACGCCCCCGACCGCAAGGTCGGGGGCGTTTTTTTGTGTCTGGGGTTTGTGTGGTGTCAGTTCGGGCCCCATCGCGGGCAAGCCCGCTCCCACAGTGATTTGTGGTGTTTACATAATCTGTGTTCAGTGCTGAACCCTGTGGGAGCGGGCTTGCACGCGATGGGGCCCCGTCAGGCAGCGGGATTCTGGATCAGAACTTGTCCAGCGTCCGCGGATTGCTCTCGCGCACCACTTCTTTGGGCTTGTACGCGCAATACCCCGGTCGCGGTCCGATCTTCGGGTGGTTGCGGCAGGTGTCCGGGCGCTTATCATAAATAGTGCACAGACGGCTCTTGCGATCCAGGTACAGGCAATCGTTGTTGCTCATGCGCTGAAGGGTGAAGATCTCGGACTTCTGGTTATAGCGCTCGACGATCCCTTCCTTCTGCAAACGCTTGGCGATGTTCTTCGGCGGATCGCCACGCTCGAACTCATCGACGATGCCGATACGGATCAGATCCTTGATCTTGACCTCGACTGGCAAGGTACAGCAGCTGGACACGCAGGAACCGCACATCGGGGCAGAGTACTTGGCCCAGGTATCGAGGCGATCGATCTCCGCGGCGGCGATCAGGTTGGGCTTCATCATCGGTTGTTACCAGCGTGTGCATCAGGGCGCGCGATCATACCGGGACTGGTGGATTTTTGAACAACCTTTCGCCAGATTTTTTTCTCTTGGCGCAAAATAATCCCTGTGTCCGGCACGGCCCCTGCATTGTTTCTGGCACGCGACAACGTAATGTCGATCTATCTCGCACTAACAGGGAAAACTGCCGAACCAGAGTCTCAATGGTCTGTCAGACCGACTAGGCTCAGACAACTTCACGCTCGCTCGAGGTCCTATCGATGACTCAAGAACCACTTGTTCGCGAAGCAGAGGTGGCCGCATTCCGCGACGCCGTCTTGACCAAGCTCACTTACGCGGTGGGTAAAGACCCGGATCACGCCTTCGACCACGACTGGTTCGAAGCCATTGCCCTGGCGGCACGTGATCACATGGTCGAGCACTGGATGGACCACACCCGGCAGATCTACCGCAAAGGCCAGAAACGGGTTTATTACCTCTCCCTTGAATTCCTTATCGGCCGCTTGCTCTACGACAGCTTGAGCAACCTTGGTCTGCTCGATGTGGCCCGCGAGGCCATGACTGAACTCGGCGTCGACATGGAACGCATCCGTCTGCTGGAGCCCGATGCGGCACTGGGCAACGGAGGTCTCGGGCGTCTGGCGGCGTGCTTCATGGAAAGCATGTCGACCCTGGGCATCGCCGGCCATGGTTACGGCATTCGTTACGAACACGGTTTGTTCCGCCAGGCCATCGTCGATGGCTGGCAGCAGGAGCAGACCGAACACTGGCTGGATTTCGGTAACCCATGGGAGTTTGAACGGCCGGAGGTTGCTTACCCGATCGGCTTCGGCGGCAGTGTCGAAACCGTGACCGATGAGAACGGCAAATCCAGGCAAGTCTGGTCCCCGGCGGAAACCGTGCGGGCCATTGCCTATGACACCCCGGTGGTCGGTTGGCGCGGCGCGAGTGTCAACACGCTGCGACTGTGGCGTGCCCGGGCCATGGAAGAGTTGCACCTGGAGCGCTTCAACGCTGGCGACCATTTGGGCGCGGTAGCCGAAGTGGCCCGGGCCGAAAGTATCTCCCGCGTGCTCTACCCGGCGGACAGCACCGATGCCGGCCAGGAACTGCGCCTGCGTCAGGAATACTTCTTTGTTGCCGCGTCCCTGCAGGATTTGCTGCGCCGCCATCGCAACATGCACACTTCGGTGCTGACCTTGGGCGATCACGCGGCCATTCAACTCAACGACACTCACCCCTCGATCGCCGTGGCCGAGTTGATGCGTCAGTTGGTCGACGTCTATGACGTGGCGTGGGATGCGGCATGGCAAGTTACGGTCGACACGCTGTCGTACACCAACCACACGCTGTTGCCGGAAGCGCTGGAAACCTGGCCGGTCGGTTTGATGGAGCGGATGCTGCCACGGCACATGCAGATCATTTATTTGATCAACGCCCAGCACATCGACTCATTGCGGGCCAAGGGCGTTCACGATTTCGACGTGTTGCGTGCAGTGTCGCTGATCGAGGAAGACAACGGTCGTCGCGTGCGCATGGGCAACCTGGCATTCCTTGGTTCTCACAGCGTTAATGGCGTGTCCGGCCTGCACACGCAGCTGATGCGCAGCACGGTGTTTTCCGAGTTGCATAAACTCTATCCGGAGCGGATCAACAACAAGACCAACGGCATTACCTTCCGCCGCTGGCTCTATCAGGCCAACCCCGAGCTGACCTCGATGATGGTCGACGCCCTTGGCCCGGATCTGCTGGATAACCCTGAAGAGCGCTTGATAGGGCTGGAGCCGTTCGCCGAGAAACCTGCGTTCCGTAAACAGTTCGCCGAACAGCGGCTGCACAGCAAGAAAGCCCTGGCGTACCTGATTCATGAACGGCTGGGGGTCGCGATCAATCCGGCGGCGATGTTCGACGTGCAGGTTAAACGGATCCACGAATACAAACGTCAGTTGCTCAACCTGCTGCACACTGTCGCGCTGTATCAGGCGATTCGTGCCGAACCGGAAATCGACTGGGTGCCGCGGGTGAAAATCTTCGCTGGCAAAGCGGCGGCCAGTTATCACCAGGCCAAGTTGATCATCAAACTGACCAACGACATCGCCCGGGTGGTCAACAACGACCCGACCGTACGTGGTTTGCTCAAAGTGGTGTTCTTGCCCAACTACAACGTCAGCCTGGCCGAAAGCATCATTCCGGCGGCGGACTTGTCGGAACAGATCTCCACCGCCGGCTTCGAAGCCTCAGGCACCAGCAACATGAAATTCGGCCTCAACGGCGCGCTGACCATCGGTACCCTGGACGGGGCCAACGTGGAGATGAGCGAGCGCATTGGTGTCGAACACATGTTCATCTTTGGCCTTAGCGCCGAGCAAGTGGAGGCGCGCAAGTTCAACCATGAGTTCAACGCGGCACCGGACATTGCCGCCTCCCATCGACTCAACGATGTGCTGCAAGCGATTCGCGGTGGGGTGTTCTCACCGGACGATCCGTCCCGTTACACCACGCTGATTGATTCGCTGGTGGACTACGACCGCTTCCTGGTCTGCGCCGATTTCGACTCTTACTGGAACGCTCAGATGCGGGTCGAGGCTCACTGGCACGACTCCAAAGAGTGGTGGCGCTCGGCGGTATTGAGCAGCGCGCGGATGGGCTGGTTCTCGTCCGACCGGACCATTCGCGAGTACGCCACGGATATTTGGAAAGCATTGGAGTAACTTTTAGCAATAATTGCGAGTCAGGCCCGACGGTTGTTGGGCCGGACCGATATACTAAGCGCCAGGTTCTCCGGATGTTTCGGTGACCGCTGCGCGGTCAATCGCGGGCAAGCCTCGCTCCTACAGGTCATATATCGTTCTTGCGATCTGTGCAAAACCTGTGGGAGCGAGGCTTGCCCGCGATGACGTCAGTGCAAACGCCACAAGGCAATGGGCCGCTTAGGGATATCGACCATGCAATGGATGTTCATGCTGATTGGGTTGCTGTTGGGCTGGCTACTCGACGAGTCATTCAGCGGCGCGCTGTTAGGCGCTTTGCTCGGGCTGGGTATTGGCCAGGCCCTGCGCATCAGCCGCTTGAATACTCAAACCGCCGAGCAGCAGCGCTTGCTCGATCAGGCGCAGGTTGCGCTGAATGCGGTCGAGCAACGACTGGCGTTGCTGGAAGTCTCGGGCGTCAAAACACCTGAAGCCAGTGAACCTGCGGCCAGCGAACCGGTTCCATCCCCTGAAATCATTCTTGAGCAAGCCCCTGTCGCAGCCCCGGAGCTGATCTGGGAGCTACCGCCCGAACTCGAACCCATCACGGCGGCCGCGGCCGAAGCCAGTCGTCCGCCGCCCGCTGATGCCTGGAAACCCGAGCCAGTCGCCCGCGAACCACAGCAACCGGCGGCGCCGCGCGGCCCGAACTTCATCGAACGCGCCATCAGCGGCGCACGCAACTGGCTCTTTGGCGGCAATACCGTGCTGCGGGTCGGCGTGGTGCTGTTGTTCCTCGGTTTGGCCTTCCTGTTGCGCTACGCCACTGAAGGCATGGTGGTGCCGGTCGAATTGCGTTACGCCGGTGTCGCGGCGGCCGCCTTGGGCTTGCTCGCGCTGGGCTGGTGGTTGCGCCTGCGCAACAGCAATTACGCACTGATGCTGCAAGGCACCGGGATTGCGGTGTTGTACCTGACAGTGTTTGCCGCGATGCGTTTGCACCCGTTGCTCGACCCGACGGCGGCACTGGGGCTGCTGGTGGTGGTGACGGTGTTCTCGGCGATTCTCGCCATTACCCAGAACGCCTTGGGCCTGGCCGCCGCTGCCGCCCTGGGCGGTTTCGCCGCGCCGATCCTGACCTCCACCGGCGCCGGCAACCATGTCGCGCTGTTCAGCTACTTTGCTCTGCTCAACGCCGGCATCCTTGCCATCGCGTGGTTCAAGGCCTGGCGGTTGCTCAACCTGATCGGTTTTGTCGGCACCTTTGGCATCGGGTTGGCCTGGGGTCTGCGTTCCTATACGCCGGAATTGTTGTGGAGTACCGAGCCGTTCCTGATTCTGTTTTTCCTGATGTACCTGGCCATCGGCCTGTTGTTCGCCCGGCGCAAACTGCTGGAAATGAGCGACGCCCCCGAGGACGACAGCCGCGAGGCACTGTTGCACTGGTCGGCGCGCAAGGGCGATTACGTCGACGGCACCCTATTGTTCGCGCCACCGCTGGTGGGTTTCGGTTTGCAGTTCGCGCTGGTGGAGCATCTGGAATTTGCCGCCGCTTTCAGCGCCTTGGCGCTGGGCATGATTTACATGGGGCTGGCCCGGTTGCTGATGGGCGGTCGAGCATTGTTGTTGGCGGAAACTTGTCTGGCACTGGGGGTGATCTTCGCCAGCCTGGCGATCCCCTTGGGGCTCGACGCGCGTTGGACCGCGGCCGCCTGGGCCGTGGAAGGCGCGGGGATTTTCTGGCTCGGCCTGCGTCAACAACGACCGCTGGCGCGAGCCTTTGCCTTGCTGCTGCAACTGGGCTCGGCACTGGCCTTTCTCAGCGAGCTGCGCAGCGGCGAGAGCAGCCTGCTTGATGGCGCCCCGCTGGGGGCATTGATGCTCGGCGTGGCGTTGCTGTTCAGCTTTTACCAATTGCGCAAAGCGTTGCCCGAACAGGCCTCAAAGTGGGAGCGCCAAGGGCTGCCGGTGCTGGCCTGTCTGGGGCTGACGTTCCTTTATCTGCTGGCGCCGCTGTTTTTCTTCACTCATGGCACGGCGATCAGTTGGGCGCTGGCCGGGTTGGCGACGCTGTTTGTCGGCCTGCGCCTGCAATCGCGAACGTTCCTGTTCACCGCGTTCGCCGTGCAACTGCTCGGCGGTGCATTGTTCCTGTTGCGGCTGCAAGGGGCGGGTGGTGAGTCGACTGCGGTGTTCAGCGCCGGTTGGAGCGGTTTGCTCAGCGCGTCCCTGATCGGGCTGGCGTTGATTGCCGGGATGTTGCTGGCGGCCCGCGACGAAATGGTGCGCAGCGATGTGCGTTTGCTGCGCAGCTTGTCAGTGGTGTTGCTGGCCGGTCTGGTGCTGATCAACCTCGCCGTATTGTTCGTGTTGCCGTGGCAAACCGCGAGCGCGGTGTGGGCCGCCAGTGGTTTGTTCATCATCTGGCTGAGCCTGTACCTGAAGCAGCGTGTGAGTTTTGTCTTTGGTCTGCTGTTGCAGGTGATCGGTGGCGCTGCGTTCCTGTTCGCCGGGCCGGACCTGCTCGGCCCGCTGCTCAGCGAAGGGTTGCGACCGTTGGCACATAGCGGTTTCTGGACGCCGCTAGTGCTGGGGCTGGCCGCATTCGTCGGGGCCTGGCGTTTGCAGCTCGGCAACCATGCTTCGGCCTTCGATGGGTTGAGCCTGCAGCGCTTGTCCGAAGTGTTGCTGGTGTGGGGCGCGGGTTGGTGGGCGCTGGCGTGGGTCAGCGAAGTGCTGCGCTTTGCACCTTTAAATCTGCAAGCCACTTTGTTGCTGGCCGTCGCCGCCGTGAGTGTCGCGCTGTGGACGGTATTGGCGCTGCGCCTGAAGTGGTCGTCGCTGGGCTTGCTCTGCACCTTGCTGATTCCGGCCGCCGGTCTGGTGTTGCTCGCGGCCTGGCATTCGCGTTATCACCCGGCCGCCAACTTCGGCTGGCTGGTTTGGGCTGCAGTGTTCGTCGTGCATTTCATCTCCCTGCGGCGTCTGGCGCCGACGCTGCCCGCAAGAGCCCTGAGCACCGCCCATGTGCTCGGTTGCTGGCTGTTGATCGGCGTGCTGGCCCTGGAGTTGCGTTACGGCTTGCTGCTGTTGTCGGAGCAGTACAACGCCTGGCGCTGGCTGGGCTGGGCGATTCTGCCGAGCCTGTATCTGGTGCTGATGGCAGCACCGCGTGCGTGGCCATGGCCGGTGTCGGAGTATTCCCGCGAGTACCGGCTCTATGCCGCTGCGCCGTTGGCGTTTTTGATGCTCGGCTGGTTCTGGTTGGCGAACATCGCCAGCGACGGCACCGCCGAGCCGTTGCCGTATGTGCCGCTGATTAACCCGTTGGAGTTGGGCCTGTTGTTTGCGTTGTTCGGCGTTTACGTCTGGTCTCGCAGCGCCGTGACGCAACTGGCGATTCGCAAGGATTACGCCGATAACGCCACGCAAGTGATTGCCGGTGTTTCGTTGTTCGTCTTCTTCACCGCGCTGGTGATGCGCGCGGCCCATCACTGGGGCGGCGTGCCGTTCGCGCTGGATCTGCTGCTCGAATCGATGCTGGTGCAGGCCGGGCTGTCCATCGTCTGGACCTTGATGGCCCTGAGTCTGATGATCGGTGGGCATCTGCGTCATCGCCGCGAAGTCTGGCTGATCGGCGCGGCGCTGATCGCGTTGGTGGTCGCCAAGCTGTTCTTCGTTGAATTGAGTAACCGCGGCGGGCTGGCGCGGATCGTGTCGTTTATCGGCGTTGGCGTGTTGCTGTTGGTGGTGGGCTATTTCGCTCCGCTGCCGCCCAAGCGTGCCGAAGCTGTGCCGGATGTTGAAAAACCGGCCCCTGAAACCGAAGGAGTGTCGTCTTGAGTCAGAAGCTGAACCTGGGCTGGTGGGGGGCTGTGGTGTTGGGTGTGACACTGTCGGCCGGCGCGCAGGAAAAACCGGCGGACTTTGCCGCGCAGGTGCCGTTATCGGTGAGTGGCGAGGGGCCGTGGTATCGCCTGGAATTACCCTTGGGCGTGCAACTGAAAGCGCGGCAAACCGATCTCAGCGATCTACGCGTGTTCAACGCCGCCGGTGAGCCTCAGGCGTATGCCCTGGCCCGGGAACCCGCGCAGACCCGCGAAAACCGCACGCTGAACGACGTAAAGTGGTTCCCGTTGTACAACTCGGCGGATGCCACCGAACGCGCGCCGAGTGTGCGCGTGCAATCGAACACCAACGGCACGTTGATCGAAGTGCAGCCGTCCAGCCAGTTGGAGGCAGGTGAAGAAGAGCTGCGCGGCTGGTTGCTCGATGCCAGTCGAATCAAGGCGCCGTTACAGCAATTGATCCTTGATTGGACCAGTGATCGCGATGGTTTCCAGCGTTTCAGCATTGAAGCCAGCGACGATTTGCAGCATTGGCAGTCGTGGGGTGAAGGGCAGGTGGCGCGTCTGACGTTTGCCGACGAACGGGTCGAGCAACATGAAGTCGGCTTGCCGGGGCAATCGGCGCGCTACTTGCGCTTGCTGTGGAGTTCACCGCAGTCGGCACCCGTGCTGACTTCGGCGCAACTGGAAAGCACCAATCCTCGCACCTTGCCGCTGCCGTTGGTCTGGTCGCAACCGTTGGCTGGCACCAGCGTGAAGGCCGGTGAGTACACCTGGCAATTGCCGATGGGGTTGAACGTCCAGCGCTTGCAGATCGAGCTGAATCAACCCAACAGCCTGGCACCGGTGACATTGTCGGGTCGCCGGGAAACCAGCCTGCCGTGGCAAACGCTGACCAGCGGTTTGCTCTATCGATTGACCCAGAATGGCCAGGACGTGGTGCAGAACGAATTGCAGCTGCCAGGCCAGACCGTGCAGCAATTGAAGCTGACGGTGGATGAGCGCGGCGGTGGCCTGGGCGCCGAAGCACCGACCATCCGATTTGCCGTGCGCTCCACGCAACTGGTGTTCCTGGCGCGCGGGGCCGGGCCTTTTACGCTGGCGCTGGGGAGTGCGACGGTGAAGGCGGCGAGCTTGCCGTTGTCGACGCTGATACCGGATTACAGCGCTGCGAAGCTGGCGGCGTTGGGCAAGGCGACGGTGGAGGGTGGGGTCGTGGTGACTCCGGCGGCGACCGTGCCAACGGGGGCGGACACGAACTGGAAGAAATTCGGGTTGTGGGCGGTGCTGTTGCTCAGTGTGCTGTTTTTGGGCGCCATGGCGTTCAGCTTGCTGCGCAAACCACCCGTCAAATCCTAGGCTGGCGCTTCGCGCCAGATCGCGGGCAAGCCTCGCTCCCACAGGATTGGTGGATTACCTGAAGGAGCGAGGCTTGCCCGCGAAGGCGTCCTTCCGGCTACCAAAAATATTCAAACTGCCGCCAATCACGGCATCATTTCGAACTACGCTCAACCCCGCACATGAACTCTATTGGGTGTATCACGTCTGATAGGAGGAAATGCGCCCCGACTCGCGTTAAACTGCGCGGGTTTTTAGCCCCCCATTCCACCGGAGCCTTCCATGTCCCGCGTTACCTTGAGTCGCTATTTGATTGAGCAGACCCGCAGCAACAACACTCCTGCCGATCTGCGTTTCCTGATCGAAGTGGTGGCGCGTGCTTGCAAGGAAATCAGCCACGCCGTCTCCAAAGGCGCCCTGGGTGGCGTTCTGGGCAGCATGGGCACTGAAAACGTCCAGGGTGAAGTGCAGAAGAAGCTTGATGTGATGTCCAACGACATCCTGCTCGAAGCCAACGAATGGGGCGGTCACCTGGCCGGCATGGCATCCGAAGAAATGGACAATGCCTATCAGATCCCGGGCAAATACCCGAAAGGCGCGTACCTGCTGGTATTCGACCCACTGGACGGTTCGTCGAACATCGACATCAACGCGCCGGTCGGTACGATCTTCTCCGTACTGCGTTGCCCGAACGAATACCTGACCCAGAACGAGCCTTTGAACGAAAAGGCCTTCCTGCAGCCAGGCACTCAGCAGGTTGCCGCCGGTTATGCGATTTACGGCCCACAGACCATGCTGGTGCTGACCTTGGGCAATGGCGTCAAAGGCTTCACCCTCGACCGTGAAATGGGCAGCTTTGTGCTGACCCATGAAGACATCACGATCCCTGAATCCACGCAGGAATTCGCGATCAACGCGTCCAACAAGCGTCACTGGGAAGCGCCGGTACAACGTTACGTCGACGAATTGCTGGCTGGCGATGAAGGCCCGCTGAAGAAGAACTACAACATGCGCTGGGTCGCCGCGATGGTCGCCGACGTGCACCGTATCCTGACCCGTGGCGGTCTGTTCATGTACCCACGCGACAGCCGCGAGCCGTCGAAGCCGGGCAAGCTGCGCCTGATGTACGAAGCCAACCCGATGTCGTTCCTGGTGGAACAAGCGGGTGGCGCATCCACTGACGGCCACCAGCGCATCCTCGACATCCAGCCGGAAGGCCTGCACCAGCGTGTTGCGGTGTTCCTCGGCTCTAAAGAAGAAGTCGCCCGCGTCACGGCTTACCACAAGGAATAAACATGACCGCGCCCTGGCAGCCGTTGCTCGAATGGTGGTTCGGAACCCTCGAATCCCCCCACGATATAGCGGCTGACAAGGGCAAGTTATGGTTTGGCAAACGCGACAGCCAGGACCTCGAAGCGCAGACGCGTTTCGGGGGCTGGGTCGAGCAGGCACTGGCCGGCGGATTGACTGACTGGGCGCAACGCCCCGAAGGTTGGCTGGCCCTGGTGCTGTTGCTCGATCAACTCCCGCGAATGATCTTTCGCGACACTCCCAAATCCTTTTCCGGCGATCTCAGGGCTCAGGCACTGGTAGCGCAAGGCATTGCTGCGGATTTCGATCGGCAACTGCGGCCGATCCAGCGGGTGTTTATCTACCTGGTGTTCGAGCACTGCGAAAATCTGGCCGTGCAGAACGAAGCGGTTTCGCGGTTTCTTGATCTGGTTGAACAGCAACCGGTGGCGGATCGGGCGGTGTTTGCCGACAACCTGGATTATGCCGAGCGGCATCAGAAGATCATTGCGCGATTTGGACGGTTTCCCCATCGCAATGCGGTGTTGGGGCGCGAATCTACGGCTGAGGAGCTGGAGTTTTTGAATGGGCCGGGATCGCGGTTCTGATGGGCTGTGAACTCACGGATTCCCTTGTAACAGTCGCTTCATGAGCAATGTCGGCAGGTTTTTCCGTGTATCGGCAATGATGTGGACGTAGACCGTTTGCTCCCGCACTTCATAAATGATCCGGTTCATTCCTAAGACAATTTGTCGATATTGGCTGAGATTGAGCTTCTCGATCTCTTCCGGGACTGACCCGGCATAGGGCTGGCTTCCCAAATGACGGATGGCTGCCTTCAGATTGGCGTAAGTGTTTTGCCATGTCTGTGTAGAAAATTGTTTGGTGAGATAGGTACGAATTTCTTTGAGGTCTGTTTCGGCGGACTGAAGAATGACGACCTTTAAACTCATTGATGGTCGGCCTTGTCCAATTCTGCGAAGACGTCTTCGGCATCCCGAAATTTGCCCTCTTCAATCTCCCGATTGCCCATTGCCAAGAGCTTCAAAAGAGCCATTGTGTCTTCTTGCTCTTCAAAGCTTTTCACATCCATGACCACAAGCTTCGCTTCACCATTTTGGGTGATCACCAAGGGTTCACGGCTCTCGGTGATCGTTTTAACGATTTCCGCAGTGTGGCTTTTCAGGTAACTGATCGGCTTGATTTGAGATGAAAGCTTCATGGAATGAGCCTCGTCAGATTGAATAGGACTGAGTTTAGTCTTAATTCAGTCCTGCGTCAGGCTGCACCGACCAACGTTTCCAGTAGAGTCGGGTCTCGGTTTTAGATTTACGTTGCAGTAATGCCGTCTTCGCGGGCAAGCCTCGCTCCATGCGCCAATGCAGGAGCGAGGCTTGCCTGCGAAGGGGCCCTTGAAAACACTAGATCCGGAAACTACCCACCAACTGCTTCAACCGCGCCGCCTGCTGCTCAAGATCAGCACACGCACGCAAGGTCGACTGCAAGTTCTCCACACCTTCCTGGTTCAGCGTGTTGATCTCGGTGATGTCGACGTTGATCGACTCCACCACCGCGGTTTGCTCCTCGGTCGCGGTCGCCACGGACTGGTTCATCCCGTCGATCTCACCGATACGCTGCGTCACGCTGCCCAGGCGTTCGCCGGCCTGGTTGGCGATGCCCACGCTGCTTTCGCTCTGGCGCTGGCTGTCGGTCATGGTGCTGACCGCTTCCCGAGCGCCGACTTGCAGTTCTTCGATCATCTTCTGCACTTGCTGCGCCGAATCCTGAGTGCGGTGGGCGAGGTTGCGCACCTCATCCGCGACCACGGCAAAACCACGGCCGGCTTCACCGGCACGGGCCGCTTCGATGGCTGCGTTGAGCGCCAGCAGGTTGGTTTGCTGCGAGATGCTGGTGATCACTTCCAGAATCTGACCGATGTTTACCGTGTTGCTGTTCAGGGTTTCGATGTTGCCGCAGGAGTCGCTGATCTTCGCCGACAGCTGCTGCATGGCTGCGATGGTTTTATCCACCACTTGCTGACCGTCTTCGGCCAAGGCACGGGCGTCGCTCGAATGTTGCGAGGCGAGGGCGGCGTTCTGGGCGATTTCCTGGGCGGCGGCGCCCAATTCGTTGATTGCTGCAGCCACGCTGCTGGTGCGAGAGGCCTGTTGATCGGAGTTGAACATCGATGAGTTCGATGCAGCTACTACGCGCAAGGCGACTTCGTTGACCTGGCCGGTAGCCGAAGACACTTCACGGATCGAGGTATGAATACGTTCCACGAAACGGTTGAACGAGGTGCCCAATGCACCGAATTCGTCCTGGCCATGAATGGTCAGACGCTTGGTCAGGTCACCTTCACCCTCGGCGATGTCATGCATGGCGCGGCCCATGGTCAGCAGCGGTTGCATCAGCACGCGGATCAACATGCTCAGCAGCGCGATGATGATCACCACGGCAATGATCATGGCGATGATCGCCGAGGTGCGAAATTCGCTGAGCATCGAGAACGCGGTGTCTTTATCCAGCACCAGCGCCACGTACCAGTCTGCGGACGGCACACCGTTAACGTGAGTGAAGGAGATGAACTGTGTTTTGCCGTCCAGTTCGACTTCTTTCAGGCCCGGGCTGATTTTCGGCGCGCCGTTGGGATAGGCGTCGGCCAGGTTCTTGAGCACCAGTTTGCTGTCCGGGTGGATCAGGATCTTGCCGTCGGCGCTGACGATAAATGCATGGCCATGACCGCCGAAATTCAGCAAGTTGATGATTGCGCTGACGCTGGACAGATCAATGTCTGCACCGGCAACGCCAATCATTTGATTCTGGTGCTTCACTGGCGTGGCAACGGTGATCACCAGTTTGCCCGACGATGCCGCAATGTAGGGTTCGGTGACGATGGTCTGTTGCGCGTTGTTGGCCGCCTTGTACCAGCCACGGGCGCGCGGGTCGTAGTCTGCCGCGCGATTGCCGGCCGGGACCGAGAACATCACGCCATCGATGCCGCCGAAGTAGCTCAGCTGGAAGTTGCTGGTGTAGGCCGGCAGGTCGATGGCGCGTTTGAGGTTAGCCTGGGCGCTGCCGTCCACGGCGATCTGCTGGGACAGTGATTGCAGCAATTGAATGCGGCTTTCCAGCCAGGTCTGGATGTTGCTGGTGGTCAGGCTGCCGAGTTCCTGCATTGAGGACTCGGTACTGCTGCGCAGGGTCTGCCGCTGGCGGTAGTCGTTGAACAGGATGAAACAGGCGAATGCAACGGCCACCACGAGAGCGGCTGCCAACAGGATTTTGTGGCTGAATTTCATGTTTCTGGTCATTAAATGAGCTACCGCGAAGGGGCTGGTCAACAAGGGGTGTCAATTTGCCACAGTGGAAGGCTTTGCGCTGCTTCTATGTCGACTGGCCAGCGCCAAAGATTAGGCGGCTGCTGCGAAAACCGACGAAATACTCAGCGGCGCGAAAAAGTCGCTGATTTATCGTCAAAAGGCTGACGGACGGGCGAATAAATAGCCGAATGCTCAGGGAACCAGACAGGGGTTTTCTCTTCTAAGCTTCAGCTTGGCAGCCATGCCATTCCCTTCGCCCCCAGGAGTTACACCATGTCGCTGCGATCTATCGCCTTGCTCTCGTTCTGCGTGTTGTTGGCAGCGTGCGGCAAGATCAATCAGGAAAATTACTCGAAGCTGTCGACCGGCATGCCCAAGGCCGAGGTTGAAACCTTGCTGGGCAAACCGACCGATTGCTCGGGCGCGCTCGGCATGTCCAGTTGCACTTGGGGTGACAAAAACAGCTTTATCAGCGTGCAGTACGCCGGTGACAAAGTGCTGATGTTTTCTGGCCAAGGCCTGAAGTAAACCGGGGCTATTCGCCCGCGGGAGAAAAAAATAATGAAGCGGTTACTGATCGTTCTTTTTGCCGGCCTGGTATTGGCCGGCTGCGCCACTTCTGGCGTAGATCCGTTGGCACCCAAGACCGTCAACTCGGTCAACCTCAAGCGCTACCAGGGAACCTGGTACGAACTGGCGCGTCTGCCGGTGTATTTCCAGCGCAACTGCGCGCAATCCGAAGCCCATTACAGCCTCAAGCCTGAAGGTGACATGGCGGTGCTGAACCGCTGCCTGACGTCGGACTGGCAATGGGAAGAGGCCAAAGGCACGGCTTATCCACAGGTACCTGGCAAGGCCGACAAGCTGTGGGTCGAGTTCGATACCTGGTTCTCGCGACTGATACCCGGTTTGGCGAAGGGAGAGTACTGGGTGTTGTACGTCAGCGATGATTACAAGACCGCGATTGTCGGCGACCCGAGCCGCCGTCACCTCTGGCTGCTGTCACGCACCCCGACGGTCAATGGTGTCGTGCGCGAAGAACTGCTGAGCAAGGCGCGTCAGCAGGGCTATGACACGACGCGGCTGATCTGGCGCGCATCGGATAGCAAGATGGCCAAGACTTCGAACTAGCGGTCGCCGAAGATCAAAAAAGGTGGGAGCGAGCCTGCTCGCGATAGCGGAATGTCAGTCAACACTTCTGTTGAATTGGACGGCCCTATCGCGAGCAGGCTCGCTCCCACATTTTTTTGTGTCAGCCCAAGAGATCGCGCAAAACCTGGGTAAACGCCCGATTACTCTCTTCTTCCCCGGCATGCCGCCCATCACGCACGACCCACTGGCCGTTGACCAGCACATCCCGCACCTGGCGATCACCACCGGCAAACAACCAACGATTGAGAATCCCGTCGCCACTGGCCGTCGCCAGATACGGATCGTTGCCATCGAGCACCAACCAATCCGCACGCTTGCCGACCTCCAGGGCGCCAATCGGTTGCCCCAGCGCCTGGGCGCCGCCATCCAGCGCGGCGTCGTACAATGTGCGGCCGACCATCGGCTGATCCGCGCCATACAAACGATTACGCCGCTGATCGCGCAGACGCTGGCCGTATTCCAGCCAGCGTAATTCTTCCACCACGCTTAACGACACATGGCTGTCGGAACCGATGCCCATGCGCCCGCCCTGTGCCATGAAATCCACCGCCGGGAAAATCCCGTCGCCGAGGTTGGCTTCGGTGGTCAGGCACAGGCCAGCGATAGCGCGGCTCTTGGCCATGAGCGTAACTTCTTCCGGGTTGGCGTGGGTCGCGTGCACCAGGCACCAACGCTGATCGACTTCAGTGTTTTCGTACAGCCATTGCAGCGGACGGCGACCACTCCAGCTCAGGCAGTCATCGACTTCCTTCTGCTGTTCGGCAATGTGAATGTGTACCGGGCACTGCTTGTCGCTGGCCGCCAGCACTTCACTGATCTGCTGCGGTGTTACCGCACGCAACGAGTGGAAACACAGGCCGAGTGATTGGGCCGGTTGCTGTGCCAGGATCGGCTGCAAGCGCGACTGAAGTTTCAGGTAGTTTTCGGTGCTGTTGATAAAACGGCGTTGGCCGTCGTTCGGGGTCTGGCCGCCGAAACCGGAGTGGCTATAGAGCACCGGCAGCAGGGTCAGGCCGATACCGGCGCTGCTGGCCGCCTGGCTGATGCGCAATGCCAGTTCCGCTGAATCTGCATACGGTTGGCCGTTGGTGTCGTGGTGCACGTAATGAAATTCCGCGACCGAGGTGTAGCCGGCCTTGAGCATTTCGATGTACAGCTGACGGGCGATGACGCCGAGTTGGTCCGGGCTGATTTTTCCGACGAGCCGATACATCAGATCGCGCCAGGTCCAGAAACTGTCGTTCGGATTACCCGCCACTTCCGCCAGTCCGGCCATGGCCCGCTGGAAGGCGTGTGAGTGTAAATTCGGCATCCCCGGCAGCAGCGGGCCGCTCAACCGTTCGGCGTCATCTGCGTGGGAATCGGCCTGGATATGGGTCAGCATGCCATCGGCGCTGACCTCAAGACGTACATTGTTGGCCCATCCACTAGGCAGCAGCGCGCGTTCGGCAAAGAAGGCGGACATGGTTCAGCACCCCATCGTGTGTTATTTGTATATACATATACAGACGTTTGCCTGCTCGGTAAACTCCGGCAAGCTAGCAACCTCTAACAGATGATCAAGGATTAACCGTGCCGACTCCCTCTGCCACATTGCCGCCGAATGCCAATCTGAGCGCCAATCTGGGCGACAGTCCGGCGCCCTTGTACGCCCGCGTGAAACAGATGATCACCCAGCAAATCGACAGTGGAAACTGGCCGCCGCACTACCGCGTTCCGTCGGAAAGCGAGTTGGTCAGCCAGCTGGGTTTCAGCCGCATGACCATCAACCGCGCCCTGCGCGAGATGACCGCCGACGGCTTGCTGGTGCGCATGCAGGGTGTCGGAACGTTCGTCGCCGAGCCGAAAAGTCAGTCTGCTTTGTTTGAAGTGCACAACATCGCCGACGAGATCGCCTCCCGTGGCCATCGTCACACCTGCAAGGTGATCACCCTTGAAGAAGAAGCCGCCGGTTCCGAGCGGGCCCTGGCCCTGGACATGCGCGAAGGCCAGAGGGTTTTTCACTCGTTGATCGTGCATTTCGAGAACGATATTCCAGTGCAAATCGAAGACCGTTTCGTCAACGCGCTGGTGGCGCCGGACTACCTCAAGCAAGACTTCACCCTGCAAACGCCTTACGCCTATCTGAATCAGGTCGCGCCGTTGACCGAAGGCGAGCATGTGGTCGAAGCGATTCTCGCCGAGCCGTCCGAATGCAAGTTGCTGCAGATTGAAAAGGGCGAGCCTTGCCTGCTGATTCGTCGCCGCACCTGGTCCGGCCGTCAGCCCGTGACCGCCGCCCGTTTGATCCACCCCGGTTCCCGTCATCGTCTGGAAGGACGGTTCCATAAATAAAGAGCCCTGAATGAGCCAGTTGAAAGTTTTACGCGCAACAGATTACCCGCGCATGCCGTGGAAAAACGGCGGTGGCAGCACCGAAGAAATCACCCGTGATGGAGGGGCTGGCCTTGAGGGTTTCGGTTGGCGGCTGTCGATTGCCGACATCGGTGAGTCGGGCGGGTTTTCCACCTTTGCCGGCTATGAGCGGGTGATCACCGTGCTGCAAGGCGAGGGCATGAGCTTGCGCGTCGACGGCCAGGACACGCGGCCGTTGTTACCGCTGGACCCGTTTGCTTTCAGTGGCGAGAGTCATGTGTCCTGCACATTGCTCGGCGGGCCGATTCGCGACTTCAACCTGATTTATGCGCCGGACCGTTACAGTGCGCGGTTGCAGTGGCTGGAGGGCGGGCAGCGGTTTTTCAGCTCGGCCGGCACCGTGTTGGTGTTCAGCGTGGCAGAACAGCTTGAAGTGACGGTGGGTAACAACGCCTCTCAGCTAGGGCGCCATGATTGTCTGCAACTGGACGGTAACGTTGGCCTGCTGGATATCTCTCTCAAGGGGCAGTGCTGTGTGATCGAGCTGATCGCGCGCTGATCCAGCACCGAGTCGCCTCTATCGCGGGCAAGCCCGCTCCCACAGGGACATCATCGTACTTGTGGGAGCGGGCTTGCCCGCGATGCTTTTCTGGGCTCAAAACCCGTTTCCCATTGCGCACCACTTTGTTACCGAACGCCCCAGCGTGGCGCAAAACCACGTTCAAGTAACAACCATCATCCGCGCACAAAATCCCCCCGAAAAATTTCATCTCCGTTAAAGCCCTTGATCTACAGGCTTTCCAGCCCTTTCAAAACTTTTCTTGAGCACTCATCCAGCAAGTTGGCCGCTTGATTGCATATGCTTGTATGTACAAGTAAAGACGTATGCGTATGAGTCGATTCGAGACTCCTCGCAGCGTCCACTGATTCGCTTGTGGCGCTTTGACGCGCACAGGCTGGCTTGCCCATTGCCAGGGCTGGTTTGAATTGATCGCTGAGGAGTCTTTTTCGTGACTGACAATACCCAGAAACCTACTAAATACCGCAATGTCGAAATCCGCGCTGCCCGCGGTAACAAGCTGACCGCCAAGAGCTGGCTGACCGAAGCGCCGCTGCGCATGCTGATGAACAACCTCGACCCGGAAGTCGCCGAGAACCCTAAAGAACTGGTGGTTTACGGCGGTATCGGTCGTGCGGCACGTAACTGGGAATGCTACGACAAGATCGTCGAAAGCCTGACCAGCCTGAACGACGACGAGACCCTGCTGGTGCAATCCGGCAAGCCGGTCGGCGTGTTCAAGACCCACAGCAACGCCCCGCGTGTGCTGATCGCCAACTCCAACCTGGTGCCGCACTGGGCGAGCTGGGAACACTTCAACGAACTGGACGCCAAAGGCCTGGCCATGTACGGCCAGATGACCGCCGGCAGCTGGATCTACATCGGTAGCCAGGGCATCGTCCAGGGCACCTACGAAACCTTCGTCGAAGCCGGTCGCCAACACTATAACGATGACCTGAAAGGTCGTTGGGTCCTGACCGCAGGCCTCGGCGGCATGGGCGGCGCTCAGCCTTTGGCCGCGACCCTGGCCGGCGCTTGCTCGCTGAACATCGAATGCCAGCAGGTCAGCATCGATTTCCGCCTGAACAGCCGCTATGTCGATGAGCAAGCCACCGACCTCGACGACGCTCTGGCCCGCATCGCCAAATACACCAAGGAAGGCAAAGCGATTTCCATCGCCCTGCTCGGCAACGCCGCTGAAATCCTTCCAGAACTGGTCAAACGCGGCGTGCGCCCAGACATGGTCACCGACCAGACCAGCGCCCACGACCCGCTCAACGGTTACCTGCCGGCCGGCTGGACCTGGGAAGAGTACCGCGCTCGCGCCAAGACCGAGCCTGCTGCCGTGGTCAAAGCCGCCAAGCAATCGATGGCCGTGCACGTTAAAGCGATGCTCGAATTCCAGAAGATGGGTATTCCGACCTTCGACTACGGCAACAACATCCGTCAGATGGCGCAAGAAGAAGGCGTGGAAAACGCGTTCGACTTCCCAGGCTTCGTACCGGCTTACATCCGTCCGCTGTTCTGCCGTGGCATCGGCCCGTTCCGTTGGGCCGCGCTGTCGGGTAACGCTGAAGACATCTACAAAACCGACGCCAAAGTAAAAGAACTGATCCCGGACGACGCCCACCTGCACAACTGGCTGGACATGGCCCGCGAGCGCATCAGCTTCCAGGGTCTGCCGGCCCGTATCTGCTGGGTTGGCCTGGGCCTGCGCGCCAAGCTCGGTCTGGCGTTCAACGAAATGGTCCGTAGCGGTGAATTGTCCGCGCCAATCGTGATCGGTCGCGACCACCTGGATTCCGGCTCTGTTGCCAGCCCTAACCGCGAAACCGAATCGATGCAGGACGGTTCCGACGCCGTGTCCGACTGGCCACTGCTCAACGCTCTGCTCAACACCGCGAGCGGCGCGACCTGGGTTTCCCTGCACCACGGCGGCGGCGTCGGCATGGGCTTCTCCCAGCACTCGGGCATGGTGATTGTCTGCGACGGTACTGACGAAGCGGCCGAGCGTATCGCTCGCGTGCTGCACAACGACCCGGCTACCGGTGTCATGCGTCACGCCGATGCGGGTTACCAGATCGCAATCGATTGCGCCAAGGAGCAGGGCCTGAACCTGCCGATGATTACCGGCAAGTAACGCCGATTGCTTAACAAAAAAGCAGTTCCACAATGGCTTCCCATAACAATCCACAGAGGTTGAACAATGGCTGTTAATGACGATCGTGCAGGCAACAAACCGTTGATCGAGAAACGTTCGATCGACTACATCCCGGAAGCGGAGAGACACGGTCGTCTGTTGAGCCAGTTCACCCTGTGGATGGGTGCCAACCTGCAAATCACCGCGATTGTCACCGGGGCCCTGGCCGTGGTGCTGGGCGGTGATGTGTTTTGGTCGTTGATTGGGCTGTTGATCGGTCAACTGCTCGGCGGTGGCGTAATGGCGCTGCATGCGGCGCAAGGGCCCAAGCTTGGCCTGCCGCAGATGATCTCCAGCCGGGTACAGTTCGGTGTGTATGGCGCCGCCATCCCGATCGTGCTGGTGTGCCTGATGTACCTGGGTTTCACCGCAACGGGCACCGTGCTTTCCGGCCAGGCGCTGGGCCAGCTGTTTGGCGTCAGCGACAGCGTCGGTATCCTCATCTTCGCCAGTGTCATCGTGCTGGTCACGGTGCTCGGTTATCGGGTGATCCATTTCATCGGCCGTGTCGCCAGCGTCATTGGCGTGATTGCCTTCGTTTACCTGTTCAGTCGCCTGATGAGCCAGACTGACGTTGGCGCACTCCTGCAAATACGCCACTTCAGCTGGAGCAGCTTCCTGCTCGCGGTATCGCTCGCGGCGTCCTGGCAGATCGCCTTCGGCCCCTACGTGGCTGACTATTCACGTTACCTGCCGAGCAAGACTTCCTCGGTGAAAACCTTCTTCGCCGCCGGCGCCGGTTCGGTTATCGGTGCACAGGTGGCGATGATCCTCGGCGTGTTTGCCGCCGCCATGGCCAACGGGCAATTCGCCGGTCATGAAGTGGCGTACATCGTTGGTTTGAGCGGCAGCGGTGCCACCGCTGCGCTGCTGTACTTCAGCATCGCGTTCGGCAAGGTCACCATCTCCACGCTGAACTCCTACGGCAGTTTCATGTGCATTGCGACCGTCATCAGCGGTTTCCGTGGTGACCTGCGGGTAACGCGCTTGCAGCGTCTGGTCTTCGTGTTGGTCATCGTTGGCACTGCGACCCTGATCGCATTGCTCGGTCAGCACTCGTTCCTCGGTGCGTTCAAGTCCTTCATTCTGTTTTTGCTGGCTTTCTTCACGCCATGGAGCGCGATCAACCTGGTGGACTACTACTGCATCACTCGCGAGCGCTATGACGTGCCGGCGCTGGCCGATCCGAACGGTCGCTACGGCCGTTGGAACCCTCTCGGTATCAGCGTCTATGTCTTCGGTGTGCTGGTGCAACTGCCGTTCATCTCTACCAAGTTCTACACCGGTCCGCTGGTGGACGCTCTGGGTGGTGTGGATATTTCCTGGATCATCGGTCTGGTGCTTCCTGCAGGCCTGTATTACGTGTGCGCGAAAAAATGGCACAGCGCAGTACCCGATCACCTGATCCTGCCGGTCGAGCAGGACAACGATGCAGCACCTATAACAAGCGGGGCCGGTCGCGCTGCGGCGCAGGCCTGATTGGATGTGGACAGGGCTGGATGCCTCTTGACTGCCGTAAGCCAACTCATGATTAGGAGCGTCAAACAATGAAATCGAACAAGACCCTGCTGACCACATTGCTTTCCATGGGCCTGCTGGCCAGCGCCGGCGCCACTCAGGCGGCTGGCTGGTGCGAATCAGGCAAACCGGTGAAGTTCGCCGGCCTGAACTGGGAAAGCGCCATGCTGCTGACCGACGTGCTGCAAGTCGTGTTGGAGAAAGGCTACGACTGCAAGACCGACAGCCTGCCGGGCAACTCCATCACCATGGAAAACGCCCTGAGCAGCAACGATATTCAAATCTTCGCCGAAGAGTGGGTTGGTCGTAGCGAAGTCTGGAACAAGGCCGAGAAGGCCGGCAAAGTTGTCGGTGTCGGCGCGCCTGTCGTGGGTGCTGTCGAAGGTTGGTACGTACCGCGTTACGTGATAGAAGGCGACGCCAAGCGTAAGCTGGAGCCTAAAGCCCCGGACCTGAAGGCAATCGCCGATCTGGGTAAATACGCTGCCGTGTTCAAGGATCAGGAAGAGCCATCCAAGGGGCGTTTCTATAACTGCCCGGCCGGCTGGACCTGTGAGCTGGACAACAGCGAAATGCTCAAAAGCTATGGTCTGGAAAGCACCTACACCAACTTCCGCCCAGGCACCGGCCCGGCACTGGATGCCGCGGTGCTGTCGAGCTACAAACGTGGCGAGCCGATCCTGTTCTACTACTGGTCGCCAACCCCGCTGATGGGCCAGGTCGACCTGGTCAAACTCGAAGAGAAACCAGGCGTGAACAAGGAAGTGACCATCAAGGTCGGCCTGTCCAAGACTTTCCACGAGCAAGCCCCGGAACTGGTGGCCGTGCTGGAAAAGGTCAACCTGCCGATCGACCTGCTGAATCAGAACCTGGGGCGTATGGCCAAAGAGCGGATCGAATCGCCAAAACTGGCCAAGATCTTCTTGAAGGAACATCCTGAAGTCTGGCACGCGTGGGTGAGCGAAGACGCAGCCAAAAAGATCGACGCGGCCTTGTAGGTCGAGTGTCTCCGGCTGTCGGCAACGGCAGTCGGATGCTTGATCGCAACCCCTTGATTGAGAGTCTCTTATGTTTCCCGAAAGCTTTACCTTTTCCATCGCCGACTGGGTCAACAGTTGGGTCGATTCGCTGGTCACCAACTACGGCGATGTGTTCCGCAGCATCTCCGACACCCTGCTGTGGGCCATCGTCAATCTCGAAGGGCTGCTGCGTGCGGCGCCCTGGTGGTTGATGCTGGCAATCGTGGCAGGCGTGGCCTGGCACGCGACCCGTAAAGTCGTGACCACGTCGGTCATCGTCGGTTTGCTGTTCCTGGTGGGTGCGGTCGGCCTCTGGGACAAGCTGATGCAGACCCTGGCGCTGATGATGGTAGCGACGGTCATCTCGGTGTTGATCGGCATTCCGCTGGGCATCCTCTCGGCGCGCAGCAATCGCCTGCGTTCGGTACTGATGCCGCTGCTGGACATCATGCAGACCATGCCAAGTTTCGTGTACCTGATCCCGGTGCTGATGCTGTTCGGCCTGGGCAAGGTCCCGGCGATTTTCGCTACCGTTATTTACGCTGCGCCGCCGCTGATCCGCCTGACCGATCTGGGCATTCGCCAGGTCGACGGTGAAGTGATGGAAGCCATCAACGCCTTTGGTGCCAACCGCTGGCAGCAACTGTTCGGCGTGCAACTGCCGCTGGCCCTGCCGAGCATCATGGCCGGGATCAACCAGACCACCATGATGGCCCTGTCGATGGTGGTGATCGCCTCGATGATCGGTGCCCGTGGCTTGGGTGAAGATGTGTTGGTGGGGATTCAGACCCTCAACGTCGGACGTGGTCTTGAGGCCGGTCTGGCGATCGTGATTCTGGCAGTGGTCATCGACCGCATTACTCAGGCGTATGGTCGGCCACGGCATGAGGTGAGCAAATGAGCAACGAAGCCATCAGCAAGATCGAAGTCAAAAACGTCTTCAAGATTTTCGGCAACCGTTCCAAGGATGCGCTGGCCATGATTGGCCAGGGCAAGACCAAAGACCAGGTGCTGGCCGAAACCGGTTGCGTGGTCGGCGTGAATGACCTGTCGCTGAGCATCGGCACCGGCGAGATCTTCGTGATCATGGGCCTGTCGGGTTCCGGAAAATCGACCCTGGTGCGCCACTTCAATCGCCTGATCGACCCCACCAGCGGCGCGATCCTGGTGGACGGCGTGGACATCCTGCAATACGACATGGAAGCCCTGCGCGAATTTCGCCGGCACAAGATCAGCATGGTGTTCCAGAGCTTCGGCCTGCTGCCGCACAAGACCGTGCTGGATAACGTCGCCTACGGCCTGAAAGTGCGTGGCGAGAGCAAGCAGATGTGCGCCGAACGCGCGCTGCACTGGATCAACACCGTGGGCCTGAAGGGCTACGAAAACAAATACCCGCATCAGCTTTCCGGCGGCATGCGTCAGCGTGTGGGCCTGGCTCGCGCCTTGGCGGCGGACACCGACATCATCCTGATGGACGAAGCTTTCAGCGCCCTCGACCCGCTGATCCGCGCCGAAATGCAGGACCAGTTGCTGGAACTGCAAAAGACCCTGCACAAGACCATCGTCTTCATCACCCACGACCTCGACGAGGCCGTGCGCATCGGCAACCGCATCGCGATCCTCAAGGATGGCCGACTGATTCAGGTCGGCACGCCACGGGAGATCCTGCATTCGCCGGCGGATGAGTATGTGGATCGGTTCGTACAGCGGCGGGCTGCGGTGGTTTGAGAGATTTGCGGCGTCTGTGCCGGCGCCATCGCGGGCAAGCCCGCTCCCACAGGGATTGGTTGTGTTGCACAAATTTTGTTTTCACAACAGAACACTGTGGGAGCGGGCTTGCCCGCGATGAGGCCAGGTAAAGCTGCATCAATATTCAGGTTGTCCGCATGAGGTTAATGATGTCCCAGGCTGAAAAAATCGTTATCGCCGACGCCCCGTTGCGTTGGCAGGATGTGGTGGCCGTAGCCCGCCATGGCGCGCAGCTTGAGCTGTCGGCCCAGGCCTGGGCGCGGATCGAGAATGCCCAGGCGATCGTCCAGCGCATCGTCGCCAGCGGCGAGCGTGCCTATGGCGTCAACACCGGCCTGGGCGCGTTGTGCAACGTCTCGCTCAAGGACGAACAACTCAGCCAACTGTCGCGCAACACCTTGCTCAGTCACGCCTGTGGCGTTGGCGCTCCGCTGAGCGATGAGCAGACCCGCGCGATCATGTGTGCAGCGATCCGCAATTACAGCCACGGCAAATCCGGCATTCACCGCCAGGTGGTCGAGGCGCTGCTGGCGTTGCTCAACCGTGGCATCACTCCGCAAGTGCCATCCCAGGGTTCGGTGGGTTACCTGACCCACATGGCCCACATCAGCATCGCGCTGCTGGGTGTCGGCAATGTCAGCTATCGCGGGCAGATTGTCTCGGCGCAGCAAGCCTTGGCCGAAGAAGGTCTGCAACCGGTTCAACTCGGCGCCAAAGATGGTTTGTGCCTGGTCAATGGTACGCCGTGCATGACCGGTCTCAGCTGCCTGGCAATTGCCGATGCGACGCGTCTGGTTCAGTGGGCCGATGTGATCGGTGCCATGAGCTTCGAAGCCCAGCGTGGCCAGATTGCGGCGTTCGATGCCGAGATCATCGCGCTCAAGCCTCATCCGGGCATGCAGCAAGTCGGCATCAACCTGCGGGCGCTGCTCGATGGCAGTGAAGTGATTGCCAGCAGCAAAGGCATTCGCACTCAAGATGCGTTGAGCATCCGCTCGATTCCGCAAGTACACGGCGCTGCTCGCGATCAACTTGAGCACGCCAAAAAGCAGATCGAAACCGAACTCAATTCAGTCACCGACAACCCAATGTTGCTGGGCACGCCGGACAACTTCCGGGTGGTGTCTCAGGCCAACCCGCACGGTCAGTCAGTGGCATTGGCGGCGGATTTGCTGGCGATCGCCATGGCCGAAATCGGCTCCATCGCCGAGCGTCGGCTGGACCGTTTGGTCAACCCGCACGTCAGCGGTTTGCCGGCCTTTCTGGTGGCCAATCCGGGCGTGAACTCCGGGATGATGATCGTGCAATACGTTGCCGCTTCGCTGTGTGCGGAAAACCGCCAGTTGGCGCAACCGGCGGTGCTCGATAACTACGTCACTTCGGGCTTGCAGGAAGACCACCTGAGCATGGGCACCAACGCCGCGCTGAAGCTGCATCGTGCGTTGGAAAACTGCACGCAGATCCTCGCCATCGAATACCTGCTGGCGGCCCAGGCTTTCGAATTTTTAAAAGAACAACGCTTTGGCGCCGGCACCGACGCCGCATGGCGCCTGCTGCGCGAGCGGGTTCCGGCCTATGACCAGGATCGCTGGCTGGCGCCGGACATCGCCAGCGCCACCGCTGTTTTGAAAGACCCGATTTTGCTGCACAAGGCTTTACCGAACCTGAACTGAAATCCACAACACCAGCGTGCCAAGGCGCGGCTCCCCAAAAGTGAGACGCGACGGACAACGGACATCTCCGGAGCGTCTGGTGAGTTAATAAGAAACTCTCAAAAGGAGAATGAATGTGACTGCGCTTAACTTGATTCCCGGCCAACTGAGCCTTGCCCAACTGCGTGATGTTTACCAGCAACCGGTCAAAATCACCCTCGACGAAAGCGCTTCGGCGCAAATCGAAGCCAGCGTTGCCTGCGTGGAACAGATCCTCGCCGAGAATCGCACCGCGTATGGCATCAACACCGGTTTCGGCCTGCTGGCCTCGACCCGAATCGCCAGCGAAGACCTGGAAAACCTGCAGCGCTCGCTCGTTCTGTCCCACGCCGCCGGTGTCGGCGAGCCGATCAGCGACGCGCTGGTGCGGTTGGTCATGGTGCTCAAGGTCAACAGCCTGAGCCGTGGTTTCTCCGGTATTCGTCGTCAGGTGATCGATGCGTTGATCGCGCTGATCAACGCTGAGGTTTACCCGCACATTCCGTTGAAAGGTTCGGTCGGCGCCTCCGGCGATTTGGCACCGTTGGCGCACATGTCGCTGGTGCTGCTGGGTGAAGGCAAGGCGCGTTACAAAGGTGAATGGCTGCCCGCCACCGAAGCGCTGAAAGTCGCCGGTCTGACACCGCTCACCCTGGCGGCGAAAGAAGGCCTGGCGCTGCTCAACGGCACCCAGGTTTCCACCGCCTACGCCCTGCGTGGCTTGTTCGAAGGTGAAGACCTGTTCGCCGGCGCCCTGGCCCTTGGCGGTCTGACGGTCGAAGCGGTACTGGGCTCGCGCTCGCCATTCGACGCGCGGATCCACGCCGCGCGTGGCCAGAAAGGCCAGATCGACGCCGCTGCTGCTTACCGCGATCTGCTGGGCGAGCGCAGTGAAGTATCCGACTCGCACCAGAACTGCGAAAAGGTCCAGGATCCGTACTCCCTGCGCTGCCAGCCGCAAGTCATGGGCGCCTGCCTGACCCAGTTCCGTCAGGCCGCCGAGGTGCTTGCCGTCGAAGCCAACGCCGTATCGGACAACCCGTTGGTGTTCGCCGCTGAAGGCGACGTGATCTCTGGCGGTAACTTCCACGCCGAACCGGTGGCCATGGCCGCCGACAACATGGCCTTGGCCATCGCCGAAATCGGCTCCCTGAGTGAACGCCGCATCTCGCTGATGATGGACAAGCACATGTCGCAACTGCCGCCGTTCCTGGTGGCCAATGGCGGCGTGAACTCCGGTTTCATGATCGCTCAAGTAACCGCTGCGGCTCTGGCCAGTGAAAACAAGGCCTTGTCCCATCCGCACTCGGTGGACAGCCTGCCGACATCGGCTAACCAGGAAGACCATGTGTCCATGGCCCCGGCGGCGGGCAAGCGTCTGTGGGAAATGGCCGAGAATACTCGCGGGATTCTCGCGGTGGAATGGTTGGCTGCAGCCCAGGGGCTGGATTTGCGCGACGGTCTGAAAACCTCGCCAAAACTGGAAAAGGCCCGCGCCATCCTGCGCGCTGAAGTGCCGTTCTATGAGAAGGATCGCTTCTTTGCGCCGGACATCAATGCGGCCAGTGAGTTGTTGGCTACGCGTTGCCTGAATGACCTGGTGACGGCGAAGTTGCTGCCTAGCCTGTAATAGCTCTCTGATGATCGTTCCCATGCTCTGCGTGGGAATGCAGCTCCGTGACGCTCCGCGTCACTGGACGCGGAGCGTCCCCAGAGGCATTCCCACGCGGAGCGTGGGAACGATCATTTAGCGTCGAATAAGAATAATTAAGGACGAGAAATGCAACAGCCAGCAAAAGGGTTGAAACGCGGGCTCTCTGCCCGACATATTCGCTTCATGGCACTGGGGTCGGCGATCGGCACCGGGCTGTTTTACGGTTCTGCCTCGGCCATTCAAATGGCCGGCCCCGCAGTCCTGCTCGCTTACCTGATTGGTGGCGCTGCAGTGTTCATGGTCATGCGCGCCCTCGGCGAGATGGCGGTGCACAACCCGGTGGCCGGCTCATTCGGCCAATACGCCAGCACCTATCTGGGGCCGATGGCGGGTTTCATCCTCGGTTGGACCTACGCATTTGAAATGGTCATCGTCGGCATGGCTGACGTGACCGCATTCGGTATTTATATGGGGTTCTGGTTTCCGGAAGTCTCCCGCTGGATCTGGGTGCTGGGCATCGTTTCGGTGGTCGGTGGCTTGAACCTGTGTAACGTCAAAGTCTTCGGTGAAATGGAGTTCTGGTTGTCGCTGCTCAAGGTCGCGGCCATTGTCGCGATGATCCTGGGCGGTTTCGGCATCATGTTGTTTGGTATCAGCAGTGCGCCCGGTGCCCAGGCGACCGATATCAGTAATCTCTGGAGCCATGGCGGCTTCATGCCCAACGGCGTGGGTGGCCTGATCGCTTCGTTTGCGGTGGTGATGTTTGCCTTTGGTGGCATTGAAATCATCGGCGTTACCGCCGGTGAAGCCAAAGACCCGCAGCGCGTGCTACCCCGGGCGATCAATGCCGTACCGCTGCGTATTTTGCTGTTCTACGTGCTGACGATGCTGGTGCTGATGTCGATCTTTCCGTGGCAGCAGATCGGCAGCCAAGGCAGCCCGTTCGTGCAGATTTTCGACAACCTGGGGATCAGCTCGGCGGCGACCATCCTCAATATTGTGGTGATCTCGGCGGCGGTGTCGGCCATCAACAGTGACATCTTCGGCGCGGGTCGCATGATGTATGGCCTGGCTCAGCAAGGGCACGCACCCAAAGGCTTCGCCCGCTTGTCGCGCAATGGCGTGCCGTGGTTGACGGTGGTGGTGATGAGCTGTGCGCTGCTGCTGGGCGTGTTGTTGAACTACCTGATCCCGGAAAACGTCTTCCTGCTGATCGCCTCCGTCGCAACCTTTGCCACGGTGTGGGTCTGGCTGATGATTCTGTTCACCCAAGTGGCCATGCGTCGTTCCATGAGTGCCGAGCAGGTCGCGCAATTGAAATTCCCGGTGCCGTTCTGGCCCTATGCGCCGATGGCGGCGATTGCCTTCATGCTGTTCATCTTCGGCGTGCTGGGCTATTTCCCGGATACCCAGGCGGCGTTGATCGTCGGCGTGGTCTGGATTGTGTTGCTGGTGCTGGCCTACCTGACGTGGGTCAAACCGGCGGCAGGCAAGGCGGTGCCGGTGGAACAGGAACCTACTTTTTCTCATCGATAACCTAACGGAGGCCAAGGATGAAAACGCTCTGGCAACACTGCCACGTCGCAACCATGGCGCAAGGCGTCTACTCGATCATCGAGGATGCGGCCATCGTGACGTCCGGTGCGCACATTGAGTGGATCGGCCCAAGCGCCGAACTGCCGGCCGGCGAATACCCGGCCGTCAATGACTTGAGCGGGGCCTGGGTCACCCCGGGCCTGATCGACTGCCACACCCACACGGTGTTCGGCGGCAACCGCAGCGGCGAATTCGAGCAGCGCCTGCAAGGCGTCAGTTACGCGGAAATTGCCGCTGCCGGCGGCGGCATTGCCAGCACCGTGCGCGCCACCCGCGCTGCCAGCGAAGACGAGCTGTTCGCCAGCGCCGCCAAGCGTCTGAAAAGCCTGATGCGCGATGGCGTGACCACGGTCGAGATGAAGTCCGGCTACGGCCTGGACTTGGCCAGCGAACGAAAAATCCTGCGGGTGATCCGCCGTCTCGGCACCGAGCTACCGGTCAGCGTGCGCAGCACTTGCCTGGCCGCCCACGCTCTGCCGCCGGAATACGCGGACCGCGCCGACGCTTACATCGATCACATCTGCAGTGAAATGCTCCCGGCCCTGGCGGCCGAAGGGCTGGTGGATGCGGTGGACGCGTTCTGCGAGTACCTGGCGTTTTCGCCAGAGCAGGTCGAGCGGGTGTTCGTTGCCGCGCAGAACCTCGGCTTGCCGGTGAAGTTACACGCCGAGCAATTGTCGTCGCTGCACGGTTCGAGCCTGGCGGCGCGCTACCACGCACTGTCCGCCGATCATCTGGAATTCATGACCGAAGACGACGCCATCGCCATGGCCAAGTCCGGCACCGTCGCGGTATTGCTGCCCGGCGCGTTTTACTTCCTGCGGGAAACCCAATTGCCGCCGATGGAAGCCCTGCGCAAACACGGGGTAAAAATCGCCATCGCCAGCGACCTCAATCCGGGTACGTCGCCAGCCTTATCGCTGCGCTTGATGTTGAACATGGCCTGCACCTGTTTCCGCATGACCCCGGAAGAAGCCCTGGCTGGCGCGACTATTCATGCCGCCACCGCATTGGGCATGGGCCAGACTCACGGTTCGCTGGAAGCCGGCAAGGTCGCAGACTTCGTCGCTTGGCAAATCGATCGACCGGCCGACCTGTCTTACTGGCTGGGCGGCGATCTGGAAAAACGCGTCGTGCGTCACGGCGTCGAAACGAGCGTTTAGGAGAGCAGTTGTGGATAAGGTTCTGAACTTCAAACAAGGCCGCGTGCCGCTGCTGATCAGCATGCCCCACGCCGGTCTGCGCCTGACCCCAGCGGTCGAAGCCGGGTTGATTCCCGACGCGAAAAGCCTGCCGGACACCGACTGGCACATCCCCAGGCTTTACGAATTCGCCGCCGAGCTGGGTGCCAGCACCCTGGCCGCCGAGTACTCGCGATTTGTCATCGACCTGAACCGGCCGTCGGACGACAAGCCTTTATATATCGGCGCCACCACTGGCCTGTACCCGGCGACGTTGTTCGACGGTATTCCGTTGTTTCGCGAAGGGCTGGAGCCATCGGCCGCAGAGCGGGCAACTTATCTGGAGCACATCTGGACGCCATACCACCGCACCTTGCAGGAGGAATTGGCGCGACTGAAAGCAGAGTTTGGCTACGCGCTGCTGTTCGATGCGCACTCGATCCGCTCGATCATCCCGCACCTGTTTGACGGCAAGCTGCCGGACTTCAACCTCGGCACCTTCAACGGCGCCAGTTGCGATCCACAATTGGCCAGCCAACTGGAAGCCATCTGCGCGAAGCACGCCGATTACAGCCATGTGTTGAACGGGCGTTTCAAGGGCGGGCACATCACCCGGCATTACGGCAACCCGGCCGAGAACATCCATGCCGTGCAGCTGGAGTTGGGTCAGTGCACGTACATGGAAGAGTTTGAGCCATTCCGCTATCGCCCGGACCTGGCGGCGCCGACGCAAGTGGTGCTCAGGGAATTGCTGCAAGGGCTGCTGGCGTGGGGCGAAAAGCACTACGGCTGACTGATCGTTCCCACGCTCCGCGTGGGAATGCCTCTAGGGACGCTCCGCGTCCAGTGACGCGGAGCGTCACGGGCTGCATTCCCACGCAGAGCATGGGAACGATCGGTTGAGACAGTCGCCACCGTGCAAAACACGGTCGCCACAGGTCACTTTCGCCGTCTCGGCGCTGCGTAACGTTGTGGGCACGGTGCGCAAAGACACCGGGCCCACAATAATCTGCTGCCGAGCGAGCCTTCCGATGAAACGACTGTTCAACCGCTGTCTGTTAATCCTCACCGGCACTGCTCTTCTGAGCACCAGCGTTTTCGCCAACGACCCCGCTTCCTGCAAGACCGTACGCATGGGCGTGGTCAACTGGACCGACGTCATCGCCACCAGCGGCATGGCTGACGTGTTGCTCAACGGCCTCGGCTACGAAAGCAAACAAACCAGCGCCGTGCAGCAAATCATCTTCGCCGGCATCCGCGACAAGCGTCTGGATATCTTCCTCGGTTACTGGAAACCGGCGATGGACAAGAATATCGCCCCGTTCGTGGCCGCCAATCAGGTGAAAGTCATGGACAAGCCGAGCCTGGCCGACGCCCAGGCGACGCTCGCCGTACCTGATTACGTGGCTGCCGCCGGCCTGAAAACCTTCGCTGACATCGCCAGGTTCAAGGATCAGTTGGGCGGCAAAATCTACGGCATCGAGCCAGGCAGCGGTGCCAACACCACCATCAAAACCATGATCGAGACCAACCGCTTCGGTTTGAAGGACTTCAAGCTGATCGAGTCCGGTGAGGCCGGGATGCTCGCCGCCGTGCAACGGGCGGTCAATCGCAAAGAGTTCGTGGTGTTCGTCGGCTGGACCCCGCATCCGATGAACATCAACATGAACATCGCCTACCTGAGCGGCAGCGAAGACGTCTACGGCCCGAACGAAGGCGCGGCGACCGTTTCCATCGTGACCGCGCCGGACTATGCCGAGCGTTGCCCGAACGTGAACCGCCTGCTGGAAAACCTGACCTTTACCGCGGCTCAGGAAAGCCAGTTGATGGTGCCGATCATGGAGCGCAAGACGCCGCAGGAGGTCGCCAGGCAATGGCTGCGTGATCATCCCGAAGACCTTCAGCGTTGGCTGGCGGGTGTCAGCAGTTTCGATGGCAAGGAAGGCGTGGCAACTGTTCAGGCCAGTTTGAAAAACTGACTGGTCGAGCGGGATCCCTGAGGGAAGCGCATAACCTGTGGGAGCGTGGCTTGCCCGCGATGAACGATGACGCGTGATACCTGAAAAACCGCGGTGCATTCATCGCGGGCAAGCCACGCTCCCACAGGATTTGCGTTGTTCAAATCTTTTGACCCCCTCTATTTTGCTGGCTGCAAGCTCATGGCTCTTTATCCACTCTCTGAACAGATGACGGCTTTCGTCGAGAAAACCCTCAGCTTTAACAGCACCGACAGCAGCCTCACCGGTTTGCGTCAGGCCTACAGCGAGATGTGCCGAGCATTCACCCCGCCGCGTCCTGTGGGGCTTGAGGTGGTCGACTTCCAATTGGCAGGCGTGGCCGTGCGTTTCTGGCAACCGCCGGTCATGCCGCCGACCAACGGTTGGCCGTGCATCGTGTACCTGCACGGCGGCGGCTGGGTGGTGGGGGATCTGGATTCCCACGCCTTCATCTGCGCCGAACTGGCGTCGGTGCTCGGGGTGCTGGTGATCGCCGTCGATTATCGATTGGCGCCGGAGCATCCGTTTTCGGCGGCGTTCGATGACTGCCTGAGTGTCTGGCGCGCGTTGCGCACAGGACCGTTTCAGCTCGACCCTGCGCGGACCCTGGTGGCAGGCGACAGTGCTGGCGGCAATCTCGCCGCTGCGTTGTGCCTCGCTTTGCGCGATGCCGGCGAGCCAATGCCGTGCGCGCAAGTTCTAGTCTATCCGGGACTGGGCGGCGATCACCGATTGCCGTCGCGCAGCGAATGCGCCGACGCGCCATTGCTCAGCAGTAGTGATCTGGATTGTTATCACGCGTTGTATTTAGGCGGAACCCGACAACCGGGTGCCTATGCGATGCCCTTGCTCGCCGACGATTTCAGCGGTCTGCCGCCGGCGTTGATCGCCGTGGCGCAGTTCGACCCGCTGCGCGATGACGGTGTGCGTTACGCCGAGCGACTCAACGCCGCGGGCGTGAGCGCAACGCTATATTACGGGGAGGGGCTGGTTCACGGCTGTTTGCGGGCGCGGGGGCAGGTCGCCGAGGTCGACCGACTCTATGAAACCCTGCTCGGCTATCTGGCTGATACGACGGGCTGACAAACGCCGACGCTCCAAGGGGCATGCTCATTGAAGTAATTCGGGTTTATGATGCCGGACGGCAGAATAATAGAAGTCCCCTCAGGGATGACCTCGACCCCTTACGGAGCGCGCAATGCAGACTTTGTACCCGCAGATCAAACCCCACGCCCGGCACGATCTGGCCGTCGATAAAACCCACACGCTGTATGTCGACGAAAGCGGTTCGCCGGAAGGTTTGCCGGTGGTGTTCATTCACGGCGGCCCCGGTGCCGGGTGTGATGCGCAGAGCCGCCGGTATTTCGATCCGAACCTGTATCGCATTGTCACCTTCGACCAGCGCGGTTGCGGTCGCTCCACACCCCACGCCAGCCTTGAGAACAACACCACCTGGGATCTGGTCGCCGACCTCGAGCGGATTCGCAAGCACCTGGGCATCGACAAATGGGTGCTGTTCGGCGGCTCCTGGGGTTCGACCCTGGCCCTGGCCTACGCGCAAACCCATCCGGAACGCGTGCACGGTTTGATTCTGCGCGGGATTTTTCTTTGCCGTCCCCAGGAAATCGAGTGGTTCTACCAGTGTGGCGCCAGTCGCCTGTTTCCCGATTACTGGCAGGACTACATCGCCCCGATCCCGCAGGACGAACGCCACGACTTGCTCTCGGCGTTCCACAAGCGCCTGGTCGGCAACGATCAGATCGCCCAGATGCACGCGGCCAAAGCCTGGTCCATGTGGGAAGGCCGCACCGCCACCCTGCGGCCGAATCCGCTGGTGGTCGACCGCTTCTCCGAGCCTCAGCGTGCGTTGTCCATCGCCCGTATCGAGTGTCACTACTTCACCAACAATGCTTTCCTCGAGCCGAACCAGCTGATTCGTGACATGGCCAAGATCGCCCACCTGCCTGGCGTTATCGTTCATGGTCGTTACGATGTGATTTGTCCGTTGGACAACGCCTGGGAATTGCATCAGGCCTGGCCGAACAGCGAATTGCAGGTGATTCGCGACGCCGGCCATGCGGCGTCCGAATCGGGTATCACCGATGCCTTGGTACGCGCCGCTGATCTGATGGCCCGCCGTATGCTCAACCTGTCGCCTGACGAAGCATGAAGGGCCTGCTGCAACGCGTGCGTGGCGCGCGAGTCGAGGTTGCGGGGGAGGTGGTTGGGTCGATAGATCAGGGGTTGCTGGTGCTGGTGGCGGTTGAGCCCGACGATACTCGGGCCAGCGCCGACAAACTTCTGCATAAACTGCTTAACTATCGAGTATTCAGCGACGCCGAGGGCAAGATGAATCTGTCCTTGGCGGACGTAGGCGGCGGGTTGTTGCTGGTCTCGCAGTTCACCCTGGCCGCCGACACCAAAAACGGGTTGCGCCCAAGTTTTTCGACTGCGGCTCCTCCGGCTTTGGGCGAGGCGCTGTTCGACTATCTATTGGGCAAAGCGAAACAGGTGCATGGCACTGTGGCATCAGGTAGATTCGGCGCGGATATGCAGGTGCACCTGGTCAATGATGGCCCGGTCACCTTCCTGTTACAGACGTGAAAGCGCTTGAAACATCTTTTTAAGTGCATTTCGGCTGAAAACGGGGGCTTTTCCCGATAAATACTTGGTCCCCCCTGATGCGTTGTAACGCGGCCTACTAGATAATCGCGCGCTACGGGGATCAGCGTTCGTTGGTCCGTTTTGACTTAGGTAGAGACTTGTCCGAGACCTGTTGGGGAATCATTTTGCCCCATAGGAGTCGGAACAATGCTCGCCAACTTGGCAAGAGTCGTTCGCAGGGTCGGTTTTTTTCCACCGCACACCGTGCTGGCGCTTTAACTGGCCGTTGGTTTTTTGATCTGTTTTCGGCGAGGGTTGCTCGTGATTGTTAGTCCCTGTAATGCACCAAAATTGTCTGCCAAACGGTTTCGAAGCGCTCTGGTAGCAGGCTCTGCACTGCTCTGCCTGTTCAGCACCGGCCAACTTTGGGCATTCAATCTGGATGACGTATCGGTCAAGGCAAAAGAGCTGGCCGGGCAAAAATACGAGGCCCCGCGCAGTAACCTGCCGAATGAATTTCGCGAGATGAAATTCGCGGACTATCAAAAAATTCGGTTCCTCACGGAAAAAGCCGAATGGGCGAACCAGAAAACCCCCTTCAAACTGTCGTTCTATCACCAGGGTATGCACTTCGATACGCCGGTGAAAATCAACGAAATCACGGCCAACACCGTCGAAGAGATCAAATACGACCCAAGTCGTTTCGATTTCGGCGACGTGAAGTTCGATCCTAAAGCCACCGAACAGCTGGGTTATGCCGGTTTCCGTGTGCTGTACCCGATCAACAAGGCTGACAAGCAAGACGAAATCATGACCATGCTCGGCGCGAGTTATTTCCGCGTCATCGGCAAGGGGCAGACCTACGGGCTGTCCGCTCGCGGCATGGCCATCGATACCGCGTTGCCGTCCGGCGAAGAGTTCCCGCGCTTCACCGAATTCTGGATTCAACAGCCCAAGCCGGGCGACAAGCATCTGGTGATCTTCGCCCTGCTGGATTCGCCGCGCGCCACCGGTGCCTATCGCCTGACCGTGCGGCCGGGCAGCGACACGGTCGTCGACGTCAAGGCCAAGATGTTCCTGCGTGACAAAGTCACCAAGCTTGGCGTTGCGCCGCTGACCAGCATGTTCCTGTTCGGCGCCAACCAGCCGTCGAAAGTGCTGAACTACCGTCGCGAACTGCACGATTCCAGCGGTCTGTCGATCCATGCCGGCAACGGTGAATGGATCTGGCGCCCACTGAACAACCCGAAACACCTGGCGGTGAGCAACTTCTCGATCGAGAACCCGCGCGGTTTCGGTTTGCTGCAACGTGGCCGTGACTTCAGTCACTACGAAGACCTCGATGACCGCTACGACAAGCGTCCAAGTGCCTGGATCGAACCGAAAGGCGATTGGGGCAAAGGCTCCGTCGATCTGGTAGAGATTCCTACCGCCGACGAAACCAACGACAATATCGTCGCTTTCTGGAGCCCGGAAAAACTGCCTGAGCCTGGTCAGTCCCTGGACGTTGCCTACCGCATGCACTGGACCCTCGACGAAGCCTCCCTGCATTCGCCGGACAGCGCCTGGGTTCAACAGACCCTGCGTTCCACGGGTGACGTCAAGCAGTCGAACCTGATTCGTCAGCCGGACGGCAGCGTGGCCTACCTGGTGGATTTCGAAGGCCCGTCCCTGCAAGTCCTGCCGGAAGATGCTGAAGTGCGCAGCCAGGTGAGTGTTGGCGACAACGCAGAACTGGTCGAGAACAGCGTCCGTTACAACCCTGAAACCAAGGGCTGGCGCCTGACTTTGCGGATGAAGATCAAGGATCCAAGCAAGGCCACCGAAATGCGGGCTGCGCTGGTCAAGAACATCTCGCCTGCCGAGGCGCTCAAGACCGCGGCGCCAGCGTCCACTTCTTCCGTTGCCAAGGCCGACAAGATCGCCGCCCGCCAGCAAGAGAAGAAGGACAAGGAAGCCAAGCAGGCTGAAGGACAAGCCCAGCAAGTCAAGGATACCAAGGACAAGGACAACAAAGACGCCAAGCAGCCTGTCGCTGCCGAAGCGGCCCCTGCCACACCGGAATCGGCACCGACTGAGCAAGTCCTGACCGAGACCTGGAGCTATCAGTTGCCCGCCGATGAGTAATTCACACGTACAGTCACAAACGCTTGCCGAGTACCTGGCGCATTTGCCGATGAGCGACGAGCAGCGAGCGGAACTCGCGGGCTGCAAGTCTTTCAGTGAACTGCACGAACGTCTGTCGTCCTCGACGTTCGACGCGCCGACCGAGGCTGCTCAAGCCTCTGTCGGCCGGCGCCTGACCCTGAACTCTGCCGAAGAACTGGCGGATGCGGAAATGCTGGTGCTCGACGCCAGTGGCCGGGTTTGCCTGAAGGCAACTCCACCGATCCGTCGGACCAAAGTCGTGCCGGAGCCGTGGCGCACCAACATTCTGGTGCGTGGCTGGCGTCGGCTGACCGGTCGCACCAATCCGCCAGCACCGCCCAAAGATGAGAACGTGCTGCCGGCGGCTCGCTGGCGCACCGTCGGTTCGATCCGACGCTACATTCTTCTGGTGCTGATGCTCGGTCAGACGATCGTCGCCGGCTGGTACATGAAAGGCATCATGCCGTACCAGGGCTGGTCGTTCGTCGATCTTGAAGAAGTCCTGCACCAACCTCTGACCCAAACCGCCACGCAAGTGCTGCCATATGCCTTGCAAACCAGCATCCTGATTATGTTCGGGATTCTGTTCTGCTGGGTGTCGGCCGGTTTCTGGACTGCGCTGATGGGCTTCCTCGAGTTGCTCACCGGGCGTGACAAGTACCGCATTTCCGGCGCCAGCGCCGGCAACGAGCCGATCGCCAAGGACGCACGCACCGCACTGGTGATGCCGATCTGCAACGAAGACGTGCCGCGGGTGTTCGCCGGTTTGCGGGCGACCTTCGAATCGGTTGCGGCCTCGGGTAACCTGGATCGCTTCGACTTTTTCGTACTCAGCGACAGTAACGACGCCGACATCTGCGTCGCCGAGCAGCAGGCCTGGCTGGACGTCTGCCGTGAAGCCAAGGGCTTCGGCAAGATTTTCTACCGCCGCCGTCGTCGTCGCGTAAAACGTAAAAGCGGCAACCTCGACGACTTCTGCCGTCGTTGGGGCGGTGACTACAAGTACATGGTCGTGCTCGACGCCGACAGCGTGATGAGCGGCGAATGCCTGAGCAGTCTGGTGCGCCTGATGGAAGCCACGCCGGACGCCGGGATCATCCAGACCGCGCCGCGTGCGTCGGGCATGGACACCCTTTATGCGCGTATGCAGCAGTTCGCCACGCGTGTGTACGGTCCGCTGTTCACTGCCGGTCTGCACTTCTGGCAGTTGGGTGAATCCCACTACTGGGGTCACAACGCGATTATCCGCATGAAGCCGTTCATCGAGCACTGCGCCTTGGCGCCGTTGCCCGGTAAAGGCGCGTTTGCCGGTGCGATTCTGTCCCACGACTTCGTCGAAGCTGCGCTGATGCGCCGTGCCGGCTGGGGCGTGTGGATTGCCTACGACTTGCCGGGCAGCTACGAAGAACTGCCGCCGAATCTGCTGGACGAACTCAAGCGTGACCGTCGCTGGTGCCACGGTAACCTGATGAACTTCCGGCTGTTCCTGGTCAAAGGCATGCACCCGGTGCACCGTGCGGTGTTCCTGACCGGCGTAATGTCGTACCTGTCTGCGCCGTTGTGGTTCTTGTTCCTGGTGTTGTCGACGGCCTTGCTGGCGGTCAACACGTTGATGGAGCCGCAATACTTCCTGGAACCGCGTCAGCTCTATCCGCTGTGGCCACAATGGCAGCCGGACAAGGCAATTGCGTTGTTCTCGACGACCATCGTGCTGCTGTTCCTGCCGAAATTGCTGAGCATCATCCTGATCTGGGCCAAGGGCGCTAAAGAGTTCGGTGGCAAGTTCAAGGTGACGCTGTCGATGCTGCTGGAGATGTTGTTCTCCATGCTGCTGGCGCCGGTGCGGATGATTTTCCACACCCGTTTCGTACTCGCCGCGTTCCTCGGCTGGGCCGCGACCTGGAACTCGCCACAACGTGACGATGACTCCACGCCATGGAGCGAAGCGGTCAAACGCCACGGTCCACAAACCTTGCTGGGCTTTTTCTGGGCGCTGTTGGTGATCTGGCTGAACCCGAGCTTCCTGTGGTGGCTTGTGCCGATTGTCGGTTCGCTGATGCTGTCGATCCCGGTATCGGTGATCTCCAGCCGTGTCGGCCTGGGCCTCAAGTCCCGTGACGAAAGCCTGTTCCTGATCCCTGAGGAATACAATCCGCCACAGGCGTTGCTGGCAACCGACCAGTACACCCACGAAAACCGTTGGCATGCGCTGAACGACGGTTTCGTCCGGGCAGTGGTCGATCCACAGCAGAACGCCTTGGCGTGCGCGCTGGCGACGTCCCGTCACCGTCAGGCCGAGCCGATCGAATGGCTGCGTATCGAGCGGGTTCGCCACGCGATGAAGGTCGGGCCTGCCGGGCTGACCAACAACGAGCGCGTGGCTCTGCTGAGTGATCCGGTGGCACTGGGTCGCTTGCATGAGCAGGTCTGGAACGAAGGCCACGCCGAATGGCTACAAGCCTGGCGCACATCGGTGGATGCCGATCCCCATGCGCCGCTGTTGCCGCTCAAGCCGCTGAGCGTGCAGCCTCAGTTGGCCTAATGAAAAACCCCGCGAAAGCGGGGTTTTTTTGTGGTGATGATCTGACCGAACACAACTTTTGTGTTCAGCGAGGATCCTGTGGGAGCGGGCTTGCCCGCGATGGCATCACCCCGGTTTCAAGCAAACCGGGATACCCGCATCAGCTCAAACCTTGAACCGCCCCACCAGCATCTGCAAATGCGTTCCCAGCCGCGCCAGCTCAACGCTGGAGGCCGCGGTCTCTTCACTGGCGGCCGAAGTCTGCTCGGACACATCACGCACGTTCAGCACGCTGCGGTTGATCTCTTCAGCCACCGCGCTCTGTTGCTCGGCGGCGGCGGCGATCTGCTGGTTCATCGACTGGATTGCCGACACGGTGCGGGTGATGCTTTCCAGCGAGCTGCCCGCGCGGCGGGTCAGTTCGACGCTGCTGTCGGTCAGGCTGCGGCTGTTGTCCATGATGGTCGCGACTTGCTGAGTGCCGGTTTGCAGGCCGACGATCAACTCTTCGATTTCTTCGGTGGACTTCTGGGTACGCTGGGCCAGGCTGCGGACTTCGTCAGCGACCACCGCAAAACCGCGCCCGGCCTCGCCGGCGCGGGCAGCTTCGATGGCGGCGTTGAGCGCCAGCAGGTTGGTTTGCTGGGCCACGGACTTGATCACGTCGAGCACACTGCCGATCTTGTCGCTTTCGCGCTTCAGATCGCCCATGGCGGCAGTGGAGTTACCGACTTCGGTAGCCAGGCGTTCGATCTGGGCGATGGCTTCGCCAACCACCTTGTCACCCTCGCGGGCCTGCTGGTCGGCGGCAACGGCGGCTTCGGACGCTTCCTCGGCGTTACGCGCGACTTCCTGCACCGTGGCAGTCATCTCGTGCATGGCGGTGGCTACCTGATCGGTCTCGACCTTCTGGCTGTTGACCCCGGCGCTGGTTTGCTCGGTCACGGCTGACAGTTCTTCGGCGGCGCTGGCGATTTGGGTCACGCCATCGCTAATGCCACCGATCAGTTCTCGCAGACCCAGGGTCATACTCTGCATGGCGCGCTGTAGCTGACCCAGTTCGTCCTGGCGTTCGGAGGTCAGGTTGTGGGTCAGGTCACCCGCCGCGACACGCTCGGCCACTTTCAGGGTCTGGCTCAGGGGAATGACGATCTGACGGGTGATGGCCCAGGCCGCGAACAAACCAAAGGCTGACGCCAGGACGGTGGCCATCAGCAGCAGATGCTTGGCAGACGAGGCATCGGTGTCGCGCACGACAGTTTGCGAGGCGGTCAGCTTTTTGCTGGTGTCGAGCAGAATATCGCCCTGCGCGCTCATACGTTTGAGCGCGGCGGCACTGGCGACCTGGGAATCGCGGAACTGGCTGACGGCCGCGCGATAGGCTTTAAGCGAGTCGGTCGCCTGTTGCAGGTTGGCGATGTGTTGTTCCGGCAATAGAGACGGCAGGCTTTCGAGGTTCTTCAGAGCGTTGTTGATGGCGTCCAGCGCCGGTTGCTCGGCCTCGGGCTTGCCACTGTAGGTGTAGCCGCGCACCTGGAAGCGTGCCTGCTGGATCAGTTTGCTCAGGTCAATCACGCTGTTGAACTGAGCGACGCTGTCGCCTTGCAACAGGGATTTTTCGACTTCAGCAACCCGGGCCACGGCATTATCGGCAGTGGCTCCCAATTTGCTGCGAGCGTCTTCGCGGGTGGCAGTGGCCTGAGTCATATCAGCGAAGGCGCGTTTGTACTCGCTGACGGCGGCGAGCTGCTGGTCGATCATTGCCACGTCGGCAGGTTGTTCGATCAGCGTGCGGGCGGTTTTCAGGCCGTCATCGAGTTGGCCGAGTAGCCCGTTGACGGCGCCCGGGCCTTGTTCGCCACGGCGCATGTCGTAATCCAGGCGGGCCAGGCGCAGGTCTTTGGTCAGCTCATTGAGGCTGGAAATAAACCCAAGCGTATCGCCACGGCTGATCACACCGCTCAGGCCGGTCCAGCCTGTGAAGGTGATCAACAAAGTCAGAAGCAGCACCAGACCGAAGCCGACACCCAGTTTGCGATTGACGCTTACGTTTCCCAGTTTCTCGGCTAGCCAACGGTACATGCTGCAACTCCCCTCGGACCATTAATCGGTTTTATGGGGACTGTATCGGCAGGCAGACAGGGATCTGTAGGGGAGTAAGCACTTGTGGCGAGGGAGCTTGCTCCCGCTTGGGCGCGAAGCGGCCACCGCTTTTTTCCAGCAAGACCGCATTCACTGGTTTTACGACTGCTTCGCAGCCGAGCGGGAGCAAGCTCCCTCGCCACAGGGTAAGTGTCTGGGGTTAGAACAGGCGTGCGAGCAGTGCGGTGACGGCGGTTTCGACCCGCAGGATGCGCTCGCCCAGTTGCACCGGTTGCAGGCCGGCCTTGCCCAGCAAGTCGATTTCGTAGGGAATCCAGCCGCCTTCGGGGCCGATGGCCAGGGTCACGGGTTCGTTCAGGCCACGGGGGCAGGGCGGGTAGTTACCGGGATGACCGACCAGACCGAGAGTGCCTTCGGTAATGGCCGGCAGACGGTCTTCCACAAAGGGCTTGAAGCGCTTCTCGATGACGACCTCCGGCAGCACGCTGTCCCGGGCCTGTTCAAGCCCCAGGATCAATTGCTCGCGAATCGCCTCGGGCTCCAGGAACGGGGTTTGCCAGAAGCTCTTCTCGACGCGATAGCTGTTCACCAGCACGATGCGCGGCACACCCATGGCCGCCACGGTCTGAAACACCCGACGGAGCATTTTCGGTCGCGGCAGGGCCAACACCAAAGTCAGTGGCAGCTTGGCCGGTGGCGGCTGGTCGAGGGTGACGCGCAACTCGGCTTCGTCGGCGTCCAGACGCAGTACTTCGGCGGCCCCCATCAGCCCGCCGATACGCCCGACGCGCATGCTGTCACCCACTTCACAGCGGTGGACTTCCTGCATATGAGTCAACCTCCGATCGCGCAGGATCGCCCGGTCGGCCGCAATGAAGTCGGCCTCTTCGAGGAGCAGCAGGTTCACGCTTTGGTCGCTGGCGGCTGGTCGTTGTGATCGTCAGCCGGCTGGTCGTCCGGATGTTCGCCGCGCTTGCTGATCAGGCCGCCGAAAAGGATGCCGATCTCGAACAGCAGCCACATCGGCACCGCCAACAGCGTCTGCGAGAAGATGTCCGGCGGCGTCAGGATCATGCCGACCACGAAGCAGCCGATGATCACGTACGGGCGGATTTTCTTCAGGTAGGCGACGTTGACCACGCCGATCCATACCAGCAGCACCACGGCCACCGGGATCTCGAACGCCACGCCGAAGGCGAAGAACAGCGTCATGACGAAGTCGAGGTAGCTGCTGATGTCGGTCATCATTTCCACGCCGGCCGGGGTGGCGGCGGCGAAAAATTTGAAAATCAGCGGGAACACCAGGTAATAGGCGAACGCCATGCCGGCGTAGAACAGCATGATGCTGGACACCAGCAACGGCACCGCGATGCGCTTTTCATGCTTGTACAGGCCCGGCGCGATGAAGCCCCAGATCTGATGCAGGATCACCGGGATCGCCAGGAACAGCGACACCATCATGGTCAGCTTCAGCGGCGTCAGGAACGGCGACGACACGTCGGTGGCGATCATCGTCGCGCCGGCCGGCAGGTACTGGCGCAGCGGCGTGGAGACGAAGGTGTAGATCTGCTGGGTGAAGGCGAACAGCCCGGCAAAGATAATGAAAATCGCCGCTACACAGCGCAGCAGGCGGGTGCGCAACTCGGTGAGGTGCGAAACCAGCGGCATGTGCTGGTCGTTTTCGGGGAGATCGCTCATGAGGCTCGCGGCGGCAAAGTGGTGTCGTGAGGCGCCGGTGTTGTCGGCGCGGCGGCAGGAGCAACAGGTTCTACTGGAGTAGCAGGTTCAGCGACTGCAACCACCGGCGTAGCGTCAGTCGCTGGCGCATGAATCGTCTGCGTCGCTACTGGTTCCACTGGCGTCGGCTCCTGCTGAGTCGGCGTGAAAATCTTCCGCGCCTCCTGCTCCAGGGACAGAATGTGCTCGTTGTGCAGTTGCCGGCGAATCTCGTCGGCACCGATTTCACGTTCAACTTCCTGTTTGATCGCGTTGAAGCTGCGCTTGAGCCGCCCGACCCACAGGCCGGCGGTGCGCGCAGCGCCCGGCAGACGCTCGGGGCCCAGCACCAGCAGGGCGACGAGGCCGACGAGCAGCAGTTCAGAGAAGCTGATACCAAACATTAGTCAGTGCTCACACGTCTTTGCGGATCGGCTCTTCGACTTTTTGCGCCTGCACGTCGATGGTGTGCGGCGGGTTCACGGACTGTGTGGTCTGTGGCTGAACAGGTGGAACCGGTTGGGCCGGGGTCGCTGTCGGGTCGGCCGGTTTCTCGTCGTCGTTCATGGCTTTACGAAAGCCCTTGATCGACTCGCCCACGTCAGTGCCGAGGTTTTTCAGTTTCTTGGTGCCGAACACCAGCACCACGACAACCAGGATGACGACCCAGTGTTTCCAGTCAAAAATGCCCATGTTGCGTTCCTCTCTAATAGTTGTTCAGGCGGACGGGCGAGAGGCTTTCTCGGCGTGTCCGGACAGACCGAAACGACGGTCCAGTTCATCGAGCACAGCCTGTGGATGCTGCCCCAGCTGGGCGAGCATGACCATGCTGTGGAACCACAAATCGGCGGTCTCGTAGATCACATCGCTGCAGTCACCGCTGATGGCGGCATCCTTGGCGGCAATGATGGTTTCGACCGACTCTTCGCCGACTTTTTCCAGAATCTTGTTCAAGCCCTTGTGGTACAGGCTGGCGACATACGAGCTGTCGGCAGCGGCGCCTTTGCGCTCTTCCAGCACCTGGGCCAGACGGGTCAGGGTGTCACTCATGTGTGTGTCCTGCGCAGTAGATGGCGTGCGGGTCTTTGAGAACCGGGTCGACGGTTTTCCAGTCGCCGTTCTCGAAGACACGGTAGAAGCAGCTCTGACGGCCGGTATGGCAGGCGATGTCGCCGATCTGCTCGACCATCAAGATGATCACGTCAGCGTCACAGTCCAGGCGCATCTCATGCAGGGTTTGCACGTGGCCGGACTCTTCGCCCTTGCGCCACAGCTTGCCACGGGAACGTGACCAGTAAATGGCACGGTTCTCGGTGATGGTCAATTGCAGTGCTTCACGGTTCATCCAGGCCATCATCAGGACGCGTCCGGTCTTGTGATCCTGGGCAATCGCCGGTACCAGGCCATCGGCGTCCCACTTGATCTCGTCCAGCCAGTTTTTCATCTTCGACTCCGACAGCGGGCTCTACTTCAATAGTTGAGGCCAATGTTCAAATTCAGCGTTCAAACAGTGTGCCAGTCGATGATCCAACTGGCTATCGGCGAACGACCAGATACAAGCCGACCGCCACCATGATTCCGGCGGGCCAGTGCCCCAGTTCGTTCAACGGGCCACCGGCGGCGAGTATCGTACCCCCGGCCAAATGAGCGGTGCCAAGCAGACGCAGGAACCAGTCGTCCTTGCGCTTGTGCCATGGGGGCTGCGGGTCGTTGGCGTGGGGCTGGGACATGCGCTCGAGCAGATCGCGGGCCATGTTGGCCAGATGCGGGATCTGCTCGAATTGGCTCTGCACGTTGCCGATCAAGGCTTTCGGGCTGACGCGCTCGCGCATCCAGCGTTCGAGGAACGGCTGGGCGGTGTTCCACAGATCGAGGTCCGGGTACAACTGCCGACCCAGGCCCTCGATGTTCAACAGGGTTTTTTGCAGCAACACCAACTGCGGCTGCACTTCCATGTTGAAGCGTCGAGCGGTCTGGAACAGACGCATCAGCACCTGACCGAAGGAAATATCTTTTAACGGTTTTTCGAAGATCGGCTCGCACACCGTGCGGATCGCCGCTTCAAATTCGTTGAGTTTGGTTTCCGCCGGCACCCAGCCTGAATCGATGTGCAACTGCGCGACACGACGATAATCACGTTTGAAGAACGCGAACAGGTTGCGCGCCAGATAGTCCTGGTCTTCCGGAGTCAGGCTGCCGACGATGCCGCAGTCGATCGCAATGTACTGCGGGCTCCACGGTTGCACGGTGCTGACGAAGATGTTGCCGGGGTGCATGTCGGCGTGGAAGAAGCTGTCGCGGAACACCTGGGTGAAGAAAATCTCCACGCCGCGTTCGGCGAGCATTTTCATGTCGGTGCGCTGGTCGGCCAGGGTCGCAAGGTCGGTGACCTGAATCCCGTAGATGCGCTCCATCACCAGCACTTTCGGCCGGCACCAGTCCCAATAGACTTGCGGCACATAGAGCAGCGGCGAACCTTCGAAGTTGCGCTTCAGCTGGCTGGCGTTAGCCGCCTCGCGCAGCAGGTCGAGTTCGTCGTAGATGGTTTTTTCGTAGTCGCTGACCACGTCCACCGGGTGCAGCAAGCGAGCGTCGGCCGAGAGTTTTTCCGCGGCGCGGGCGAGAATGAACAGCCACGCCAGGTCCTGGGCAATGATCGGTTTCAGGCCCGGGCGGATCACTTTGACGACGACTTCTTCACCTGTTTTCAGCTGCGCGGCATGCACTTGCGCCACCGAGGCCGAGGCCAGCGGTTCGACGTCAAAACGACTGAAGACTTCACTGATTTTTTTGCCGAGCTGTTCTTCGATCAGTCGGACCGACACCTGCGAGTCGAACGGCGGTACGCGGTCCTGCAACTTCATCAGTTCATCGGCGATGTCTTCGGGCAGCAGGTCGCGGCGCGTCGAAAGAATCTGGCCGAACTTGATGAAAATCGGCCCCAGGTCCTGCAATGCCAGGCGCAGTCGCGCGCCACGGCTCAGGTCCAGCGTCTTGCGCGGGAACCAGCGCCACGGCAAGGCGTAGCGCATCGCCAGCAAAAACCAGGGCAGTGGCAGGGCGAACAGCAAGTCATCGAGGCGGTAGCGGATCACGACGCGCTGGATGCGCAACAAACGGCGGACGGCAAGCAGCTTCATGCGTTATCGCTTGGGTCGAGGGATCGGGAAAGGCGCTCGAAACGCGCCTCGAGTCGTTCCAGATCGAGCTTGATCTGGTCCAGTTCATTAAAACGGGCGTCAGCTTCGTGCTGACCGACGAGGGCGCGCGATTCTTCGGCCAGGTATTCGCCCAGGTTCTGGTTCAGGCTGGCGAACCCTTGCTGATACCAGCGTGCGCGGCTGCGCAGGTGACCGCCGACCAGTTGCGTGGTCACAGGTCCCAGCCAGTGTGAGAGTTCGTACTCCCAGTCCAGTTCGAGGTCCTGAAGGATCGCCGCCAGTTCCAGCAGCACGCCGCTATCGCCGTCGAGTTCGACTTGTGGGGCATGCAGGACCGAAGTCTTGTCCTTGCTCGTCGCCAGTTTCAGCAGGCTTGAGGCCGGTGCACGCAAGGTGCAGTCGGCGCCGGTTTCCCACTGGGAGGCGAGCATCAGGCCTTCATCGCTGGGCAGGATGAACACTTGCAGCGCCGGGCTGCGGCAGTCGACGGCAATCACCTTGCCACTCAAATGCGCCAGCCGCGGCAGCGCCGTGCTGTCGAGACGCAGCACCCGGTTCAGACCAAGCTCAACGCTGGCGAGCAGGCCGGCCAGCAACATCAGGGCTTGATGCCGCGGTGCAGGGCGACGATGCCTGCGGTCATGTTGTGATAGGTCACGCGGTCAAAACCGGCCTCGACCATCATCGACTTCAGGGTTTCCTGATTCGGGTGCATGCGGATCGATTCGGCCAGGTAGCGATAGCTTTCCGAATCATTGGTGATCAACTTACCCATCAACGGCATGAAGGCGAACGAATAGGCGTCGTAGGCTTTGGACATCAGCGCGTTGGTCGGCTTGGAGAACTCCAGTACCAGCAAACGGCCGCCCGGTTTCAGCACACGCAGCATCGAGCGCAGGGCGTCTTCTTTATGCGTCACGTTGCGCAGACCGAAAGCGATGGTCACGCAATCGAAATGGTTGTCCGGAAACGGCAGCTTTTCAGCATCGGCCTGGACGAATTCGACGTTGCCGGACACACCCAGGTCCAGCAGGCGGTCACGACCGACCTTGAGCATGGATTCGTTGATGTCGGCCAACACTACCTGACCGGTAGGTCCTACAAGGTGCGAGAACTTGCGGGTCAGGTCTCCAGTGCCGCCGGCGATGTCCAGCACGCGGTTACCGGTACGCACGCCCGACAGCTCGATCGCGAAACGCTTCCACAGACGGTGCATGCCGCCCGACAGGAGGTCGTTCATCAGGTCGTACTTGGCGGCTACCGAGTGGAAAACTTCAGCGACTTTTTCCGCTTTCTGGCTTTCCGGAACGTTTTTGAAGCCGAAGTGAGTGGTGGGTTCGGCATCGCTGCCTTTGCGCTGATCAGTCATATCGCTGTCACCAAAAGAGAATGCGGGACATTCTAATCCCGGTGGCCTGCTTTGTCTTGGCAAGGCTGAAGGTAAGATAGGCAACTACCGGGACGTTTTGACGCATGCAGGGTCAAGATGTCTTGAGCAAGTCACGATAAAGCAGGAGTCATTCGATGGCCCGTATTAGTGTTGAGCGTGCCCACGGCCTGGGTAAGGAAGCGGCCCGCGAGAAGGCCGACAAGTTGGCGCAGAAACTGTCCGAACAATATGGCCTGGAGCCGCAGTGGTCCGGCGATACCTTGAACCTCAAGCGTTCCGGTGTGAAAGGCGCGGTGCATGTGGGCGAAGACTCGATCAAGGTCGATGTCGAGCTGGGCCTGTTGATGTCCGCCATGAGCGGCACCATCAAATCGGAAATCGAAAGGGCTCTGGATAAAGCACTGGCCTGATCCATTTCTTTCTGTGGAATGAGAACCCTGTGGGAGCGGGCTTGCCCGCGAAGACGATATTCCTGCCGCAGGAGATATTGCGGATGTACAGGCCTCTTCGCGGGCAAGCCCGCTCCCACAGGTTCGGCGGCGTACCTACTTGTTTATGTCAGTTGTTAGGGTGCCGTTTCTAATTATTCTCACTACTTTGTGCCTGAGCCCGACTCTCTGCGGGCAGTTCCTCGACCCTTCTGCGCGTGAGGTGCACCATGGCCAAAGTTATTTTGAAGAAAAAAGTCGACGTTGAAACTAACGCCCTGGGCGACGTCAAATCGTATGCCCGCAAGATCTGGCTCGCTGGTCTGGGTGCTTACACCAAGGTCGGCCAAGAGGGTAGCGAGTACGTTCAAGAGCTGATCAAGGCTGGTCAAGCTGTTGAAAAGAAAGGTAAAAAAGTCGTCACTGAAAAACTTGAAGCGGCCAATGCCGAGATCGATGAAGCCAAGAGTGAAGTGAGCACTTTCAAAGGCAAAGTCGAACTTCAACTCGACAAAGTCGAAAGGGCTTTCGATACACGTATCGCAAGTGCCTTGAATCGTATCGGCATTCCGTCTAAACATGACGTTGAGACACTCTCTGCTAAGCTCGATGAGCTGACGGCATTGCTCGAACGTGTCGCGCGTAAATCTTAAGGAGAACGGGATGGCTGGTAAAAAGAATACTGAAAAAGAAGGCAGCTCGTGGATCGGGAAGGTCGAAGACTACTCCCGCAAGATCTGGCTGGCTGGTTTAGGCGTGTACTCGAAGATTGACACTGACGGCAGCAAGCTCTTCGATGCATTGGTCAAGGACGGCGAGAAAGCCGAGAAGCTCACCAAGAGCGCTGTCGGCAAAAAAGTCGATGCCGCCAAGGACTCCGCTTCGTCGGCCAAGTCGCGCATCAGCGGCGTGAAAGATCGCGCACTGGGCAAATGGGATGAGCTGGAAGGGGCTTTCGACAAGCGTCTGAACAGCGCTATTTCGCGCCTGGGTGTACCGAGCCGCAATGAGGTCAAGGCACTGCACAGCAAGGTCGATACCCTGACCAAGCAAATCGAAAAACTCACCGGTGCCAAGGTTGCGCCTGTTGCGGCGAAAACCGCGGCAGCCAAACCAGCGGCCAAACCAGCAGCCAAAAGCGTAGCCAAACCATTGGCCAAGGCTGCCGCTAAACCGGCAACCAAAACTGCCGCGGCGAAACCTGCAGCCAAAGCAGCCGTAAAACCTGCCGCAAAACCAGCCGCAAAACCGGCGGCCAAACCTGCAGCTAAAACCGCAGCAGCCAAACCCGCTGCAGCGAAGAAGCCAGCAGTGAAAAAACCGGCCGCCCCGAAAGTGGCTGCACCGAAACCAGCAGCGGCTGCCGCCAAGCCGGTAACCCCGGTCAGCACGGCGAACTCCGCCACTGCACCGACCCCTGCTGTAACCCCGACTGCCGCGCCGGCTCCATCGACGCCAACCAGTCAGTCCTGATGATCGTTCCCACGCTCCGCGTGGGAATGCCTCACCGGACGCTCCGCGTCCATTGCGGCAGTGACGCAGAGCGTCACCGGCTGCATTCCCACGCGGAGCATGGGAACGATCACGCCCGGCCTGCGAAGGTCGGGCGTTTTTGTTTGTGCATGGATTCTAGAAAACACCACAAATCCAATGTGGGAGCAACTGTCTTGATGTCTTTTATTTTGAAGTTTGATCAAAGGGCAGCCGAACTTCCACAGTCTCAAACCATGTGATTTCCCAAATGAGCAAGCAGTCTGTTTAGGCTGCCTGCTCTCTCCACTCAGTTTGGTCACGGATCATCGCGTTCAGCCTTATCAACAACACCCGCATGCAGGCGATCAGCGCCACTTTCGCGCATTTACCTCTCAGGCGAAGCGCGTCATATCGGGCTTTGAACTCGGGTTGTCGCAAAATCACAGCCCAACTGGCCATGTACATCGCACGTCGCACGGCAAATCGGCCACCGCTTATATGACGAGGCCCTTCGTGGTTGCCGCTGTCGTCGTTGTAAGGGGCGATCCCTGCCAGTGCTGCGATCTCGTGCCGTCCAACCTCTCCCAGCTCAGGCAGGTAGGCCATGATGCTGGCTGCGGTCACGAGCCCTAGTCCCTTAACCGAGCGCAAGCGGGCAATTTTTTCACTGTCCAGGTCTTTGGCGCTTTGGCAGATCAGCTGTTCTATCGACTTTATTGCCTGATCTAAATAGTCGATATGGCTTTGCAACAAGGGTTTTATCGAGTCGACAGAAGCCGTTTTGATACGCCGCCTGTCGTCACTTTGCTGCTGAACAAAGTTTTCGCGTTGCTGTACCAGCGCACGCAAATTGTCCTGTTCGGCGCTGGTGATACGGCTATCGGCGTCCTTTATAATCGTTGCAAATTCGGCGAGAAGCCGCGCATCTATCGCGTCTGTTTTAGCGCGATAACCCATTGCCTTGGCAAAATCTTTCGCCCGACGAGGATTGATTCGTAAGACGTCAAAGCCGCCCCTTTGAAGCACCTTCATGGGCCCCCGCTCGGCCACCGGTGGCTTCCAGTAACACGCGGGTGACTTCGAAGCCTTTTAACCAATCAATCAGCACCGGGAAACCACTGGCGCTGTTCGGAAAACTCGCACCAATGCCTTGCGAATTAATCCAGACTTCCAGACTGTCTTTGGAAACATCAATGCCTGCGCAGGAAAACATGGCTAAACCCTCTTACACTCATAAATGAGAGCGCTCTGGTTGGGCTCCACGCTTGTAATGTTCGAGGTCGGCTCGTTCAACTGTTCGGGCTCAATAACCAGAGTGGAGAGGTGAATGGCAGCATGGGCTCCCACACGTGCTGCTAGCACTCCGGGCGTTCAGCTTGCCACTCACCGCTCTCATCCTCAGTCTAAGTCCTGCGCAAGACACAAGCGGGCTTGCCCGCGATGGCGTCTGGTCAGGCAACAATGATGTCGAATGGACTACCGCTATCGCGGGCAAGCCCGCTCCCACAGGATTAGTGTTGCTCTTCGAGGTACTGCAACGCCAACCGCTCGGTCGCGACTTTCACCGGTGGCAATAAGTGTGGCGCCACCAGCATCATGATCTGATACACCACCAGCCTCACTTCACCTTCACGGTCGAGAATCCGCTGATAGTCCAGCGAGAACAGTAACGTCATGGTGATTTGTTCCACCAACTGCCCCAACGCCTGGGTGTCACTGACCAACTGACCTTGAGCTTTCAACTGTGCGAGCAATGAAGCCAGTGTGCGCTTCAACGCATTGAGCAGGTTGCGTATCCCCTTGGCCAGTTTCGGCAGGCGGCCGGCAAGGTTCGACAGGTCCTGGAATAGAAACCGGTAATGGGCCAGGCGTTCGATGATCAGGTGCAGAAACAGCCAGTAATCTTCGGGCGCCAATTCCACATCGGACGGTGGGTCGAGCAAGGGCGTCAATTCGGCCTGGAAACGCTCGAACAGCCCGAGGATCAGCGGCTCCTTGCCGTGAAAGTGGTAGTAGAGGTTGCCTGGGCTGATGCCCATTTCGTTGGCCACTTCCATGGTGGACACATTCGGCTCGCCCTTCTGGTTGAACAACTGCAGGGCACATTCGAGAATCCGGTCGCGGGTTTTCATCCAGTCTTCTTAATGGTCGAGTCATACCACGGCCATTGACGGCCGTGGTTCGTTGAACGTCAGCGCACGCGCACGTAAGTACCGGGTGCTGCCTCCATCGGTGGATAGTTCTGGTTGCCGAGGGCCATCTGGGTTTCGCGTTGTGCGCCGGAGCGTTCCTGAATCCAGCTCAGCCATTGCGTCCACCAGCTACCGTCGACGCGTTTGGCGTCGTAATACCAGGCCCGCGGGTCGCTGCTCAGTTTCGGATTCTCGACGTAGTTGGCTTTCGGATTATTGGGCGGGTTGAGAATGCTCTGCACATGACCGCTGTTGGACAATACGAAGCGCCGCTCACCACCCAGCAGCAAGGTCGAGCGATACACTGCATCCCACGGGGTGATGTGATCGTTTATGCCCGCCACACTGAAACTGTCGACGGTAACTTTTTGCAGGTCGATCGGTGTGCCGCACACTTCCAGCCCGCCCGGATGATTCAGCGGGTTGTGCTTGAAGAAATCCAGCAGGTCGCCATGAAACGCCGCCGGCAGGCGCGTGTTGTCATTGTTCCAGTAGAGGATGTCGAACGCCGGCGGCTCCTTGCCGAGCAGGTAGTTATTGACGAAGTAATTCCAGATCAAATCGTTGGGACGCATCCAGGCAAACACCCTGGCCATGTCGCGACCTTCCAGAACGCCCTTCTGATATGAGCGGCGCTTGGCCGCTTCCAGCGTCTGTTCGTCGGCGAAGAGGGTGGCCGGGCTGTCTATCTGGCTGTCGAGCATGCTGACCAGGTAGGTCGCGCTGGACACCCGTCGCAGCTGCCGCTTGGCCTGCAAATGCCCTTGCAGCGCAGCGATGGTCAGCCCGCCGGCACAGGCCCCCATCAGGTTGACCTCGCGAGCGCCGGTGATCGCCCGGCACACATTCATCGCTTCTTCTACGGCTTCGACGTAAGACGACAACCCCCATTCGCGATGACGCACATCGGGATTGCGCCAGCTGATAATGAAGGTCTGCAAACCGTTTTTAAGGGCGTACTGGACGAAGCTGTTGTTGGGGCTCAAATCGAAAATGTAGTACTTGTTGATCTGTGGCGGCACGATCAGCAAGGGTTTGGAATACTGTTTTTCGCTCATCGGCTTGTACTGGATCAGCTCCAGCAGCTCATTGCGAAACACCACGGAGCCGGTGGTGGTGGCGACCGTTTTGCCCACCTCGAATGCTTGTTTGGTGACTTGTCTTGGAAGGCCGTCGTTGTGCAGAAGGTCGTCGAGCAAATGGCCAATGCCCCGGACCAGGCTGCTGCCGCCGGAGTTGAAGAGTTCCTTGATCGCCAGCGGATTGAGCAGGGTGTTGGACGGCGCCACGGCGTCGTTGATCAAGGCAAAGGCGAAGTGGGCGCGGGCACGATCATCCGGGCTCATGTTGCTTTCATCAATCCAGCTTTTGACTTCTTTCTGCCAGCTCAGATAGGCCTGCAGGCTGCGGCGATAAAAAGGATTGAGACTCCACGTCGGGTCGGTAAAGCGACTGTCCTGCGGGTTGGTCGGGTGCAGGGTTTCACCCAACAGGACACGGCCCAACTGGCCGCCCAGCTTCAAGGCATGCCGGGCCGTATACACCGGGTTGCGCAGGCCGTGGGTGGCCAGGCTGCGCAAGGTCGAAAGCAAATCCCGGCCGCGCAGACCGGTAATCGCACTCTGAGCATTGATGAATGCAGCGGGAGTGGGCAAAGAGCCCTTCGCTGGTTTGTCGCGCATGAGTTAACACTCCTTCGTCATCAGGCCAAAAACAAACACACCCGAACAAAACACCATAGACGTTGTTGCGGGTTGTTGCGCGGCACGGCCTCCTGGCGACTCCTTTTCATAAACAAAAGCCGGAGTCGGTTAACCGCCCGATGGCGCCGGATGCGGATGCATGACTGCGCGCTGACGTTCCTCTTCAAGAAACTTCATGATGATCGGTGCCACCGCTTCGGCACGGGTAATCAAAAACAGATGGCCGTCATCGATGATGTGCAATTGGGCATTTGGAATTCGCCAAGCCAACATGCGCATGTTGATCAGCGGGATCAGTGGATCGTCGTCGCCGGCCAGCACCAGAGTTGGCTGGTTGATCTTGTGCAGCCAGTGAATGCTGGTCCAGCCGAGCCCGGCGAACAGCTGCCAGTAATAACCGAGTTTGCCTGCCGAACGGACCCTGGCGGCGTGACTGGCTGCCAGGGTCGGATCGCGACGGAACGAGCCGCCATATATCATCGGTGCAATCCGGATCACATGGGATGGCTGGATGTAGCGCCGTGGGCTGGCCATCATCCACAACACTTTCGGCTTGCCCGGCACCATCACTGTGCCGGCCGCTGTAGCTGCCAGCACCAGCTTCTTGCAGCGCTCGGGATAGTCATAGGCAAATTGTTGCGCCAGGGCGCCACCCCATGACACGCCGATCACATTGACTTGCCCGTAATCGAGATAGTCGAGCATTCGAGCCGTGAGTTTCGCCAGGCCCGAAAAGCGATACGGGCGGGTGGGAGTCGATGAGCCGCCGACGCCGGGTACGTCGAAGGCGATGACTTCCAGGTCCGGATCCAGAGCCTGGACGAACGGGAATATCAGCTCCAGGTTGGCGCCGATGCCGTTGAAAATCAGCAAGGGCGTCAAGTGAGGCTTGCCGGGGCGTACCGCAGTGCGGAGGGTCTGGCCATCCAGGTTGACGGTACGAAAGACGAACGGTTGCGGCATGCACAGAGCCCTGTAGGTTTTAAACGCTGATCGAGCCGTCCCGGGCCGTCGCAGAATGTTCGAGGCTGGCCTCGAGAGTAATCGATAGAGATCGCGGCACCTCCCAGTGCCGCGGACTGCGAGTCATTTGAAACTCAACGTTCATGCACGTAAGTGCCCGGCGAAGCTTCACCCGCTGGATAGGTCTTATTGCCAAGGTTGGCGGGGGATTTTTTCAGTTTGCCCGAGCGCTCGGCCTGCCACGCCTGCCAATGCAACCACCAGGAGTCGGTGTGCTTGGTGGAGTTTTCCATCCACTCCTCAGCCTTGGCCGGCATGTCGGTGCTGGTCATGTAGCGTGCTTTCGGATTGCCCGGCGGGTTCAGAATGCTCTGGATATGCCCGCTGCTGGACAGCACGAACTCGACTTTGCCGCCGAACAGTTGTGCCGACTTGTAGCAGGACTTCCACGGGGTGATGTGATCGTTGGTGCCGGCCAGGGAAAAGATGTCGGCAGTCACCTGTTTGAGGTCGATCGGTGTGCCGCACACTTCCAGGGCGTCGGGACGGATCAGTGGGTTGTTTTTGAACATCTCGATCAGGTCGCCATGGAACGCCGCCGGCAACCGGGTGGTGTCATTGTTCCAGAACAGAATGTCGAAAACCGGCGGCTCATTACCCAGCAGGTAGTTGTTGACCCAGTAGTTCCAGATCAGGTCGTTGGGGCGCATCCAGGCGAAGACTTTCGCCATGTCGCGACCTTCCAGTACACCGGCCTGGTAGGAATGGCGCTTGGCGGCTTCGAGGGTCTGCTCGTCGACGAACAGGGCCACATCGCTGTCCAGGGTGGTGTCCAGCACGCTGACCAGCAAGGTGAGGGCGTTGACCTTCTTCTCACCGATCGCTGCGTAATGACCCAGCAGTGCGGTGCAGGTGATGCCGCCGGAGCAGGCGCCGAGCATGTTCACGTCTTTGCTGCCAGTGATCGCGGTGACGACATCGACCGCTTCCTTGAGCGCTTCGATGTAGGTCGACAGACCCCACTCGCGCTGCTCCTTGGTCGGGTTACGCCAGCTGACGATGAACGTCTGCACGTTGTTGCGCAGGCAGAAGCGCGCCAGGCTCTTGTCCGGGCTCAGGTCGAAAACGTAGAACTTGTTGATCTGTGGCGGCACCACCAGCAGTGGGCGTTCATGCACCTGCTCGGTGATCGGTCGGTACTGGATCAACTCCAGCACATCGTTGCGAAACACCACTGCGCCTTCGGTCACGCCCAGGCTCTTGCCGACTTCGAATGCACCCATGTTGACCTGGCTCGGCATGCCGCCGTTGTGCACCAGATCCTTGGCCAGATGGGAGAGACCGTCGAGCAGGCTCTTGCCACCGGTTTCGAAGAAACGTTTGACCGCCGCCGGGTTGGCCGCCGTATTGGTCGGGGCCATGGCTTCGGTCATGAGGTTGATCACGAAATGCCCGCGAGCGACGTCCTTGGGCGAGAGGTTGCTGTCATCGATCCAGGCGTGAAGCTCTTTGCGCCATGCCAGATAAGTTTGCAAATAACGTTTGTAGAGCGGGTTCTGACTCCACGCCGGGTCAAGGAAGCGACGGTCATCACTTTGTGGTTGAAGCTCGGATTTTCCGAGCAGCACATTCTTGAGCTCGATGCCGAAATGGGCGACATGCCTGGCACTGTGGATGGGCTGCCTGATGGCCTGGCTCAGCACCATGCGGGCAGAGCCCAAGAGATCCTTTCTGCGTAGTCCAACAACAGGATTCAGCCCCAAGGTGTTTTCCGAAGCCTGAAATTTCAAGTCATCGTTAAGCTTGTTACTCATCTACGACGCTCCATTGTCCTGAGACGAGTACCTGAGTCTAGCTGTGTAGTCACACAACAAATGCCAGGTACTACTGCTCGGGTGACCGTTAATTGCGCATCGCTACAAATGCACGGAACTTGCCAGTTCCATTGGTTACCCGAGTTTAATTTTTTTCGCAAGCGGACCAATCGTTGACACCGCAGCGAAGCATTCAAACAGATGAAATTAGAAAATGCCCTCTAAAGAGCCAGAGGTCTGACCTAGAGCATCAGCTTGACGACCGACTCATTCGGGTCGCGGGTCTTTCCAGCCGCTTTGAGTTCCGCAAGATAATCATTCCAGAGATCTTCTTGGCGCACTGCCAGCTGGTACAGATATTCCCAGGTGAACAAGCCGCTGTCGTGTCCGTCGTCGAAGGTCAATTTCAGTGCGTACTGACCGGCCGGTTCGACTTTGCTCAGGCCGACGCCGATCTTGCCAAATTGCAGGATAGGTTTGCCGTGGCCCTGGACTTCAGCGGAAGGAGAGTGCACGCGAAGGAACTCGGCGCTCAGGTGATATTCCTCGCCGGACGCGTATTTGAGCGTCAGGGTTTTCGAGGCTTTGTGGAGTTTGATGTCGGTGGGGAGTTGGGTCGTCATGGGGCCGGTCTTCCGTCTGTATGGAGGCCCTGTGTCGACGGGTGACCTGTGGCGAGGGAGCTTGCTCCCGCTCGGCTGCGCAGCAGCCGTAAATTCGGCGAATGGGGTCTGTCTGGCAGACCGCATTCACTGAGTTTTGGGGCCGCTTCGCGACCCAGCGGGAGCAAGCTCCCTCGCCACAGAAGCCCGCTCACACAGAATGTGACCTACAGGATATAACGGGACAGGTCTTCGTTCTGCGCCAATTCGCCCAAGTGGCTGTTGACGTAGTCGGCATCGATCAGGATCGGCTTGTCCTCGTGAGTGCTGGCCAGATCACCGGCGCTGAACGACACCTCTTCGAGCAGGCGCTCGAGCAGGGTATGCAGACGACGGGCGCCGATGTTCTCGGTCTTCTCGTTGACCTGCCAGGCGATCTCGGCGATACGCTTGATGCCGCTTGGCTGGAACTCGATCAGCAGCCCTTCGGTTTTCAGCAGTGCACAATATTGCTCGGTGAGCGATGCATGGGGTTCGCTGAGGATGCGCTCGAAATCTTCCGGGCTCAGGGCCTTGAGTTCGACCCGAATCGGCAGACGGCCTTGCAGCTCGGGCACCAGATCACTCGGCTTGCTCAGGTGGAACGCACCGGAAGCGATGAACAGGATGTGGTCGGTCTTGACCATGCCCAGCTTGGTGTTGACAGTGCAGCCTTCGATCAACGGCAGCAAGTCGCGCTGTACGCCTTCACGGGACACGTCGACGCCACCGGTATTGCCGCGCTTGGCGACCTTGTCGATTTCGTCGATGAAAACGATGCCGTGCTGCTCAACGGCTTCCAGGGCCTTGGCCTTCAATTCTTCTTCGTTGACCAGACGACCGGCTTCTTCGTCGCGAACCAGTTTCAGCGCTTCCTTGACCTTGAGCTTGCGGTTTTTGCGCTTGCCCTTGCCCATGTTGGCGAACAGGCTCTGCAACTGGTTGGTCATTTCTTCCATGCCCGGTGGCGCGGAGATATCGACGCCGGTGATTTCGGCGACTTCGATTTCGATCTCCTTGTCATCCAGCTGACCTTCACGCAGGCGTTTGCGGAACAGCTGACGAGTGTTGGAATCGGCCGACGGTGCGGAGTCCTCGTTGCTGAAACCCATGCGTGCCGGTGGCAGCAAGGCGTCGAGGATGCGCTCTTCGGCGGCGTCTTCGGCGCGGTGGCGAACCTTGGTCATTTCCTGTTCGCGCAGCAGTTTGATCGCGGCATCGGCCAGATCACGAATGATCGATTCGACGTCGCGGCCGACGTAGCCCACTTCGGTGAACTTGGTCGCTTCGACTTTGATGAACGGCGCGTTGGCGAGCTTGGCCAGGCGACGGGCGATCTCGGTTTTGCCGACACCGGTCGGGCCGATCATCAGGATGTTCTTGGGGGTGACTTCGACGCGCAGCTCTTCGGGCAGCTGCATCCGGCGCCAGCGGTTGCGCAAGGCAATGGCGACGGCGCGTTTGGCATCGTCCTGGCCGATGATATGGCGATTGAGTTCGTGGACGATTTCACGGGGGGTCATGGGCATAGTAATTGGCGGTCCTCAAGCAAAAGCGAGCCGTGGCGCGATGGCCAACACAGCTTACTCAGCGAGATCCTGCTCCTCGATGGTGATGTTGTGGTTGGTGAACACGCAGATGTCGCCAGCGATGCCCAGGGCGGTTTCGACGATTTCCCGGGCCGACAGGTCGGTTTTCTTCAGCAGCGCGCTGGCCGCAGCCTGGGCGTAGCCGCCGCCGGAACCCATGGCGATCAGGCCTTCTTCGGGCTCAACCACGTCACCGTTGCCGGTGATGATCAGGGAGGCATCTTTGTTGGCGACCGCGAGCATGGCTTCGAGGCGGCTGAGGGAGCGGTCGGTGCGCCATTCTTTGGCGAGTTCGACGGCGGCGCGAACCAGGTGACCCTGATGTTTCTCAAGCTGGCCTTCGAAACGCTCGAAGAGGGTGAAGGCGTCAGCGGTGGCCCCGGCAAAACCGGCGATAACCTGGCCGTGGTAAAGGCGGCGAACTTTTTTCGCATTGCCTTTCATCACGGTATTGCCGAGCGAAACCTGGCCGTCGCCGCCCATGACGACTTTGCCGTGGCGGCGAACTGAAACGATGGTGGTCAAGGGAGAGTCTCCACGCAGCGGGGCGAAAATGCCTTATGCCAACTCATATGGGGGTGGTGGAGCGTTTTTCAACTGTAGGACGCGGTGGGGGACGAGCGGTGCGCGTATTGATCGTTCCCACGCTCTGCGTGGGATGCAGCCCGGGACGCTCCGCGTCCCTTTCTAAAGCTGGAACGCGGAGCGTCCCTTGAGGCGTTCCCACGCAGAGCGTGGGAACGATCAGCGGAAGGTCAGCGGCTTTGGCGTTGTTGTAACAGCAGGTTGCTGAAACCGCTGCCAGCCAGTTGCTTCTGGGCGGTGGTCAGCTGTTCGCGGTTGCTGAACGGGCCGACCAGCACCCGATACCATGTCTCGTCCTTTACAGTACCGGATTCAACCGCCACGGCCTGACCCAGCAGGATGATCTGCGCACGCACCTTGTCGGCATCGGCTTCCTTGCGGAACGAACCGGCCTGCAGGAAGAACTTGGTCACCGGCGCAGCTTTCGCCACGGGCGGCGCTGGCGGCGGGGTGATGCCAGCCAATGCCGCTTGAGCCCGGGCGGTGTCGATCTTCGCCGCTTCCGCTGGCGTTACCGGCGTGGTCGGAATGGCCGGCACTTGTGGTGTCGGCAGGGTTTTCTCCGGCACCGCGTCCGGCGGCACAATGACTTCCGATTCCGGCAGCAAGGTGTAGAAGTCGTACTTCGGCTTCACCGGTTGCGTCGGGCTCGGCGGGGTCTTGTTAGCCTCGGCGATCTTGGTGGCTTTTTGCTGCTCGATCTTCTCGCGCTTGACGGTATCGCTGCCCTTGCCCGGCTCCAGCTTCATCAGGAACACAATGAACGCACCGACCGTAAGGCCGATGGCCATCCACAGCCAGCCCGGGATCGGTTGCTTTGCAGGAGCTTGGTAACGGCTGGCGCCACGCTTGGGTGCAGGTTTTTTCTTGGCAGCCAACTTACATACGCTCCAGAGTTTCCAGACCCAAGAGTTCCAGGCCTTGCTTGAGAGTGCGGCCAGTCAGCGCGGCAAGGCGCAGGCGGCTCTGCATTTGCGCCGGGGTGTCGGCACCGAGGATCGGGCAGTTCTCGTAGAAGCTGGAGAACAGGCCGGCGACATCGTACAGGTAGGTGCAGAGGATATGCGGCGTGCCTTTGTCGGACACGTTATTCAGGATTTCACCGAACTGCGCCAGTTTCGCCGCCAGCTCATGTTCGTGCGCGGCTTCGAGGACGATCTGCCCTTCGACTTCGCTGAAGTCCTTGCCAAGCTTGCGGAACACACCGGCCACACGGGTGTAGGCGTACAGCAGATACGGCGCGGTGTTGCCTTCGAAGTTCAGCATCAGGTCGAAGTTGAAGCTGTAGTCGCTGGTGCGGTGTTTGGACAGGTCGGCGTATTTCACCGCGCCGATGCCCACGACCTTGGCGATGTTGCGCAACTCGTCTTCAGCCAGTTCCGGGTTCTTCTCTTTCACCAGGGTGTAGGCGCGTTCCTGGGCTTCGGTCAGCAGGTCGATCAGCTTCACGGTGCCGCCGTCACGGGTCTTGAACGGACGGCCGTCGGCGCCGTTCATGGTGCCGAAGCCCATGTGTTCCATTTCCATCGGGTGCGTCACGAAGCCGGCCAGGCGCGCGACCTGGAACACTTGCTGGAAGTGCAGGGCCTGGCGTTGGTCGACGAAGTACAACGCGCGATCAGCTTTCAGCACGCCGCTGCGGTAGCGCACGGCCGCCAGGTCGGTGGTGGCGTAGAGGTAGCCGCCGTCAGCCTTGACGATGATCACCGGCAGCGGGTCGCCGTCGGCGTTTTTGAATTCGTCGAGGAACACGCACTGGGCGCCGTTGCTTTCGACTAGCAGGCCAGCGGCCTTGAGGTCGTTGACCACGTTGATCAGGTCGTCGTTATAGGCGCTTTCACCCATCACGTCGGCCATGGTCAGTTTGACGTTCAGCAGTTCGTAGATTTTCTGGCAATGGGACAGCGAGATGTCTTTGAACTTGGTCCACAGCGCCAGGCAATCCGGGTCGCCGGCTTGCAGCTTGACCACCAGGCCACGGGCGCGATCAGCGAATTCTTCGGACTCGTCGAAGCGTTGCTTGGCGGCGCGGTAGAAGTTTTCCAGGTCCGACAGCTCATCGCTGGTGATCGGGTTTTCCTGCAGATAAGCCATCAGCATGCCGAACTGGGTGCCCCAGTCGCCAACGTGGTTCTGGCGGATCACTTCGTCGCCGAGGAATTCCAGAACCCGCGCCACGCCGTCGCCGATGATGGTCGAACGCAAATGGCCGACGTGCATTTCTTTGGCCAGGTTCGGGGCCGACAGGTCTACCACGGTGCGCTGCACCGGGCCGGCTTTGCGCACGCCGATGTGGTCGTCGGCCAACGCCGCGTCCAGGCGGGTCGCCAAGGCTTGAGTGTTCTGGAAGAAGTTCAGGAAACCAGGGCCGGCGATTTCGGCTTTGGAGACATTCTCGTCAGCCGGCAGCGCGGCGATGATTTTCTCGGCCAGGTCGCGGGGTTTCATGCCCGCAGGCTTGGCCAGCATCATGGCGATGTTGCTGGCGAAGTCGCCGTTTTTCTTGTCGCGAGAGTTTTCCACCTGGATCGCCGGCGACAGGCCTTCAGGCAACACACCTTCGTTGACGAGTTGGGTGATGGCTTGTTGGATCAGCTGGCGAATGGTGTCTTTCATGGTCTGCTCTTTCGGCCGCAAGCGCGGCGGCGCTTCGATGCGCTGGTGGAAAAACTGGGCATTATCCGTTGCGAAGACGGGCTTGCCAACTATAGCGGGCAGGTTATGGATATGTGGTGACAATTCGGCCGCCTTCGCGGGCAAGCCCGCTCCCACAGGGTAAGTGGTATGACGTAGAGCATGTGAACAACGCAGATCCCTGTGAGAGCCGGGCTTGCCCGCGATAGCGATCTTGAATTCAATACAAATCGACCGGATCCACATCCAGCGACCAACGCACCGCCCGCCCACTCGGCATCTGCTCCAAAACCAGCAACCAACTGCTCAACAACCGATGCAACGGCGCCCGGGCCGTGGCCTGCAACAACAACTGTGCGCGGTAGCGTCCGGCCCGGCGTTCCATCGGCGCCGGCACCGGCCCCAGCAACTCAATCCCGGTCAGATTCTGCTCGGCCAGCAAACGCTCGGCCTCGCTGCACGCCTCATCGAGAAAACCTTCGGCCTGCCCCGGTTTATGCGCCTCGGCCCGCAGCAGCGCGAGGTGCGCAAACGGTGGAAGCCCTGCGGAACGGCGTTCGCTCAACGCCTGTTCGGCGAAGGCGAAATAGCCCTGTTCGGTGAGTTGCACCAGCAGTGGATGGTCCGCCAGGTGCGTCTGGATAATCACTTTACCCGGCTCTTCGGCTCGCCCCGCGCGCCCGGCGACCTGGACGATCAACTGCGCCATGCGTTCGCTGGCGCGGAAGTCACCGGAGAACAGTCCGCCGTCGGCATCGAGAATCGACACCAGGGTTACCCGAGGAAAGTGATGCCCTTTGGCAAGCATCTGTGTGCCGACCAGAATGCATGGCTGGCCTTTCTGAATGGTGGCGAACAGTTGACTCATCGCGTCTTTGCGTGAAGTGCTGTCGCGGTCGACCCGCAGCACCGGGACGTCCGGAAACAAAATTCCCAGGCGTTCTTCAGCGCGCTCGGTACCGGCGCCCACGGGCCGCAAATCGACCTTGCCGCACTTCGGGCAATGCCGGGGCACTCGTTCGACGTAGCCGCAATGGTGGCAGCGCAGTTCGCCAGAGCGCTGGTGCACGGTCATTCGCGCGTCGCAGCGCTGGCATTCAGACATCCAGCCGCAGTCGTGACACAGCAAGGTGGGCGCAAAACCACGGCGGTTGAGGAACACCAATACTTGTTGGCCTGCGGCCAGGGTCTGACCGATAGCTTGCTGCATCGGCCCGGAAATGCCGCTGTCCAGCGGACGACTTTTCACGTCCAGGCGCAGGAAGCGCGGTTGCTTGGCGCCGCCGGCCCGCTCATTCAGGCGTAAGAGGCCGTAACGACCGGTGTAGGCGTTTTGCAGGCTTTCCAGTGAGGGTGTGGCGGATCCGAGGACAATCGGGATGTTTTCCTGCCGGGCGCGGACCAGTGCCAGGTCGCGGGCGTGATAGCGCAGGCCTTCCTGCTGTTTATAAGAGCCGTCGTGCTCTTCATCAATGATGATCAGGCCGGGGTTCTTCATCGGCGTGAACAGTGCCGAACGGGTGCCGATAATAATGTCGGCCTCGCCATCCCGCGCCGCCAGCCAGGCTTCCAGGCGTTCGCGGTCATTGACTGCGGAGTGGATCAGCGCGATGCGCGCATTGAAGCGCTGCTCGAATCGGGCCAGGGTTTGCGGGCCGAGGTTGATTTCCGGGATCAGCACCAGGGCTTGCTTGCCGGCCTCGAGGGTTTCGCGGATCAACTGCAAATAGACTTCGGTCTTGCCGCTGCCGGTGACGCCGGCCAGCAGGAACGCGTGATAACTGTCGAATCCGGCGCGAATCGCCTCGTAAGCGGCGCGTTGCTCCGGGTTGAGCGGCAATTCCGGTTGCGCCAGCCAGTGTTCGTGGCGCACACCGGGCGCGTGCCTGCGGATGTCTACCTGCACCAGATCCTTGGCCAGCAACAGATCGAGGCTGTCCTTGCTCAGCATCAATTTGCTCAGCAGTTGATGAGCGACGCCGTGGGGGTGTTGGGCCAGAGTCGCCAGTGCTTCACGTTGTCGCGGGGCGCGGGCGATGCGCGGATCATCGAGGCTGGCGCCGGGCGCGGCGGACCAGAAGCGTTCCTGGCGTGCTTCGGCCAGTTCGCCTTGTCGCAACAGTACCGGCAGTGCCCAGCTCAAGGTGTCGCCGAGGCTGTGCTGGTAATACTGGGAAGTCCATAGGCACAACTTGAACAGTGCGGGCGGCAGCGGCGGCGTGGCGTCGAGCAGCGCCAGGGCGGGTTTGAGTTTTTCTGCCGGTACTTCGCTGGTGTCGGTGACCTCCACCAGAATCCCGATCATCTCCCGCCGACCGAACGGCACCCGCAACCGCATTCCCGGGTGCAACTGGGCGCGCAGGACTCCGGCCGGGGCACGGTAATCGAACAGGCGGCGCAGGGGCGAAGGCAGGGCGAGGCGCAAAATGGCGTTGGGCACGCGATTGTTTTCTCGATGAGAGGGCGATGAAGAAGGCCGGGAGCCTAGCAGACGACTGGTTTAAGCGACAGCTTGCGTGAATACCATTGTCTGGTAGAATCCGCGGCCTAATTACGTGCGGTATTCAACAATGGTGTTGAGTGGCGGCACGCTAGCCTGAGGAATACATCATGAAAGCCGATATCCATCCAACATACGAAATCACCGCAGTTACCTGCAGCTGTGGCAACAAGTTCGAAACTCGTTCGAACCTGGCCAAGCCTCTGGCGATCGACGTATGCAACGAATGCCACCCGTTCTACACCGGTAAGCAGAAGACTCTGGATACTGGCGGCCGTGTACAGCGCTTCGCAGACCGTTTCGGCGCTTTCGGCAAGAAAGCTCCAGCTGCTGCAGAGTAAGGTTGAAGGGCCCGATGGGCTTTTCCTTGCTGATAAAAAAGGCGTCCCTCGCGGGCGCCTTTTTTGTGTCCGCGATTTGGCTTTCCGGTGCCCAGGCCTTCTGCCCGGCGCCGAGCGGGCTGACGTCGGTCGCAGTGCAGCGGGTGGTAGATGGTGACACCTTGCGTCTGCGTGATGGTCGCAGCGTGCGCATGATCGGTTTGAATACGCCGGAGTTGGGCAAGCAGGGGCGTTCCGACGAACCGTTCGCCGTCGCTGCGCGCAAGCGCCTTGAAGCGCTGGTGGCCGCCAGCGACGGGCAGGTCGGTTTGCTGCCGGGTAAAGAAAGCAAAGACCATTACGGCCGGACCCTGGCCCATGTCTATGGCCTCGATGGTGCCAACCTCGAAGCGCAGATGCTCGCCGAGGGCCTCGGTTTTCAGGTGGCGGTGGCGCCGAATGTCGATTTGGTCGCCTGCCAGCAAGCGGCCGAACGCAGTGCTCGTCGGGCCGGTCTCGGGCTGTGGCGACAATCACCTGTACTGAAAGCGGAGCAGATCAGCGCATCCGGCTTCGCCATGCTCAGCGGTCGTGTGAGCAAGGTTCAGCGCAATCGCGGCGGGGTTTGGATCGAGTTGCAGGATTCGGTTGTATTGCGGGTTGCACCCAATATGCTGGACCAATTCGATGTCGCATCGCTTGAAAAGCTCAAAGGCAAGCAAATCGAGGCTCGTGGCTGGGTGGTGGATCGTTCGCGCCGCGGAGGGTTGAAACCGGGGCAGGCGCGCTGGCTGCTGCCGCTGACCGATCCGGCGATGTTGCAGGCGGCACCGTAAGAAAAAATTGTAGACATTTTTTTCGTTTATTGTGAACAGTCTATCCCTTGTGTTCCGTGGCTCTTGGCCCAAAGTCGTAGGGCCGGGCGCTTGACAGGGGTGACTGGTCAGTCTTGTGAGGACTTTGCGAGGCGAGTATCCTCGGCGGTCCGTCTGTCCAACAGTAAAAAGCGGAATGCCCCTATGTCTGATCTGAAAACTGCCGCTCTCGAATATCATGCCCATCCCCGTCCAGGGAAGCTGAGTGTCGAGCTCACCAAGGCCACCGCTACCGCCCGCGATCTGTCGCTGGCCTACAGCCCCGGCGTAGCCGAACCAGTACGCGAAATCGCCCGCGATCCTGAACTGGCCTACAAATACACCGGCAAGGGCAACCTGGTTGCAGTCATTTCCGATGGCACCGCGATTCTCGGCCTGGGTAACCTCGGCCCATTGGCTTCCAAGCCGGTCATGGAAGGCAAGGGCGTGCTGTTCAAGCGCTTCGCCGGCATCGACGTGTTCGACATCGAAGTCGACTCCGAAAGCCCGCAAGCCTTCATCGACACCGTCAAGCGTATCTCCATTACCTTCGGTGGCATCAACCTGGAAGACATCAAGGCACCTGAGTGCTTTGAGATCGAACGCGCTCTGATCGAGCAGTGCGACATTCCGGTATTCCACGATGACCAGCATGGCACCGCAATCGTTACTGCGGCCGGTATGATCAACGCCCTGGAAATCGCTGGCAAAACCCTGGCTGACGCCAAGATCGTCTGCCTGGGCGCCGGTGCGGCCGCCATCTCCTGCATGAAATTGCTGGTGAGCATGGGCGCCAATATCGAAAACATCTACATGGTTGACCGTACCGGCGTGATCCACTCCGGCCGTGACGACCTGAACCAGTACAAGGCTGTGTTCGCTCACGCGACCGAGAAGCGCACCCTGGCTGACGCGCTGGAAGGCGCTGACGTGTTCGTTGGTCTGTCCGGCCCGAACCTGCTGAGTGCTGAAGGCCTGAAATCCATGGCGGCCAACCCGATCGTGTTCGCGTGCTCGAACCCGGATCCGGAAATCTCCCCGGAACTGGCTCACGCCACCCGTAACGACGTGATCATGGCCACCGGCCGTTCGGACTACCCGAACCAGGTCAACAACGTACTGGGCTTCCCGTTCATCTTCCGTGGTGCCCTGGACGTTCGCGCCAAGCGCATTAACGAAGAAATGAAAGTGGCTGCCGCCAACGCCCTGCGTGAACTGGCCAAGCTGCCAGTGCCTCAGGAAGTGTGCGACGCCTACGGCGGCATCAAGCTGGAGTTCGGTCGTGAGTACATCATTCCGAAACCAATGGATGCCCGTCTGATCACCCTGATCTCCGATGCCGTGGCCAAGGCTGCGATCGAGACCGGTGTGGCGACCCTGCCGTATCCGAAGAACTACCCGCTGAAAAGCGTGGATGACGTGTTCAACGGCTAAGCCGTTGTAACGCTTCAACCAAAAGCCCCGGCTCAGAGTGAGCCGGGGCTTTTTTGTATCTGGGGGTTTTGCATCGTCTAAATAGGCCTCTTCGCGGGCAAGCCCGCTCCCACAGGGATCGCGGTGATTCACAGCCTCTGATAGCGCCACAGAACCTTGTGGGAGCGGGCTTGCCCGCGAAGGGGGCGGCTCATTCAGCGCATAACCCGCAGGCAATAAAAAGCCCCGCACTTCTTTCGAGGGCGGGGCTTTTAGGTGTTGCAGCGCGATCAGAACAAATCGATCGGTGCTGCCTCATCCGCAGGCAGCGGGCTGCCCGGCACATTGCCGTTACTCAGCTCGTTAACCGACGGTGGTGTGTCTTCGGCCTTGAACAGTTCGAAGTAGGCGCCTGGCGTACTTGGGCTGGCTGCACGGCCGCTGATCGGGTCGACGCGCAGGCTGAGAATGCCTTCGGGTTCCGCTTGGGTGTGGGGCGGTTTGTCTTTAAGGGCCGCCGCCATGTAGTTCATCCAGATCGGCAAGGCAACGGTGCCACCGAACTCGCGTTTGCCCAGGCTTTCCGGTTGGTCGAAGCCGGTCCAGACGGTGGTCACGTAATCGGCGTTGTAGCCGGAGAACCAAGCGTCCTTGGACTCGTTGGTGGTGCCGGTCTTGCCCGCGATGTCGCTGCGACCCAGAGCCAGCGCACGGCGGCCGGTGCCGAGTTTGATCACGTCCTCAAGCATGCTGTTGAGGATGTAAGTGGTGCGCCCATCGACGATGCGCTCGGCCACAGCCGGTGTTTGTAGCGCTGGCTGGGCGCTTGGTGCTTCGCCTGGGGTGGCGTTGACCGTGAAGGTGTCGGAGGCCGGCACGGCGATGCCATCGCTGGCTACGGCGCCTTTCGGAACACTCGGCGGGTTGGCAACGAATAGCGTGTCGCCGTTGCGGCTTTCGATCTTGTCGATGATGTACGGGGTGATCTTGTAGCCGCCGTTGGCGAAGGTGGCCCAGCCGGTGGCGATTTCCATTGGCGTCAGGGTCGCGGTACCCAAGGCCAGGGACAGGTTGCGCGGCAGGTCCTGCTTGTTGAAGCCGAACTTGCTGATGTAGTCGATGGTGCGGTCGACCCCCAGCGCTTGCAGCAGGCGGATCGATACCAGGTTGCGCGACTTGTAGAGCGCTTCACGCATGCGGATCGGGCCGAGGAAGGTGTTGGTATCGTTCTTCGGGCGCCAGACCTTGTCCAGGTATTCGTCAACGAACACGATCGGGGCGTCGTTCACCAGGCTGGCGGCGGTGTAGCCGTTGTCCAGGGCGGCGCTGTAGACGAACGGCTTGAAGCTCGAACCCGGCTGACGCTTGGCCTGCATGGCGCGGTTATAGTTGCTCTGCTCGAAGGCGAAACCACCGACCAGCGAACGAATGGCACCGTTTTGCGGGTCGAGGGACACCAGTGCGCCCTGGGCCTGCGGAATCTGGCTGAATTTGAGCGAACTGTCTGGCTGACGCTGCACGCGAATCAGATCGCCGACCTGCGCGACATCCGACGGCTGCTTCGGATTGGCGCCCATGCTGTTGGTGTTCAGGAACGGGCGAGCCCACTTCATGGTGTCCCAGGCGACGTGCTCTTCGCCGGTGCCTGTGCGAGTCAGCACCTGCACGCCGTTCTTGTCGACCTGGGTCACGATCGCCGGTTCCAGGCCGCTGATGATCCGCTGTTTGGTCAACTCCTGAGTCCAGGCCTCTCGGGTTTTGCCCGGCAGGCGTGACTCGGGGCCGCGATAACCGTGCCGTTGGTCGTAGGTCATCAAGCCTTCGTGAACCGCGGTGTTGGCCATCTCCTGCAAATTGCTCGGGACTGTGGTGGTGACACGAAAACCTTCGGTGTACGCATCGCTGCCATAGCGGCCGACCATCTCGGCGCGGGCCATTTCGGCGACGTACGGTGCGTTCACTTCCGGGGTCGGCACATGGTAGCTGGCGTTCAGCGGCTCATTGATCGCAGCGGTGTAGTCGGCTTCGGTGATCTTGCCGAGCTTGTACATGCGCCCGAGGATCCAGTCGCGACGCTCCTTGCTGCGGGTCGGGTTGGCCAGCGGGTTGAAGCGCGACGGGGCTTTTGGCAGGCCGGCGATCATCGCCATCTGCGCCAGGCTGACGTCACGAATCGACTTGCCGTAATAAACCTGCGCCGCTGCTTCGATGCCGTAGGCGCGGTTGCCCAGATAGATCTTGTTGACGTACAGCTCAAGGATCTCGTCCTTGGTCAACTGCCGTTCGATCTGCAGGGCCAGGAGAATTTCGGTGGTCTTGCGCGAGAAGCTGCGCTCGCTGGTCAGGAAGAAGTTCTTCGCCACCTGCATGGTGATGGTGCTGCCGCCGGACTGAATGTGTCCGCTCTTTACCAATTGAGTGGCGGCACGCATCAGGCTGCTGGGATCGACGCCGTAGTGGTTGGCGAAATTGTCGTCTTCAGCACTTAGTAACGCATTGATGAAATTGGGGGGAATGTCGGCGAAACGGATCGGAGTGCGGCGCATTTCGCCAAATTCTGCGATCAACTTGTTATCGCTGCTGTACACCCGCAAAGGAATCTGCAACTGAATACTTCTCAGCGCCTCCACGGACGGCAATCCGGGGCTAAGGTAAAGAAAAGCGCCGCTCAGACCCAGGAGCAGTCCGCAGAAAACGGCGACGATGGACCAACCGAAAAATTTCAGCAGACGAATCAAGGCTTTTGGATATCCAGGGTAAAAAATGAATTAGGCATCAGGGGTTCAGGCTATACAGAAAATGACCCGCGCTTGCAGTGAAAGCGGAAAAAACGCTCAGCATTATAAGCATTTTTCCGTCGGGGGCGTCATTTGCGCTTCTGTCAAGACGGAGGGTATTGAACGCAATGGATATTACAGAGTCCGTAACTCACGGATAGTCATAGGGAATTGGTAGTGCTAGGACTCTTCAATAAAAAAGCCAATACGCTTCTGGGGATCGACATCAGCTCCACGTCGGTGAAGCTACTGGAGCTAAGTCGCCAAGGCGACCGGTACCGGGTCGAGGCCTATGCGGTCGAACCGCTGCCTGCCAGCGCCGTGGTCGAGAAAAATATCGCCGAGCTCGAAGGTGTGGGGCAGGCTCTTGCGCGGGTGCTGTCCAAGGCCAAAACCAGCCTCAGGAACGTTGCCGTGGCGGTGGCCGGATCGGCGGTGATCACCAAGACCATCGAGATGGACGCCGGACTTTCCGACGACGAGATGGAAAACCAGCTGAAGATCGAGGCCGATCAGTACATTCCTTATCCACTGGACGAAGTGGCGATCGATTTCGAAGTGCAAGGCGTGTCGGCGCGCAACCCCGAGCGGGTCAATGTGCTGCTGGCGGCGTGTCGCAAGGAAAACGTCGAGGTCCGTGAAGCGGCCCTGGCTCTGGCCGGGCTGACTGCGCGCGTGGTTGACGTCGAAGCCTATGCCCTGGAGCGATCGTTCGGCCTGCTGGCAACCCAACTGGCCGTTTCTCAGGAGCGTCTGACCGTGGCGGTGGTCGATATCGGCGCCACCATGACCACCCTGAGCGTGCTGTATAACGGGCGGATCATCTACACCCGCGAACAATTGTTCGGCGGCCGTCAACTGACAGAAGAGATCCAGCGCCGTTATGGCCTGACGGTCGAGCAGGCGGGGCTGGCGAAGAAGCAGGGCGGTTTGCCGGACGATTATGTCAGCGAGGTCTTGCAGCCGTTTCGTGATGCGTTGGTTCAGCAGGTGTCGCGTTCATTGCAGTTTTTCTTTGCCTCCGGCCAGTACAACTCGGTCGATCACATCCTCCTGGCCGGCGGTACCGCCTCGGTCCCCGGGCTGGATCGGTTGATCGAGCAGCGACTGGGTACGCCGACCCAGGTCGCCAATCCATTCTCCAACATGACCCTGAGCAGCAAGGTCAATGCCGGTGCCTTGGCGAGCGATGCTCCGGCATTGATGATTGCCTGCGGGCTGGCCCTCAGGAGTTTCGACTGATGGCGCGGATCAATCTTTTACCCTGGCGTGAAGAGTTGCGCGAAGGGCGTCGCAAACGCTTTTTGCTGGCGTTGGTCGGTGTGCTGGTGGGGGCGGTGGGCGCGCTACTGATCGCGGACCAGGTCATTAACAACGCCATTAACCGGCAAGTCGCTCGAAACGATTACATCAGCAAGCAGATTGCCGTGGTCGACGAGCGGATTAAACAGATCAGCGACCTGAAGGCCCGTCGACAGCAACTCGTCGAGCGCATGCGCATTATTCAGGACCTGCAAGGGAATCGGCCGATCAGCGGGAGGATTTTCGATCAATTGGCGCGTACTTTGCCGGACGGTGTTTATTTCACCGAAGTGAAAATGGTCGGCAAGACGTTGTCCATCACCGGTGCGGCGGAGTCCAATAATCGTGTTTCGGATCTGATGCGCAATCTTGATGCTTCCGACTGGTTCGATGCGCCCAACCTCACGGAAGTCAAAGCGACCACCGCCGGTCAGCTGGATCAGGCCAATGTTTTTCAGTTGACCGTTCGTCAGACTCAGCCCGCAGTTGTGGGGGGCGCCAAATGAAGCCGTCCGAATGGCTCGAAGGGTTGCGTCAGATCGACATCAACGATCTGGACACCAATAACATCGGTTCCTGGCCGCCGGCGATCAAGGTCCTGGCGAGTGTCCTGCTGATGGTTCTGGTGCTGGCCCTGGGCTACAGCTTTTTGATAAGCGACCTGCAAAACCACTTGGAACTCAGGCGCGAGGAAGAGTCGACGCTCAGGGAGCAATTCGCGACCAAAGCCCATATGGCGGCGAATCTGGAGCTGTATACCCAGCAGATGAAGGAAATGGAGAACTCCTTCGGCATGCTATTACGGCAATTGCCCAGCGACACCGAAGTACCCGGTCTGCTGGAGGACATCACCCGCACCGGCCTGGGCAGCGGCTTGGAGTTCGAAGAAATCAAGCTGCTCCCGGAGGCCACCCAGCAGTTCTATATCGAGCTCCCTATCCGGATCACCGTCACCGGCGCTTATCACGACCTGGCTACTTTCGTCAGCGGCGTGGCCGGGCTGCCGCGGATCGTCACTCTGCATGACTTCGACCTGGCGCCGGCCAATCCTGATGGCGGTCCGAAGTTGCGCATGAGCATCCTTGCCAAGACCTATCGCTACAACGACAAGGGGTTGCAGAAATGAGCCCGATTCGTTGCCTGTCGATGGTTATGTGTCTGGTTATCCTGGCCGGTTGTGATGGCGACAGTGATTTCAGCGACCTGGACGCCTACCTGAACGAAGTGCGCCTGCGTGCACCCGGCAAGATTGAACCCACGCCGACATTCCAGTCTTCCCCGACATTCACCTACAACGCTGCCAATCTGCGTAGCCCGTTCTCCCGCCAGGCAAGAGTCGATCTGGCCGGCCAGAAACACGGCTCGCGTAATGTCAAACCCGACCCCAATCGGGTCAAGCAGTACCTCGAAGGTTTCAACATCGAGCAATTTGAAATGGTCGGCACCATCTCCAATGCAGCCGGTTCCTTTGCGCTGTTGCGCGGGGCTGGCGGTGTGCATCGGCTGAAAGTCGGCGATTACCTGGGGCGTAACGATGGACGGATCGTCGCCATCAGCGGTTCGCAAGTCGACGTGGTCGAAATCGTTCCCGATGGCGAAGGTGCCTGGCTGGAACGGCCGCGAACCATCCCTTTGAAAGAGCACTCATAGTGGAACTCGAACAATGAACAGGATTTTATCAACCTTCGGTATTTCGCTATGGATAGCGTTTCTGTCGCCGATGGTACTGGCGGCCAACCTCAAAGCGCTGGATGTCGCCGCGCTACCCGGTGACCGTATCGAGTTGAAGTTGTCGTTCGACGGGCCGCCGCCGCAGGCCCATGGTTATACGACAGAGCAGCCTGCGCGGATTGCGCTGGACCTGCCGGGGGTCACCAGTCAGCTGGCGAACAAGAATCGGGATCTTGGCGGCGGCAATGCCCGCAGCGCCACGGTCGTGGAGGCCAAGGACCGTACACGGCTGATCATCAGCTTGACTCAATTGACTCCGTACAGCACTCGCGTCGAAGGCAACAATTTGTTCGTGGTCGTCGGGCAAGGGGCCAGTAGCAAGGCGCCCAAGCCGGCCGCCAGCGCACCGCGTGCAGCAACTGCGACGCCCGCGCCCGCCAGGGTCAGTGCGCCCGTGGGCAAAGCCATCCGGGGCGTGGATTTCCAGCGCGGCACCCAGGGGGAGGGCAATGTGGTCATTGATCTGTCGGATCCGTCCATCGCCCCGGACATCCAGGAACGCGATGGCAAAATCATCGTCGGTTTCACCAAGACCCAACTGCCTGAACGGTTGCGTGTACGCCTCGACGTCAAGGATTTCGCCACCCCGGTGCAGTTCGTCAACGCCAGCGCCACGGGCGATCGGGCCATTATCAGTATCGAGCCTAGCGGCGCCTTCGATTATTCGACCTATCAGACCGACAACAAACTGACCGTCAGCATCCGACCGATGACTGTCGATGACCTGCAGAAGCGCAACACCGAACGCTTTGCCTACACCGGCGAAAAACTCTCGCTGAATTTTCAGGACATTGATGTGCGCTCGGTGCTGCAACTGATCGCCGATTTCACCAACCTCAATCTGGTGGCCAGCGACACGGTGCAGGGCGGCATCACGTTGCGCCTGCAGAACGTGCCATGGGATCAGGCGCTGGACCTGGTGCTGAAAACCAAAGGCCTGGATAAACGCAAGATCGGCAATGTGCTGCTGGTGGCGCCGGCCGATGAAATCGCTGCCCGAGAGCGTCAGGAACTGGAGTCGCAGAAGCAGATCTCCGAACTGGCGCCTCTTCGTCGCGAACTGTTGCAGGTCAACTACGCCAAAGCCGCCGATATCGCCAAGCTGTTCCAGTCAGTGACCAGCGCCGAGGCGAAAATAGACGAGCGAGGTTCAATCACCGTCGATGAGCGAACCAACAACATCATTGCCTACCAGACTCAGGATCGACTCGACGAATTGCGGCGCATTGTTGCGCAACTGGATATTCCGGTGCGTCAGGTGATGATTGAGGCGCGCATTGTCGAGGCCAACGTCGATTACGACAAAAGCCTTGGCGTACGCTGGGGCGGTTCGGTGCAGAAGGGTAACTGGAACACGTCCGGGGTCAATGGCTCTTCGACCACCATTGGCACGCCGGGTAGTACCAGTACCAACTCGCCGTTCGTCGATCTGGGGACTTCTGCCAATACCTCGGGGATCGGCATCGCCTTCATTACCGACAATGTGCTGCTGGACCTTGAACTTTCGGCCATGGAGAAAACCGGCAACGGGGAAATCGTTTCGCAGCCCAAGGTGGTCACGTCCGACAAGGAAACCGCGAAAATCCTCAAGGGCACCGAGATTCCCTATCAGGAAGCCAGTTCCAGCGGCGCCACCTCGGTGTCGTTCAAGGAAGCTTCGCTGTCCCTGGAAGTGACCCCGCAGATCACACCGGACAACCGCATCATCATGGAGGTCAAGGTCACCAAGGACGAACCGGACTACCTGAACAAAGTGCAGGATGTACCGCCGATCAAGAAAAACGAGGTCAACGCCAAGGTGTTGGTTAACGACGGCGAGACCATCGTCATTGGTGGGGTTTTCTCAAATACTCAGAGCAAGGTTGTAGATAAGGTGCCATTTCTCGGTGATGTGCCGTATCTTGGCCGCCTTTTCCGGCGTGACGTGGTTTCGGAGAAAAAATCCGAGCTGCTGGTATTTCTCACTCCGCGTATCATGAACAATCAGGCGATTGCTGTGAGTCATTGATTCTGTGCGAAATTTGATTCTTGTTGGACCGATGGGGGCTGGTAAAAGCACCATCGGCCGGTTGCTGGCCAAAGAGCTGCGCCTGCCGTTCAAAGATTCCGATAAGGAAATTGAATTGCGCACGGGCGCCAATATCCCGTGGATTTTCGATAAGGAAGGCGAGCCGGGCTTTCGTGACCGCGAGCAGGCGATGATTGCCGAGCTGTGCGCGTTCGACGGCGTGGTGTTGGCGACCGGCGGCGGCGCGGTGATGCGCGAAGCCAATCGTCGAGCGCTGCACGCCGGTGGGCGGGTGGTGTATCTGCATGCGTCTGTCGAGCAGCAGGTCGGCCGAACGGCTCGCGACCGCAATCGGCCGCTGTTGCGCACCGCCGACCCGGCCAAGACCCTGCGGGACTTGCTGGCAATCCGTGATCCGCTGTATCGGGAGATCGCCGACCTGGTGGTGGAAACCGATGAGCGGCCACCGCGGATGGTGGTGCTCGATATCCTCGACCGCTTGCAGCAACTACCTCCCCGTTAATGCGCGGCGCGAAATGCGCTATCCTCGGCGTCCTGTCGCAGCCGCTCAAGGTTGTGGCGGCTGGCTACCGAACGGCGTCACACCAGCAGACGCCATGGAATTCGTAAACTCAAGGCAGGATGCCTGATTCCATCTTCACTGTGGGGACACATGCAGACACTCAAGGTCGATCTAGGCGAGCGCAGCTACCCGATTCACATTGGCGAAGGTTTGTTGGATCAGCCTGAGCTACTGGCCCCGCATATCCGCGGGCGGCAAGTAGCGATCATCTCCAACGAGACCGTCGCGCCGCTCTACCTCGAGCGTCTGACCCGCAGCCTCGCGCAGTTCTCGGTGATTTCTGTGGTGCTGCCCGACGGCGAAGCCTTCAAGACCTGGGAAACCCTGCAACTGATTTTCGACGGCCTGCTGACTGCGCGGCATGATCGCCGCACCACGGTAATCGCCTTGGGGGGCGGCGTGATCGGTGACATGGCCGGTTTTGCGGCCGCCTGCTACCAGCGTGGCGTGGATTTCATCCAGGTACCGACCACATTGTTGTCGCAAGTCGACTCCTCCGTTGGCGGCAAGACCGGGATCAATCACCCGCTGGGCAAGAACATGGTCGGCGCCTTCTATCAGCCCAACGTGGTGCTGATCGATACCGCCACCCTCAAAACCCTGCCGCCGCGCGAACTGTCCGCGGGGCTGGCGGAAGTCATCAAATACGGGCTGATCTGCGATGAGCCATTCCTGACCTGGCTCGAAGAAAACGTCGATCGCCTGCGAGCGTTGGACCAGACCGCCCTGACTTACGCCATCGAACGCTCCTGCGCGGCCAAGGCTGCGGTGGTCGGTGCCGACGAGAAAGAGACGGGCGTGCGTGCCACGTTGAACCTGGGCCACACCTTCGGCCACGCGATCGAAACCCATATGGGCTATGGTGTCTGGCTTCATGGTGAAGCAGTCGCTGCTGGGACCGTAATGGCTTTGGAAATGTCTGCGCGCCTGGGCTGGATCAACGAACAGGAGCGTGATCGCGGTATTCGTCTGTTCCAGCGTGCCGGCCTGCCGGTCATTCCGCCGGAAGAGATGACCGAAGCCGATTTTCTCGAACACATGGCAATTGACAAGAAAGTGATCGACGGTCGTTTGCGCCTGGTGCTGCTGCGCCACATGGGCGAAGCAGTGGTGACCGACGATTATCCGAAAGAGATTTTACAGGCCACGTTAGGGGCGGATTACCGCGCCCTGGCTCAGCTTAAAGGTTAATAAGATCCCGATGACTAGTTTGCATGCCGACGAGGCTTTCCTCGGCCATTACCAGTTAAGTCATGACCCTTTCGCTCCACGGGTGCCTGGCTTCAAATTTTTCCCGGCCCAGCGCAAGCCGGTGCTGGGGCAACTGCATCATCTGGCCCGTTACAGCCAGTTGTTGCTGGTGGTCACTGGCCCTCAAGGCAGCGGCAAAACCCTGTTGCGTCAGGCCCTGGTGGCCAGCACCAACAAACAGTCAGTGCAGAGCGTGGTGGTTTCCGCCCGTGGCGCCGGCGATGCAGCGGGTGTGCTGCGTCAAGTGGCTCAGGCGCTGAACGTCGAGCAGGTCGAAATCGGCGCAATCCTGGCCCAAGTGGTACAGCTTGCCCTTACGGGGCAGGAAGTCTATTTGCTGGTGGATGATGCCGAGCAACTCGACGAATCGGCGCTGGAGGCCTTGCTGGCTTTGGCTGCGGGTGCGCCGGAAGGTCGCCCGCACGTGTTCCTGTTTGGCGAGTCCTCGCTGATCGCTCAGCTTGACGCGCTGAGCCTCGAGGAAGAGCGTTTCCACGTCATCGAATTGCAGCCTTACACCGAAGAAGAAACCCGCGAATATCTGGATCAGCGGCTTGAAGGCGCTGGCCGGGGTATCGAACTTTTCACCGCGGATCAGATCTCTGATATTCACGAAAGCTCCGACGGTTGGCCTGGCACTATCAACCAGGTCGCCCGCGATGCAATGATCGAAGCCATGATTGCCAGCCGCTCAGCGGTGAAGCGTCCAAGTATGGGGTTCAACATGCCGAAGAAACACGTATTGGCGATTTCCGCCGTTGTCGTGGTCGCGGTAGCCGCCGCCTGGTTGATGCCGGGTCGCAGCAAAGCACCGACCACCGGCGCACCTGCCAACGAACAGGCGCAACTGCCGCTGGGCCAGGGCACGCCACAACCTGACAGCGGTGGCGCTCCATCCGTCGAATTTGCCGGTAATTCGCAACCGATGCCGTTGCCATTGGTCGGCAGCTCGCAGCCGGTGATGCGTGGCCCGTTGGCCGAAGCGGCCGGTGGTATCACCGAAGGCGACGACGGCGTGCCGGTCGAAGGTTCCAGCGCTACACCGCCAACCGTGACCACGACTGCGCCGCCTGCCGGCATCCAGCCGGGCCCTGCGCCAACGCCTGCCGCCAAACCGGTTCCAGCGCCGACTCAGGTCGCGACAGCCAAGCCAGCGCCTGCACCTGTTGCCAAACCGGCTCCAGCGCCCGCCAAGCCGGTCGCCGCCGCCAAACCTGCCGAGAAGCCCGTCGTCGTGGCCAAAGCCGCCGGTGGCAGCTGGTACGCAGGCCAGGCGCCGGGTAATTACGTGGTGCAAATCCTAGGCACCAGCTCTGAATCGGCCGCGCAAAGCTTCGTCAAAGAGCAGGGCGGCGAGTACCGTTATTTCAAGAAAGTACTCAACGGCAAGCCGCTTTACGTCATCACCTACGGTAGCTTCGCTAACCGCGATGCAGCCATTACCGCCATCAAGGCCTTGCCAGCGAAGGTTCAGGCTGGTAAACCTTGGCCTCGCACTGTCGCCAGCGTCCAACAGGAACTGGCAACAACTCGCTGAAGATTCGGCGGCCTTACCCAGGCCGCCTCTCCAAGCACCTCAAAATTTCTACAAGCGCATGCCGTCTCTACAGACCGCGTGCCTTGTGGTGTCTGCGTCACAGTAGTCTTTGAGTCGTTGCGGTCAAAATTAAAAAAGTTTTGACTAGCACAGCATATCGCTTTAAACCTTTCACAAATGCGACATAGATTTGCGACATTTCGTCGTCAAATTTGTGAGCCTCTGTGTCGGTGTGTACAATGACCTCCCTTTTGCCCCCGCAAAGCTGGCGTACGTTCGGCGTGGATGGTAACTGGCTGAATTGAAAAGAAATTTGCCTCGACAAGAGGCAGCCTGGTGAGAAAGTGTCTATGAAAGCAGGTCTGTACCAACCAGATGAATTCAAGGATAACTGCGGTTTCGGCCTGATAGCCCATATGCAGGGCGAGCCCAGTCATACCCTTTTGCAAACGGCCATTGAGGCCCTGACCTGCATGACCCACCGCGGTGGGATCAACGCCGACGGCAAGACCGGTGACGGTTGCGGTCTGCTGATTCAAAAGCCGGATGTGTTCCTGCGTGCCATCGCCCAGGAAACCTTCGGCGTCGAATTGCCTAAGCAATATGCCGTGGGCATGGTCTTCTTCAACCAGGATCCGGTCAAAGCCGAAGCCGCTCGCGAGAACATGAACCGCGAGATCCTGGCCGAAGGCCTGACCCTGGTCGGCTGGCGCAAAGTGCCGATCGACACCAGTGTCCTCGGCCGCCTGGCCCTCGAGCGCCTGCCACAGATCGAACAAGTGTTCATCGGCGGTGAAGGCCTGAGTGATCAGGACATGGCGATCAAGCTGTTCAGCGCCCGTCGTCGTTCGTCCGTAGCCAACGCCGCCGACGTCGATCACTACATCTGCAGCTTTTCCCACAAGACCATTATTTATAAAGGCCTGATGATGCCGGCGGATTTGACCGCCTTCTATCCAGACCTGAGCGACCAGCGCCTGCAAACTTCGATTTGCGTGTTCCACCAGCGCTTTTCGACCAACACGCTGCCGAAATGGCCGCTGGCGCAGCCGTTCCGCTTCCTCGCCCACAACGGCGAGATCAACACCATCACCGGCAACCGCAACTGGGCCGTGGCCCGTCGCACCAAGTTCACCAATGATCTGATGGATCTGGAAGAACTCGGCCCGCTGGTGAACCGTGTAGGCTCCGACTCCTCCAGCATGGACAATATGCTCGAGTTGATGGTCACCGGTGGCATCGACCTGTTCCGTGGCGTGCGGATGATCATTCCGCCTGCGTGGCAGAACGTCGAAACCATGGACCCGGATCTGCGTGCGTTCTACGAATACAACTCGATGCACATGGAACCGTGGGACGGCCCGGCTGGCGTGGTAATGACTGACGGTCGTTACGCGGTGTGCCTGCTCGACCGTAACGGTCTGCGTCCGGCGCGTTGGGTCACCACCAAGAACGGTTTCATCACCCTGGCCTCGGAAATCGGTGTCTGGAACTACCAGCCTGAAGACGTGATCGCCAAGGGTCGCGTAGGGCCGGGCCAGATCTTTGCCGTGGACACCGAAACCGGTCAGATCCTCGACACCGACGCCATCGACAACCGCTTGAAGTCCCGTCATCCGTACAAGCAATGGCTGCGCAAGAATGCCCTGCGCATCCAGGCGACCATGGAAGACAACGACCATGGTTCGGCGTTCTACGACGTCGATCAGCTCAAGCAGTACATGAAGATGTATCAGGTTACGTTCGAAGAGCGCGACCAGGTGCTGCGTCCGCTCGGCGAGCAAGGCTACGAAGCCGTAGGTTCGATGGGCGACGATACGCCGATGGCCGTGCTGTCCCAGCGCGTACGCACGCCGTACGACTATTTCCGTCAGCAGTTCGCGCAGGTCACCAACCCGCCGATCGACCCGCTGCGCGAAGCCATCGTCATGTCGCTGGAAGTCTGCCTCGGTGCCGAGCGCAACATCTTCCAGGAGTCGCCGGAACACGCCTCGCGTGTGATCCTCAGCTCGCCGGTCGTTTCCCCGGCCAAATGGCGCTCGCTGATGAACCTCGATCGCCCAGGCTTCGAGCGTCAGATCATCGACCTCAACTACGATGAGAGCGTCGGCCTCGAAGCAGCGGTGCGTAACGTAGCCGATCAGGCTGAAGAGGCCGTGCGCGCCGGTCGCACCCAGATCGTGCTGAGTGACCGCCACATCGCCCCGGGCAAGTTGCCGATCCACGCTTCGCTCGCCACCGGCGCGGTGCACCACCGCCTGACCGAAAAAGGCCTGCGTTGCGACTCCAACATTCTGGTGGAAACCGCTACCGCTCGCGATCCGCATCACTTCGCGGTGCTGATCGGGTTCGGCGCCTCGGCGGTCTATCCGTTCCTGGCCTACGAAGTGCTGGGCGACCTGATCCGCACCGGTGAAGTGCTGGGCGACCTCTATGAGGTGTTCAAGAACTACCGCAAAGGCATCACCAAAGGCCTGCTCAAGATCCTGTCGAAGATGGGCATCTCGACCATCACCTCGTACCGCGGTGCGCAGCTGTTCGAAGCCATCGGCCTGTCCGAAGAAGTCTGCGAACTGAGCTTCCGTGGCGTGCCAAGCCGCATCAAGGGTGCGCGCTTCGTCGACATCGAAGCCGAGCAGAAAGCCCTGGCGGCCGAAGCCTGGAGCCCGCGCAAGCCGATCCAGCAGGGCGGCCTGCTGAAGTTCGTCCACGGTGGCGAATATCACGCCTACAACCCGGACGTGGTCAGCACCCTGCAAGCCGCTGTGCAGCAGGGCGACTACAGCAAGTTCAAGGAATACACGGCGCTGGTGGACAACCGTCCGGTGTCGATGATCCGCGACCTGTTCAAGGTCAAGACCCTGGATACGCCGCTGGACATCAGCGAGATCGAACCGCTGGAATCGGTGCTCAAGCGCTTCGACTCCGCAGGTATCTCTTTGGGCGCATTGTCGCCGGAAGCTCACGAAGCCCTGGCCGAAGCCATGAACCGCCTCGGCGCGCGTTCGAACTCCGGCGAAGGCGGCGAAGACCCTGCGCGCTACGGCACCATCAAGAGCTCGAAAATCAAGCAGGTCGCCACTGGCCGTTTCGGTGTGACCCCGGAATATCTGGTTAACGCTGAAGTGCTGCAGATCAAAGTCGCTCAGGGCGCGAAGCCGGGCGAAGGTGGTCAGTTGCCGGGCGGCAAGGTCAACGGTCTGATCGCCAAGCTGCGTTATGCAGTGCCGGGCGTGACCCTGATTTCGCCTCCGCCGCACCACGACATCTATTCGATCGAAGATTTGTCGCAGCTGATTTTCGACCTGAAACAAGTCAACCCGAAGGCACTGGTCTCGGTGAAGCTGGTTGCAGAAGCCGGCGTCGGCACCATCGCTGCCGGTGTGGCCAAGGCCTACGCGGACTTGATCACCATTTCCGGCTACGACGGCGGCACCGGTGCATCGCCACTGACCTCGATCAAATACGCGGGCGCACCGTGGGAACTCGGCCTGGCCGAAACCCACCAGACCCTGCGCGGTAACGACCTGCGCGGCAAGGTCCGGGTGCAGACCGACGGCGGCCTGAAAACCGGCCTCGATGTGATCAAGGCGGCGATCCTTGGCGCTGAAAGCTTCGGCTTCGGCACCGCGCCAATGATCGCGCTGGGCTGCAAATACCTGCGTATTTGCCACCTGAACAACTGCGCCACCGGCGTCGCGACTCAGAACGAGAAGCTGCGCAAGGATCACTACATCGGTACCGTCGACATGGTGGTGAATTTCTTCACCTACGTCGCCGAAGAAACCCGTGAGTGGCTGGCCAAGCTGGGCGTGCGCTCCCTCGAAGAGCTGATCGGCCGTACTGATCTGCTGGAAATCCTAGAAGGCCAGACCGCCAAGCAAAACCACCTGGACCTGACCCCGTTGCTGGGCAGCGATCACATCCCGGCAGACAAGCCTCAGTTCTGCCAGGTCGACCGCAACCCGCCGTTCGACAAAGGCCTGCTGGCCGAGAAGATGGTCGACTTGGCCACTTCGGCCATCAACGACATGAGCGGCGCCGATTTCGCTCTGGATATCTGCAACTGCGACCGTTCCATTGGCGCACGGATCTCCGGTGAAATTGCTCGCAAGCATGGCAACCAGGGGATGGCCAACGCGCCGATCACCTTCCGCTTCAAAGGCACGGCGGGTCAGAGCTTCGGTGTGTGGAACGCCGGCGGCCTGAACATGTACCTGGAAGGCGATGCCAACGACTATGTCGGCAAAGGCATGACTGGCGGCAAGCTGGTCATCGTTCCGCCGAAGGGCAGCATTTACAAGACTCAGGACAGTGCCATTATCGGCAACACCTGCCTGTATGGCGCCACCGGGGGCAAGCTGTTCGCCGCCGGTACCGCGGGTGAGCGTTTCGCGGTGCGTAACTCCGGTGCTCACACTGTCGTGGAAGGCACTGGCGATCACTGCTGCGAGTACATGACCGGTGGTTTCGTCTGCGTGTTGGGCAAGACCGGTTACAACTTCGGCTCCGGCATGACCGGCGGTTTCGCCTACGTGCTCGACCAGGACAACACCTTCGTTGACCGGGTCAACCACGAACTGGTGGAAATCCAGCGGATCAGCGGTGAGGCGATGGAAGCCTATCGCAGCCACCTGCAACGCGTGCTGAACGAATACGTCGAGGAAACCGACAGCGAGTGGGGTCGTGAACTCGCCGAAAACCTCGATGACTACGTGCGCCGTTTCTGGCTGGTCAAGCCAAAGGCTGCCAACCTGAAATCGTTGCTTTCCAGCACCCGTGCCAACCCGCAGTGATATGCGCCTGAAGAGTTTGATGAGGTTTTAACAATGGCTGAACGTCTGAATAACGACTTCCAGTTCATCGATGTCGGGCGCAAGGATCCGAAGAAGAAACTGTTGCGTCAACGCAAGAAAGAGTTCGTGGAAATCTACGAACCGTTCAAACCCCAGCAGTCGGCCGACCAGGCCCACCGCTGCCTGGGTTGCGGTAACCCGTATTGCGAATGGAAGTGCCCGGTGCACAACTTCATTCCGAACTGGCTGAAACTGGTGGCCGAGGGCAACATCCTCCAGGCCGCCGAGCTGTCGCACCAGACCAACACCCTGCCGGAAGTGTGCGGCCGGGTGTGCCCGCAGGACCGTCTGTGCGAGGGTGCCTGCACCCTCAACGACGGCTTCGGCGCGGTGACCATCGGTTCGGTGGAGAAGTACATCACCGACACGGCGTTCGCCATGGGCTGGCGCCCGGACATGTCCAAGGTCAAGCCGACCGGCAAGCGTGTTGCGGTAATTGGCGCTGGCCCTGCCGGCCTGGGCTGTGCCGACGTGCTGGTACGTGGTGGCGTGACTCCGGTGGTGTTCGACAAGAACCCGGAAATCGGTGGCTTGCTGACCTTCGGCATTCCCGAGTTCAAGCTGGAAAAGACCGTGCTGAGCAATCGCCGCGAAGTCTTCACCGGCATGGGCATCGAGTTCCGCCTGAACACCGAAATCGGCAAGGACGTGACCATCGAGCAATTGCTCGAAGAATACGATGCCGTGTTCATGGGCATGGGCACCTACACCTACATGAAGGGCGGCTTTGCCGGTGAAGATCTGCCGGGCGTGTATGACGCGCTGGACTTCCTGATCGCCAACGTCAACCGCAACCTGGGCTTTGAAAAGTCGCCGGAAGATTTCGTCGACATGAAAGGCAAGAAGGTTGTGGTGCTGGGTGGCGGCGACACGGCGATGGACTGCAACCGTACTTCGATTCGTCAGGGCGCCAAGTCGGTGACCTGTGCCTATCGCCGTGACGAAGCGAACATGCCGGGCTCGCGCAAAGAGGTGAAGAACGCCAAGGAAGAAGGCGTGAAATTCCTCTACAACCGCCAGCCGATCGCTATCGTGGGTGAAGATCGTGTCGAAGGCGTGAAGGTGGTCGAGACCCGTCTCGGCGAACCGGACGCCCGTGGCCGCCGTAGCCCCGAGCCGATCCCGGGTTCCGAAGAAATCATCCCGGCTGATGCCGTGGTCATCGCGTTCGGTTTCCGTCCAAGCCCGGCGTCGTGGTTCGAGCAGTTCAGCATCCAGACCGACAGCCAGGGCCGCGTCGTGGCGCCGGAACAAGGTCAGTACAAGCACCAGACCAGCAACCCGAAAATCTTCGCCGGTGGCGACATGGTTCGCGGTTCTGACCTGGTGGTAACGGCGATCTTCGAAGGCCGTAATGCCGCTGAAGGGATTCTGGATTACCTGGGCGTCTGATCACTCTCCAGAAGTGAAATGCGGTCAAATGTGGGAGCGAGCTTGCTCGCGAAGGCGGTGTAACAGTCAATATTGATGTCGACTGACTCACCGCTTTCGCGAGCAAGCCCGCTCCCACATTGGTTTTGTGGTGTTGCCAAGGCTGTGTTCACCGCGACAAATTGACCCGATAGACAAAAGGAACGGCTCTTGCCGTGCCTTTTGCGTCGCGCTCTGAGAAAATGCCCGCACTTTTTTTCCGGATGCCGACATGACTGCCCTGAAGAACGACCGTTTCCTTCGCGCCCTGCTCAAGCAACCCGTAGACGTCACCCCCGTGTGGATGATGCGTCAGGCCGGTCGCTACCTGCCTGAATACCGCGCCAGCCGTGCCAAGGCCGGCGACTTCATGAGCCTGTGCATGAACCCGGCGTTCGCTTGCGAAGTCACGATGCAACCGCTCGACCGCTATCCGCAACTGGACGCGGCGATCCTGTTCTCCGACATCCTCACCATCCCGGACGCCATGGGCCAGGGCCTGTACTTCGAGACCGGTGAAGGTCCGCGTTTCAAGAAAGTCGTCAGCACCCTGGCCGACATCGAAGCCCTGCCGATTCCTGATCCGCACAAAGATCTCGGCTACGTCATGGACGCGGTCAGCACCATCCGTCGCGAACTGAACGGCCGCGTGCCGCTGATCGGCTTCTCCGGCAGCCCATGGACCCTGGCCACCTACATGGTCGAAGGCGGTTCGTCGAAAGACTTCCGCAAGACCAAGGCCATGCTCTACGACAACCCGCAAGCCATGCACCTGTTGCTGGACAAGCTTGCGCAGTCGGTTACCAGTTACCTCAACGGCCAGATCATGGCTGGTGCGCAAGCGGTGCAGATCTTCGACACTTGGGGTGGCAATCTCTCCGCTGCGGCCTATCAGGAATTCTCCCTGGCCTACATGCGCAAAATCGTCAGCGGCCTGATCCGCGAACACGAAGGCCGTAAGGTTCCGGTCATCCTGTTTACCAAGAATGGCGGCCTGTGGCTGGAAAGCATCGCTGACGCTGGCGCTGATGCGTTGGGCCTGGATTGGACTTGCGACATTGGCGAAGCCCGCCAGCGTGTCGGTAGCAAAGTCGCCTTGCAAGGCAACATGGACCCGACCGTGCTTTACGCCAAGCCAGAAGCCATCCGCACCGAAGTCGGCCGGATCCTCGCCAGCTACGGCAAGGGCAGCGGCCACGTGTTCAATCTCGGCCACGGCATTACGCCTGAAGTCGACCCGGAGCATGCTGGCGCCTTCCTGCGTGCGGTACATGAACTGTCGGCGCAGTATCACGAGTAATCGTGACCCGATAAAAAACGCCCGGCTTATGCCGGGCGTTTTTGTTTGTGGTTCAGAAAATGAGAAGTGGATGCAGTTCATTGTGGGAGCGGGCTTGCCCGCGATGGCGTCATTTCTTACAGCACATGTGTTGGACCGACCATCGCTATCGCGGGCAAGCCCGCTCCCACAGGGTTGTGCGTCACGCTTTCAAATTTTCCAACGGCGGCAACTTCGCCAGCTTCAACGCCACCAACAGCGCAATCACCAACAACCCACCAATAAACAACCCGATCCCGTTCCAGCCACCCAAGTGCCAGGCCACTCCGCCCGCCGTACCCGCGATACTCGACCCGGCGTAATAGCTGAACAGGTACAGCGACGACGCCTGTCCTCTGGCCTTGATCGCACGCCGACCAATCCAGCTACTGGCCACCGAATGCGCCCCGAAGAAGCCGAAGGTAAAGATCAGCATGCCGAGAATCACCAGCAGTAACGGCGTGAACATGGTCAGGGCGATGCCCGCGAGCATGACCACAATGGTTGCCCAGAGCACTTTGCGCCGCCCGAGTTGGTCGGCCAGGGCGCCGATTTTCGCCGAGCTGTAGATGCCCGACAGGTACACCACTGAGAGTAGCCCGACGAAGGCCTGGTCCATGCGATACGGCTCGGCCAGCAAGCGATAACCGATGTAGTTGAACAGCGTGACGAACGCGCCCATCAGCACAAAAGCTTCGACAAACAACAACGGCAGACCGGCGTCGCGAAAGTGCATGGTGAAGCCGTCCAGCAAGCTGCGCGGATGCAGTGAACGGGCACGGAAGTTGCGCGATTCCGGGAGGATCTTCCAGAACACCGCTGCGGCAATCAGCGCCAGGCCACCGATGACCAGCATCGCCGCGTGCCAGCTGACGAAGTCGATCAATACACCGACGATCAACCGTCCACACATGCCGCCGATGGCATTGCCTCCGATGTATAACCCCATGGCCAGACCAAGGTGCTGCGGATGGATTTCTTCGCTGAGGTAAGTCATTGCGACCGCCGCCAGACCGCTCAACGACAGCCCCACCAGCGCCCGCATCACCAGCACGCCTTGCCAGCTCGGGATCATTGCGCTGGCCATGGTGCAGAGAGCGGCGGCGAACAGCGCGGCGACCATCACCGGCTTACGCCCGATGCGATCAGAGATGGGACCGGTAATCAGCAAGCCGATGGCGAGCATACCGGTGGCGACCGACAGGATCAGGCTGCTCTGGGCCGCGTTGATGGAAAACTCGCGGGACAGCAGCGGCATCATCGGCTGCACGCAATACAGCAGGGCAAAGGTCGCGAAGCCGCCGGAGAACAGCGCCAGCACCGTGCGCATGAACATCGGCGTGCCTTTTTCGATGTAGATCTCGCTTAGTTCGGCGACGACATCGTCCAGCGCAGTGGGCGGAACTTCATGGGCGAGTGGGGCGACAGCAGTTTTCACTTCGGACCTCGGAGGGGCGCAGCCGGTCAGGCAAAGAAAAAATCATATAGCCGCCTAATGATTCAATCCAATATATTGTTCGACCTGTTTGATAGGTTTGACGACCTAATGGAGTTTTCATGGAATTGCGCCACCTGCGCTACTTCATCGCCGTCGCCGAAGAACTGCATTTCGGCCGCGCCGCTCAGGTGCTGGGCATCTCGCAACCGCCCCTGAGCCAGCAGATTCAGGCGCTGGAGCAGGAGGTCGGTGCGCGGCTTTTCGAGCGTACCAATCGTCGGGTCGAACTCAGCGAGGCCGGTCGGCTGTTTCTGGAAGAGGCGCGATTGGTACTGGCTCAGGTCGACAAAGCGGCGGACGTTGCGCGGCGGGCACAACTCGGAGAGTTGGGTGAGTTGAAGATCGGCTTCACCTCGTCGGCGCCGTTCAACTCGACCATCCCCCAGGCGATCTTTTCGTTTCGCCAGCGTTTTCCGGCGGTGCATCTGCACCTGCGGGAAATGAGCAGCACCCAAGTGGCTGATGCGCTGGTTGATGAGTCGATTGAAGTCGGCATCATGCGACCGCTGGGGTTGCCGGATTCGCTCAGCGTGGTGGAACTGATGCGCGAGCCACTGGTGGCGGTGCTCAGTTCCAAGCACCCTTTAGTGACCGATAGCGAGGAAGGCTTGTTTCTGTCGGCTCTGGCGCTCGAACCATTCGTATTTTTCCCACGCAGTTATGGCAGTGGTCTGTACGCACAATTACTCAGTCTGGCGCGAGATGCCGGCTTCAGCCCTCACTTCGCCCAGGAGGCTGGCGAGGCGATGACGATTATCGGATTGGTGGCGGCAGGTTTGGGGGTGTCGGTGTTGCCGGCGTCGTATCAGCGGATGCGTATTGATGGCGTGGTCTACCGCCCGTTGCTCGATCCGGAAGCGGTGTCGGCGGTGTGGCTGGTGCAGCGCAAGGATCAGAAGTCGCCGATGGCCAAGGCGTTTGTGGAGTTGTTGACGCGTAAGGTTGAACCGTTAACACCATGACAGCGAGCGCCCGAAAGAGGGACATTTCAGGTTACGGATCTGCCTTGGTTATTTACCCGATTCTTGCGCAGAATCGTTTTTTTTTCGATGAGTGCCATGGATGTCACTTCGATATCAACCCAAGGAAGGCAGCGTTCTGATTTGCGACTTCAGGGGTTATGAAGTCCCTGAGATGATCAAGGTCAGACCTGTTGTCGTAATACGCAAACACAGGACCAATAGTTTGTTGGTGACAGTCGTACCCCTGAGCACCACCGCCCCGGACTGTGTACTTGATCATCATCTGAAGCTTGCGAGTCATCTGCACGGAGCCAGTCCGATCTGCTGGGCAAAATGCGACATGGTTGCGACGGTAAGTCTTTCCAGACTGGACCGGATCAAAAGCCGGGATCGTCAGGGAAAGCGTATTTATCTCATTTCACAACTTGCAATAGATGAGTTTTTTGCAATCAAAGCCGCAGTACGTAGCGCTCTTGGTCTGTGATGGCACTAAAGGTGGCTCGACCGGCGAATTGCCAGCCGTTGCCGTGCGTTCAATTTAAAGCAATACTGCTGATGTTCCCGAAAGGGGCTTGTGAGACTCTGAGGATCCTGGGCAACCAGCCATCGCAGAGCCAGACAGGTAAATGGCAATGACAAGCCGACCTGTTTGTGAAAGGGCGCCGAAAGGCGCCCTTTGTCGTTTCTGGTGTTACTGAACCTTCGCCAAATCCCCTTTCAACGCAACCCCCGCCATAAGCGCCCCAGCGTGGCACTCATAGGTCTTGGCATCCTTGCGCTCATTTTTCTTGTAGAAGCTGACGATGTTGGTCACGGCGTTGGCGCCGGCGCTCTTCGCTGCCTGGTGCAGGCTGATGATTGCCGATTGCGCGACCCATTCGCAGGCCACTTCGTCAGACTTGTTGAAGGCGTTGGTTTTCTTGTTGGTCACGGCACCCGCGCTGAGTACGGTGACGTTGCCAGTCGGTGTATTGCCTGCCAGGTAGAATTTCACGCTGCCATCGATTTTGCCGGCGCGGGTTGCTTCGGCGACTGCTTTGTCAAAAGGCAGATACACCGCGGTGTCGCGGGCCTGGCTGATGCCCGGCAATGCGCAGATCAGCAGGGTGGCGGCAGCGAGTTTCTTGAAGTGCATGGAGGTCTCCTTGACCCTGAGTCATTCGATTACGACCAGCGGCGGAAAATCAACGAGGTGTTGACCCCACCAAAAGCGAAATTGTTGTTCATCACGTACTGGTTACTCATCTGCCGGAATTCACCGCGCAGGTAATCGAGCTTGCCGCACTGCGGATCGACCTCATCGAGGTTGAACGTATGCACGTACTGGTCGCGGTTCATCATTTCGATGCTGAACCAGGACTCCAGCGCGCCGCAGGCCCCCAGGGTGTGACCGAGGAAACTCTTCTGCGAACTGATCGGCATGTGTTCGCCGAACAACGCGCTGGTGGCCAGTGTTTCGGCAATGTCGCCCTGTTCTGTCGCGGTGCCATGACCGTTCACATAGCCGATGTCTGAAGGCTGCAGTCCGGCGTCTTCCAGGGCGAGTTCCATGGCCCGGCGCATGGTGAGCTGCTCCGGACGGGTGGCGTGCTGACCGTCGGCGTTGCTGCCGAAACCGACGATCTCGGCGTGGATATGTGCGCCACGTGCCAGGGCGTGTTCGAGCTCTTCGAGCACCAGCATGCCGCCGCCTTCACCGATCACCAGGCCATCTCGGCCGGTGTCATAGGGGCGAGGGCTGGTTTGCGGGGCATCGTTTTTCAGGCTGGTGGCGTAGAGCGCATCGAACACCATGGCTTCGGTCGGGCACAGCTCTTCGGCGCCGCCGGCGAGCATCAGCGGCAGGCGACCGAACTTGATCGATTCATAGGCGTAACCGATGCCCTGGCTGCCGCTGGTGCAGGCGCTGGAGGTCGGGATCAGCCTGCCGGTGAGGCCGAAGAAGATGCTGATATTCGCCGCTGTGGTGTGCGGCATCATCCGCACGTAGGAGTTGGCGTTCAGGCCTTCGGCCACTGAGTTGAGCAGCATTTTGCCAAACGCCTTGATCTCGTCGGTGCTGCCGGTGGACGAGCCGCAGGAAACACCCATGCGCCCGTCCTTGATCGATTCGTCACCCAGCAGCCCGGCATCCGCCAGGGCCTGTTCAGCCGCGCCCACGGCCAGGCGCGAGACGCGGCCCATGCTGCGCAGTTGCTTGCGGGTCCAGTGGCTTGGCACTTTGAAGTCATCGATCGGCCCGGCCAGGCGTGTGTTGAGCTCGGTGAAACGATCCCACTCGTCCATGCGGCGGATGCCGCTGCGGTTGGCGGCGAAGTTGCCGGCGATGGTGTCCCAATCGCTGCCCAGTGAGGTGATGCCGGCCATGCCGGTGACGACGACGCGCTTCATCAGCACAGGCCTCCATTGACGGCCAGAACCTGCCGGGTGATGTACGACGCTTCCGCCGACATCAGGAAATTCACGGCACCGGCCACCTCTTCAGGGGTGCCCATGCGTTGTGCGGGGATCATTTTCATCAGTTCTTCCACCGGCACATTTTCATCGAGCATCGCCGTATCGATCAGGCCGGGTGCGACACAGTTAACAGTGATTTTGCGCTTGCCCAGTTCGATCGCCAGCGCCTTGGCTGCGCCGATCAAACCGGCCTTGGACGCGCTGTAATTGACCTGGCCGCGATTGCCGATCAACCCCGAAACAGAGGTGATGCAGACAATCCGCCCGGCGGCTCGACGACGGATCATCGGCATCATCACCGGGTGCAGCACGTTGTAGAAACCGTCGAGATTGGTGCGCATCACCAAATCCCAATCCTCTTCGCTCAGGGCCGGAAAAGCCCCGTCGCGGGTCAGGCCGGCATTGAGCACCACGCCGTAATAGGCGCCGTGAGCTTCCACGTCGGCTTCGAGAATGGCTTTGCAGCTGGCGCGGTCGGACACGTCGAATTGCAGGACACGCGCGTTGCGGCCCAAGGCTTCCACTTCTGCCTTTACCGCGATAGCGTCCGCCAGACCGCTGCGGCAGTGCAGCACGATGTCATGCCCGGCCCGGGCCAGACGCAACGCGATGGCGCGGCCGATACCACGGCTGGAACCGGTGACCAGTACGGATTCAGTCATCACTCGACTCCTTGGGGTTCATGAAGATATTGCGCGGCCTGAGGCGGGCGAAACACATTCAGCCGGGCGGTGGCGTGGATGCCGGGGGCGGTGAGGTGGCATTCGAACACGCCCATGCCATTGTCGTCTTCCAGCGAGCGTATCCCATGGATGGTCAACTCTGTACCCGCGGGGAAGTGTTCCACGTTGCATTCGAATTTACGGGTGCCGAGCAGGAAACCCAACTCCACCGCATTGCCTTTCTGGCGCGCATGGCAGCCGGCGTACGCGGCGACGCTCTGGGCCATCAGCTCGATGCCGACCCAGGCTGGCAGGCTGCCGTCGGGGCGATTGAACAGGCCGCCGGGTTTGACGGTGAGTCGGGTGTGAATCTGCTCGTCATCGAACGACAGGATCTGCTCGATGAGGATCATGTCGCCGGCATGCGGCAGCAGTTCGGCGAGCGGCCAGGTCATCATGGGGCGTCTCCGATAATCAGGCTGACGTTATTGCCACCAAAGGCAAAGGAGTTGCTCATCAGGTAGCGAGGTGCAATGGACGTCAGGTGGTCAGTCGGGGTCACCCAATGCAGGGCCGGCAATTCGGGGTCGGGCTGGCCGTCCCAGACGTGGGGCGGCAGGGCGTGCTCGCGGTTGTCTGCGCTCAGGCTCAACCAGCAGAACGCCGCTTCCAGGGCACCGGCAGCGCCGAGGGTATGGCCGGTCATCGGTTTGGTCGACGAGCAGGGCACGCCTTGCGGGAATAGCGTCGTCACCGCCAGGCTTTCCATGGCGTCGTTGTGTTGCGTGGCGGTGCCGTGCAGGTTCAGATAAGCGATCTGCTGCGGTTGCAGGCCTGCGCGGCTCAAGGCTTTGCGCATCGCTTGCAGGGCGCCACGGCCGGTCGGTTCCGGCGCGGAAATATGGTGTGCATCGGAGCTGGCACCACTGCCCAGCAGGGCAATCGATTGGCTGTTACCGGCGCTTTTGCTCATCAGAAACAGCACCGCCGCTTCGCCGATATTGATGCCGTTGCGGTTGGCTGAAAACGGATTGCAGCGCTGTTCGGACACCGCTTCCAGGGCCGAGAAACCGTTGAGGGTCAGCTTGCACAAGCTGTCGACACCGCCGCACAACACGGCGTCGCACATGCCCAGGTCGAGCAATCGTTGGGCGCTCATCAGCGCACGGGCGCTGGAGGTGCAGGCGGTGGAAATCACATAGGCCGGGCCGCTCAATTGCAGCCAGTCGGCGAGAAACGTCGCCGGCGCGCCGAGTTCCTGTTGCTGATAGTCATAATCGGCAGGGAACTGATGCTCACGGATGTAATGGGCCAGACCGCTGCTGGCCTCGTGAATGCCCGAGGTGCTGGTGCCCAGGATGACGCCGATACGGTCGCGGCCGTAGGTCTGGATCGCTTGCTCGATGTCTTCGCGAATTTGCAGCGCAGCCTCCAGCAGCAATTGATTGTTGCGGCTGCTTTGATGCGTCAGCTCAGCCGGAATCGGTGCCAGCTCGCCGCGCACCGCCGCCACTGGCAACGAGCGCTCCGCCACCCAGCCGGCCTCGCTGCGCATGCCCGAGCAATCGCCGGCAAACAGGTTGCGGGCGACTTCCTGCTTGTTGCGGCCCAGGGCGCAGATCACCCCGAGGGCGTTCAGATAAGCCGTCATGGCGTGTGCTCACCTAACGGAGTGATGCGATAGTGCGGGCCTTGGGACACGTTCAATTCAAAGCTCAGTGGTTGTGAATAGCGGATGTTCCAGCGCGGTGATAACGACCGTTGCCCGTCATGCTGGCGGGCGTCGGGGTAGTTGCCAAGCAACTGGACTTCAGGAGTCAATGCAAACAACAAAGCGGCGAACAATTCCCGGGCTTCCGGATTGGGCGGCAGCAGGCCGTCGGCCTGCCACTGGCCATCGATCAGTTTCTGCCGTGCCACGGGAATCCCCAAAGGGTCCATCATCGACCAGCGAATGCCAGGGCCTTCACGCTGGATCACCAGCAGCCAGTCCTGACGTTGCTCGGCCATCTGACGTTCAATGTGCAGTTGCAGCGGCAATGCCAGGTTCGGGGTTCGCTCGGGCAGCGGTGCCTGGCTGGCGCAGGCGCTCAGCAACAGGACACAACCCAGAAGCAGGAAACGGATCATCAGACACACCCTTCAAGGGGCTTGCGCGCGACTACGTTGACCAGGGTTTCTTCCCGTTGGCCAAAAGGTTTTGGCTGGCGCAAGCCGAAGCGTTCGAGCAGGCCGAAATCCTTGGCGCGACTCCACCACAAGTAAGGGTAAGACACGTTCTGCGGGCCGAATTCAAAACCCTGCCGACGAATCATGTCCAGGTAGCCGGCGGCGCTCTTTTGCACATGCATCGGATGGCGGAACAACCAGCGAATTACCCATGTATCAATGTAAGCCTCGGTGGACTCGGCGAACAGCAAATAGCCGCCCGGCTTGAGCACTCGATAGAACTCGGCCAGGGCCTGATCCTGCTCGACAAGGTGATGGAAGGTCTGGTGACAGAACAGCAGATCGACGCTGGCGTCCGGCACTTTGATGCTTGCGCAGTCACTGCCGAGCAGCTCTACATCCATGCCCTGGCGGGCTGCTTCTTCGCCGCTCAGGTTCAGGCTGTGAGGGTCGGCATCCAGCCCGATCAGGCGCCGAGGCGCGAAGGTCTGGCGCAGGTACTGGAACGACTTGCCCTGGCCGCAACCGGCATCCAGCAATACCGGGTTGGCGGGCAATGGCGCGCTGAACAGGTTGCGCAAATCATTGATCGCCACTCGCAATACATGGTGCTGCCAGGTGTGACTGCGCAGGAACCAGAAACCAAAACGGGTTTCTTCGACGTAGTTGTCGCTCAAATAACTCATGTCGGATCCTGTGCACAAAGGTCCGAGATCATCCGCAGTCGACGTTTGGGTTCGCTGACGAACGGGTTGCGTTCATCCCAGGCGTAACCCGCGAGGATCGAGCTGATCATGCGGCGGATTTCCGCTGTACCGCCCTGATAGAAAATCACGTCCTGAAAGGTCCCCGCGTACCAGCCTTCAACGTAGCAACGGAAGGTGTCGACGCCGCGCTTGAGCGGTTCGGCGAACTCGGTCTGCCAATCGACGCTTTCACCTTGCAGTTGGCGGTGCAGCACCCCGGCGGCCATGCTCGCCGAACGCATGGCGATGGTCACGCCGGAGGAGAATACCGGGTCGAGAAATTCCGCCGCATTGCCCAATAGGGCGAAACCGGGACCGTGCAGGGTTTTGACGTTGGCCGAATAGCCGCCGATGGTCCGCGCGGGTGTATCCCATACGGCATTGTTCAGCACACCGGCCAGGCTTGGGGTTTCAGCAATGAAGCCGCGCAGGCAGTCGTCCAGATTGTCGGTGCGGCCTTCGAAGTGTTCGGCGGCCGCCACTACGCCCACCGAGCAACGGCCGTTGCTGAACGGGATGGTCCAGAACCAGATATCACGCTGGGTCGGATGGGTGGTGATGAGGATTTTCTCCCGGTCGAAAGCCGGGTTGTCGATACAGTCTTCGACATGGGTGAACACGGCTTGGCGCACCGGGAAGTTCGACGGTGCTTCAAGGTCCAGCAAGCGTGGCAGCACGCGACCGTAGCCGCTGGCATCGAGCACAAAGTCCGCCTCGACGCGGTATTGGCTACCGTCTTCGCGAAGCACGTCGAGCTGCGGTTTAGGCAGGCTGAAATCGGCGCTGACGATGGCTTCGCCGTAACGGACATCGACACCCTGAAACTCAGCCTGATCGGCCAGCAGCTTGTCGAAGTCGGCGCGTTGGACCTGGAACGTCGTCGGCTTGCCGTTGCTGAACGTATCGCCGAAATCGAAGGCGCTGTACTGATCGCCCCAAGCGAATGCCGCCCCGTTTTTGCGCTGGAAACCGGCAGCATTGACTGCCTCGAGCATGCCAGCTTCTTCGACGAAATCCAGGCAGTGGGACAGCAGGCTTTCACCGATGGAAAACCGTGGGAAATGCTGGCGCTCGATCATCAGCACATCATGACCTTTACGCTTGAGCAGCGCGGCGGCGATGGCGCCCGAGGGGCCGGCGCCGATTACCAGTACCTGACGACGTTCCATTTCAACTGTTGGCACGGGTGCTCCTTGCCGGGGCGGCGATGTTCAAAGGGGTTCGGTGCATGCCGGCCAGTGCCGGCAGCAGGGTTGCGATCAGGCCCATCAACATCAGCGCGAAATACAGCGCCGGGCTGATGAGCTGTTGTTGCAGCAGCAGGTTGAGGAAGACGATCTCGCTCAAGCCACGAATATTCAGTAAAAGGCTTTCCCGCCAGCGGCTGGCACCTTCAAACGAGGTGCCTGCCCAGCCGAGGCCCAGCCAGTTGCCCATCAGTTTGCTGGCGATCGGCAACAGCAGGAGCGCGGCCAGTTGCACTGCGCCGAGACTGTCGAGGGCGCTGTGCACGTTGATCTGCACGATGCCGAACGTGAGGATCAGCGGGATGGCGATCCAGGTCTGCAAACGGCTCATCCACGCCGTCGACAACGGCAGCACCAATGGCACCTTGAGCGCGGCCATGCACAGCAGATAGCCGATGCCGAAGATCAGCGCATTGAGTTTGAAGTGTTCGGCGACCACCAGCAGCGCGAAGAAACAGCCGCTGTGCAGCAAGGGGTGGCGCAACCCGGCCAGTCGCAGCAACAACGGCAGACAGGCACCGGCCAGCGGCAGCAAGAGGCTGCTCAGGTGCAGGCTGCCCTGGGCGAACGCGAACAGGGTCCAGCAGGTCAGGTCGATCAGGATCGCGGTCTGCACCAGGCGTCGGGTGGCAGCGGGCGGGTAGTTGATGTGTCGCAGGTACAGGTACAACACCGGAATCGCAGTGATGGCGAACAGCAGACCGACCGCCAGCGAGCTGATCCACGGCTGCGGCGGCAACAGCCAGACCGCTGTCGCCAGCCCGCAGGCAAACGGAATGCAGAAACTCGGCAGGGCGATTTTCAGACTCTGACGTTCCAGGCGCAGGTCGATCACGTCGCTGAGGATGTGCCCCAGCAGCAAGGCAAAGCTCAGGCTGTAGAGGTTCTTCAGCCAGTCCGGCGAGATCAGGTCGGCACCGCTGAGGTGCCAGCCCGGTTCGATCCAGAAGTACATCAGCAATGGCAGGCCGAACGTCGCCAGCAGCAACTGGCTGACGATCGGAATCAGACCGAAATGACGACCGACGCGGGTGGCCACGGCGAACAACACCAGCGCCATCACCCAGAACGCGGCGACCATCATGCTGCCGGCTCCGTAATCGGTGCGATGTGGACTTGGCGTCCGGCCCACGGCGCCAGAATGAAACTGAACGCCAGGCCGAGGCTCACCGACAGGCCGAAGTTGCTCACCGCCGGCGTGCTGGACACCGCCAGCAGGCCAAACGACAACCAAGTGGTCACCGCTGCCAGCAAGGTGCCCAGCAGGCTCGCCGCGGCACCACCGATTTGTTCGCGCATGAGGATCGCGTAATCGACGCTGATCGCCGTCACCAGCAGCAGGCCGAACAGGCTGAACAGCGTCAACGGCTGACCGAGCCAACCAAGGCTTGCCAGACTGCACAGGGCCGCCAGCAACGGCAGGGAGACAATTCGCAGCGCGCCACCGAAACCGAATGGCAGGATCAGCACCAGCACGATCAACACGCAGGAGGCGAGTTTCAATTCAGCGGCGCTGATTTGCGTGGCGGCGAAAACCTGGTTCAGTTCGCCGAGGCGATCCACCAGTTCCACACCCGGCAAGTCCAGCGCCTGGACCCGCAGCAGCGTGGGATTGTTCAAGCCTTGCAAGCTGACCATCGCCGCCACGCCGTCATCGGTCGGCCCCAGCCACAGCGTGCGGTAGGGTTCCGCCAATGGGCCGGCCAGCGCTGCGTCGATGTCTTCGGTGGGCAGCGCCTGCAACGTTGCCAGCTCGGCCTGCAACGCAGCGGCCGGCACGCCGAGGTCGAGCAACGGTTGCCAGAACTGCGGCAGCTTGCTCAGTGCTTCACGCACTTTGCGCTGTTCGCTTGGCTGGCTGACCAGTTGATTGAGCGACAGATAGCCCTGAAGTTTTTCCAGATTGACCAATTGATCCAGACGCTCGCTCAGTGCCGTCAGGCGTTCGAGCAACTCCTGCTGATTGGCCGCGCGCACCAGGAAGAACTGGCTGGTAGGTTGATAGCCGGTGATGCGTGCGATGGTCTGGGCTTCGTCTGTCAGTTGCTGCGGCGTGCCGATCCATTGGCGAATGTCGTTTTTGCTCTGCAACTGCAACAGACCGCCGACACAGAAGGCGATCAGCAGCGCTAGCAGCACCGGCGTGCGCAAGTATTTCAGCAGCGATTCACGCAGCTCCAGCAACTTCTCGGCGATGCGCAGCGGCCATTGCGCCGGACGTAGATCCACGCCCTTGAGCAGCGCCGGCAACAGGCACACTGCCGACAGGTAGGCGCCAAGCAGGCCAGCGGCGGAGAACACAGCAATTTGGGTCAGGGCCGGGAACGGCGTCCAGGCCAGGGCCAGGTAGCCAATGCAACTGGTGATCAGGCTCAGCGTCAGCCCCGGCAGGGTCAGGCGTAACGCCGGCCAGCTGTGCCAGGGTTTCAGGCTCCAGCTTTTGGACAGGTAATGCAGCGGGTAGTCCACTGCCACGCCGATCAGGCTTGAGCCCAGCACCAGCGTCATCACATGCATCTGACCGAACAATGCTACGCAGGCCACCGCGCCGAACAGCATGCCCACCAGCACCGGGACGAATGCCAGCAACACCCGCCAACGCCGGAAGGCCAGCAACAGCAGCAACAGAATCCCCACGGTGGCGCCGCCGCCGACCCAGGTGATCTCGCGCGCGGCTTGTCGTTGACCGCTGGCGGCATACAGCAGGCCGCTGGCGGCGAGCAGTTGCACATCCGAACGGGCGGCTTCTTCGCGACTGTGCTGGAGCAGGTCAGCCACTTGCAGCGGCAGGTTCATGTCGAACGCGTTGCCGGCGGTTCGCGCCCGCAGCATCACCCAGCTCTTGCCATCGGCATCGGCGACCAGCGCACCGCTGCCGATGTCCAGTTGCACCGAGCCGTGTTGCGGCTGGCTGTTCTGGATGCGCCCGGTCAGGCCGAGCCAGTCATCCTGGCTCGGCACCAGGCTGAAGCCGGTGAACGGGTCGAACAGGGCTTGTACCCGTTGCTGAATAAAGGCGTCGGGGTGCTCAATGAGTTGCTGTCGGTCGGCCACGGACAGCATCGCCAGTCGGCCTTGCAGTAATTGTGCGCGCAGCGCCGGCAAGTCGGCCTGCAGGTTCCACTTGACCTTTTCGAACACGCCGCTGGCCTGCCACTGCTCACCGAGTTTTTGCGCCATGGCGATGGCTTGCTGGCGGTCTTTATGGCCGACCAGCACCAGCATTTCCCGGTTCAGCGGTTCTTGCATGCGTTGTTCGGCGCGCAGTTCCAAGGCGTCTGGTGCGGTGCCTGGCACCAGTTCCATCAGGTTGGCCGACAGCGGTGCATTGTCACGCCATTGCCAGCCGGCGAGTGCGAGCACCGCTAGCAGCAGGATCAGAAACAGCCGCGGCAGCATCCGTTCACTCGGCAAAGTCATGTTGCTCCGCATCGCTCAAAGGTTGTAAGCGGGTGCTGTCCTGCATGCGCAACAGGGTTCGGTCACCCTGGGTTTCGAGCAGCTCGATGCTGTGCACCAGTTCGCCGCCGTCAATGTTGATCTGATTGAACACCTGCTTGAGCAGCATCGAACGCGGGGTCAGGGTCAGTTTCCAGTTCTGTGCGTCGCCGCTCAGCGAAAGCTCGAAATCCCGTTGCAGGCCGCTGCTGTCGCCTTGCAGCACCGCGAGGAACAAGCGGTTCTGTTCGGCGCCGGCACTCTTGTTCGGCAGCATTTGCCAGCCGCTGGCATCACGCCGGGCAATGCCTTTTTCGCTGATGCGGTAGTCCTGTTGCAGTGGCGTTTTCAGCAGCCAGAGCAGGCCGTGATTCTTCGCCAAAACGAAGGTGCCCTTGCTGGTCAGCGGCTGGGGCAGGGCACGCAGGTGTTTTTCCTGGATGAAGTTGCCGTGGATCACATCGGGTTTGGCCAGCTGATCACTGAGTTGCTGCAGATCGAAGGCTTGCGCCAACGATGAAAGCCCGAGCAGCGCTAAAGCGCCAAGGCATTTGAGAAGCGAATTCATGGCAGCACCCTTTCAACCGCGTCGGTAAACACCTTCGGTGAAGCCAACTGCATTTCGCGGCTGCTCATGTCGACGGCGACCTGCACTGAAACAGCGCGGGTAAAACGTTCGCCGGTTGCAAGGTCGCTGATCAGGTAATTGATCTTCAGTCGGTTCTCCCATTCCACCAGGCTGGCGCGCACGTTCAGCTTCTGGCCGAACACGGCGCCGCGCACATAGCGCAGCTGCAAGTCGATCACCGGCCAGGCGTAACCTGACGCAACCATGGCGTCGTAGTTGTGGCCGATCCTGTCCAGCAGCGCACAGCGGGCGACTTCCAGGTATTTGACGTAATGGCCGTGCCAGACCACGTTCATGGTGTCGACGTCAAAGAACGGTACGAGGATTTCCGTGTCGGTGTGAAGCACTCCCTTGCTACGCATGCAGCCTCCAGTGTTGCTCGGCGATACGTTGCAGGCACAGGCGCAATTCGCCTTCCAGGGCGCGATCTTCGATGACCGGCGGGAAGTCCCTGGCCAGTTCTTCGTGCATCGCGGCCAGTGCTGGTGGCAGTGGCCGCGCGTCTTCAGCCTGGCCGCGCAGCCAGACGCCCTGGTTGGCGGCCAGCAGCGTGGCGGCAGCGACCTGTTCGGTCAGCTCCAGCACGCGGATGGCGTCGCGGGCGGCGATGGTGCCCATGCTGACTTTGTCCTGGTTGTGGCACTCGGTGGAGCGCGAAAAAACGCTGGCCGGCATGGTGTTTTTCAGGGCTTCGGCGGTCCAGGCGCTGGTGCCGATCTGCACGGCCTTGAAGCCGTGGTTGAGCATCGCGCGGTCGGCGGTGGCGCCAGACAGGTTGCTCGGCAAACCATGGTTGTAACGCTCGTCCACCAGCAGCGCGAGCTGACGGTCGAGCAAGTCGGCGACGTTGGCCACCAGGTTTTTCAGGCTGTCCATCGCGAAGGCGATGTGGCCGCCGTAGAAGTGCCCGCCGTGCAGCACGCGTTCGGCTTCGGCGTCGATGATCGGGTTGTCGTTGGCGCTGTTGAGTTCGATCTCGATGAACGAGCGCAGCCAGTTCAGGCTGTCGGCCAATACACCGAGCACGTGCGGCGCGCAACGCAGGGAGTAACGGTCTTGCAGGCGATGCAGCGGCGCGGTCGGCGCATCGATCGCCAGATCCTTACGCAGCCACGCGGCGACTTGCATCTGCCCTGGATGGGGTTTGGCGGCGAACAGCCGCTCGTCGAAGTGCTCCGGGTTGCCTTGCAACGCGACCACGTTCAGCGCGGTGATGCGGGTGGCCAGTTGCAGCAGGTAATCGGCGCGGGCGTAAGCCAGGCACGCGAGGCCGGTCATCACGGCGGTGCCGTTCATCAGCGCCAGTGCTTCTTTGGGGCGCAATACCAGCGGTTCCCAGCCCAGTTCGCTGTGCACATCGGCGGCTTGTCGGCGTTCACCACGGAACATCACTTCGCGCTCGCCGGACAAGGTCGCGGCGACGTAGGACAGCGGCGTCAGATCACCGCTGGCGCCCACCGAACCCTCTTCCGGAATCAGCGGCAGGATGTCGTGTTCGAGGAAGGCTTGAAGACGTTCCAGCAGCTCCACGCGTACCCCGGAAACGCCCTGGCAAAGCGACTGCAAACGCGCCGCCAGCACCGCGCGGGTGGCTTGGGCGTCGAGCAATTTGCCCAGGCCGCAACCGTGGAAGGTATACAGATGACGGGGCAGGGCTTCGACGTGGTGCAGCGGCACTGCCACCACACAGGAATCGCCATAACCGGTGGTCACGCCATAGATCACGCCTTCCTTGTCCAGCAGGGAATCAAGGAACTGCGGGCCCTTGGCGATGCGCTGGCGAAACTCGGGGTCGCCCTGCAACTGCGTCGGCACCTGACGGTTGGCCAGGGCCAGCACGTCTTCGATGCGCAAAGGGAGTTCGCCGAAGGTTACCGGCTCAAGCGTTGGCGTCGTCATCGGTCTTCCAGAAAGGGTAAAAGTTGAACCATTGTTGGGGCGCTTCGAGGCAATAGTGACCCAGGCGTTCGGCGTAGCGGGAGGCCCACTGATGAATGACCTGTTCGCGGTCGCTGCGTTTCCACACGATGGCGTCGGCGAACGGTTCGAGGGTCAGTCGATAGTCGCCCGTGGGTTTCTTCAGGCACAGCATCAGGTTGATCGGGCATTTCAGCAGACCGGCCAGCAACCAAGGGCCTTGGGGGAAGGCTGCCTGATGGCCGAGAAAGTCCACTGTCACGCTGCGCCCGCCATGCAGCGGCACGCGGTCGCCGGCAATCGCCAGCCATTCGCCGCGCTCCAGGCGTTCATGCAGTTGCAGCATGATCACCGGGTCCAGCTCGCTGACCTGAATCAGCCGCAGATTGGTCGCCCCGGCTTCGCCCAGCAGACGGTTGAATTGTTCGGCGTGCTTGGTGTGCACCAGCACGTTCATGGTGACTTTCTCGCCGATCTCGGCCAGCGCCCGGCAGACCTCGAGATTGCCCAGGTGCGCGCCCACCAGCATTTGCCCGCGTGTGCCGCGCAGTTTATTGCGCAGCAGCGCCGGGTCGATGATTTCGATTTGATCGATGCTCAGCTTGCCGTTCCACACATCGAGTTTGTCGAGCATGGAGTCGGCGAAGGCCATGAACTGGCCGAACACCCGCCAATGGGTCGGCCGCAACTCAGTGCGAGCGCTCCAGTCAGCGAGCCGCTGCTGGTATTGCCAGGCGCTTTGGCGGGCGCTGCGTCCGAACAGGAAAAAGTACAGCACGATGCCGTACAGCAACGGGCTCAACAACCGACGGCCCAAGACTTTTGCGCAGAGCGCGGTGAACTTCATCAGCCAGAAGCTGCCACGCTCCTGGCGGTCGGCCCAGTGCTGTTTGTCTGCGTTGTCGCTCATGCTCGCCACCGTCGCCAGAGGATCACCGGCGCCCGCAGCAACATGCCGAAGAACAGCCGGGTGTGCATGCTCGAAATCAGTACATTGTCGTGGAACAGGCGAAAATGCGAGACGCCATCCAGAGGGTAATGGACCCGGGTTTTCAGCCATTGCATCGGCTGATTGCGCCAGGCCAGGCGCACCAGAATGTCGGAGTCGAAATCCATGCGTTTGCCGATCCTGGCCGAGTCGATCAGTGCCAGGGTCGGCGGCAATGGATAAACGCGAAAGCCGCACATCGAGTCGCGAATCTGCAACGACAGGGTGTTGATCCAGACCATCACGTGCGTCAGGTAGCGGGCGTACAAACGGCCTTTCGGCACGCTGGCGTCGTATTGCGGATAGCCGCAGATCACCGCTTCGGGATGGTTGCGTGAGTATTCGATGAAGACTTTGACGTCCTGCAGGTCGTGCTGGCCGTCGGCGTCTACCTGCAAGGCATGGCTGAAGCCCAGGCGCGAAGCCTCGCGCAGACCGGTCATCACTGCGCCGCCCTTGCCCTGATTGACGGTGAGCCTGATCAGGTAAACCCGGTCACGCAGGGCCAGTCGGTCAAGCACCTTGGCACAGGCAGGACTGCTGGCATCGTCCACCAGAATGCACGGCAGGCCGCAAGCCAGCAGCGCATCGACCACGGCGGTGATTGCGGTTTCGTGGTTGTAGACCGGGATTACGGCGCAGGGGTTATGCATGGTCAGCAACCTCCCCAGCACTCTTGTTGTGAAGGCGCTTACTGTGGCGAGGGAGCTTGCTCCCGTTCGAGTGCGAAGCGCTCGCAATGAAGTCTGCGTCGGTTGATTTTGGGGCCGCTTCGCAGCCCAGCGGGAGCAAGCTCCCTCGCCACAGGTTATGCATCGCTGGCAGCCTCCAGCAAAATCCGCCCGCTGGAGCAGGTGGCGGCTTCATTGCGATAGGCGAAATACAATTTACTGCGCGCCGAGTCGAAGCGCAGGTGCAATTGGACTTCATCGCCGGGGCGCACCAGTTGCTGAAATTTCAAGACTTCCATACCGGCGAATTTTGCCGGCAGGTCCATCAATTGCTGGCCCAGGCTCAATGCCCAATCCACCTGCACCACGCCGGGCAATACTGGCGCTCGGGGAAAGTGCCCGCTGAAATACGCCAGGTCCGGCGGGACGGCCAGTTGCAGGCTCCACTCGCCATCGACTTCGAGCTGCTCCAGTATTTGCGGCGCCTTTGGGCGGGGCGCCAGCAGCAAGGCTTCGACCTCGGCCTGAGGCAATTTGCCCTGGGAGTTCAGCGGCAGCTGCCGCAACAAGCGCCAGCGGCGTGGCAGGGCCAGCGTTTCACAATGCTGACTCAGATGCTGACGCAAGGCTTGAGTGAGGCTGCGTCGACCCTGATTGCGCAAGGCATACAGGCCTTGTTCGCTGAGTACCAGCAGTGCCCCCAATGAAGCGCGGTTTTCCTGAACCACACCGAGGCGCGCTTCGGCGACCCAGTCGTGAGCCATCAGCGCTTGTTCGAGCATCGGTAGAGAGATACGTTTTTCTTCCAGTTTGACGATTCGGTCCAGCCGTCCCAACAGCTCGAAACGGCCGTCGGCGGCGATGCGCGCGGCATCGGCGGTGTGTTCGATATGGCCGGCTGGCAAGTACGGTGACGCGATAAGCAGGGCGCCATCGCTGTCCTGGCTCAGCGCCACGTCGGCGAATGGCTGCCAGAGATTCTGGCCCTGACGCCAGGCGATGCCGCCGGTTTCCGAACTGCCGAGGATCTCCGTCGGCCATTGTTGCAGGCGCTCTTGCAGGCTTTGCGCTGCTTCGGCGGGCAACGCGCCACCGGAAGAAAACACTCGGCGCACCGCGCTCAGCGCTGGCCAATCGAGATTGTCGCCCATGCGCTTGAGCAGCGCCGGGCTGGCGACCCAGGCGAAGGCGGGATGTTCGCGGCTGGCGCGCTGCAGGTCTTCCGGGAAGGCCAGTTGTTTACGCACGAAGGAGCGCCCGGCGCACAGCGGCCACAGCACCCGAAACAGCAACCCGTAGATGTGTTGAGTGGCGACGCTGCCGATGATGCAGGCCTTGCCCAGATCCGCGCCCCACAGGTGCTCCAGCGCTTCGACTTCATTGGCCAGTTGGCGCAGGGTTTTGTCGATGCGCTTGGGTTCGCCACTGGAGCCGGAGGTGCACAGGCTCAGCTGACAGCGATCCAGATCCAGCGGGCTGGCCGGCAGCGGTGAATGCCGATAATCGCTCAGGTGCGCATCGTCGGCCTGATCGGTCAGCCACAGATCGACTTCGGTCGACCAGCGCTGGCGAGTCTGCGCTTGCAGGTCGGCGGGCAACAGTACGCTGACCCCGGCCCGCCAGGCGCCGAGCAGGGCAATGGCCAGGTCGGCGGCGTCTTCAAGGTGCACGGCGATGCGCTGCACTCCCTGAGCTTGCAGGCCGGCAGCCAGGCTCAGGGCCTGTTCGCACAATTGCGCATGATTCAACGCCGGTTCGGCCGTCACGGCACGCTCCGGCTGAGCCTTGAGCAACAGTTGCTCAAGTGTTATCCAATTCATGGGTGGCCTCGTACCCGTTGTCGTATCAGCCATTCAATGGCAAACATCAGGCCGATCAATCCATAGGAGATCAGGCCGGTGTACAACATCCACCAGCTCAGCGGCGCCCAAAGAGTCAGGGCGGCGGCGCACAAACCGTTGCAGAGAAAAAACACACTCCAGGCAATCGTCACCTGGCGGGTGTAGCGAATGGCCCTGGGTGGTAATTCCGGTTCTCGCAGTCGGGCCAGGCGTTCGACCATCGGCGGGCCATATTTCAGACTAAGACCGAACAGCACCAGCATGAACGCGCTGATCAGCACCGGGTACCAGCGCAGCAGCACCGGGCTGTTGAACACTGCCAGCAGCAGGCAGAACGCGATAGCGGCCGCGGCCATCCACAGGCTGCCAGGTCGCCGCTCGCCAGTCAGCGCCCGCGCCAGCCACAGGCTACCCAGCAGCAGACCGAACTGCCATGGGGCAAAGTGCTCCATGCCGAAATACACCGCAAAGGGGTACAGCAGGCCCGCCAGCAGCAGGCCAAGGCCGATCAATCGGCTCATGCGGCCGGTTGAACCAGACGGTAGACCGCCTCGACCACGTCGCTGACGGTACGCACCGATTTGAATTCTTCGGCGGCGATTTTCTTGCCTGTCTGGCGTTTGATGTGATCGATCAGGTCGACTGCATCGATGCTGTCGATTTCCAGATCCTGATACAGGTTGGACCCCAGACTGATGCGCTCGGGCTCCAGCTCGAAGAGTTCGACCAGAGCATCGCGCAGGGTATTGAAAATATCGTCACGAGTTTGCATGGTCCGGTCTCAAGCTGCCTGTTTTGCAGTGACGAACGCCGCAAGGCTCGCCACGTTGGTGAAGTGATTGCGGGTGTCCTTGGCGTCGGCATCGATTTTGATGCCGTACTTTTTCTGGATCGCCAGGCCGAGCTCCAGCGCATCCACCGAGTCCAGGCCCAGGCCTTCGCCGAACAGTGGCTGGTCATCGCCGATGTCGTCGACGCTGATGTCTTCGAGGCCCAGGGCGTCAATGATCAGTTCTTTAATTTCACGGTGTAGATCGCTCATCTTCGGCGAGCTCCTTAATAAAGTAATGGTGCAAATAATCATTGAGCTTGCGCGAGGCCTGAGGTGCAGGCCCTTGCGAAGCGAAGGCCTGTGGATCTATATCGGCCCCGACGCGGAAACTGAAGTGCACGCGGCGTTTAGGGATCCGATACCAGGGTTCGGCCTTGGTCAATGTGGTCGGACTGACCTTGATGATCACCGGGGTGAGGATTCTCGCACCGCGCAGGGCGATTGCCGCCGCCCCCCGATGAAAGGCCGGCGGCTTGCCGGGTTGGGTCCGGGTGCCCTCGGGGAAAATGATCAGGGTCTGACCGCTTTTCAGTGCGTCGGCAGCGGCGTCGAGCATATCCATGCTGCCGTCGTTGCTGATGTAATCGGTACGGCGTAGCGGACCGCGGGTGAACGGATTTTCCCAGAGGCTTTTTTTGACCACGCAGTTGGCGTGGCCCACCAGGCCGATCAAAAACACCACATCGATCAGCGAGGGGTGATTGGCAACGATCATCTGGCCTGGCCGTCCGAGTTTTTCCGCTCCCTGAATGTCATAGGTGAGCACGCCACTGCGAGCCATGAAACGAATGAAAAACCAGAAACACCGGCTGACGGTCTGTCGTGCCCGCTGACGATGGGCCTGGGCGTCTCCCGGCAAGCAGCTCAATAATGGGAACACCACCAGTCGCAGGCAAAGCCCGCCCAACCCGAACAGGGTGAAGCTTGCGGCAGTGGCCAGCAGACGCCAGTAATAGGCGTCGCGGTTTTTATCGGTTACGGGTTGCGTTGCCAGGTCCATACACGATTTTTCCAGGCATGTTGGCAGGTAGTCTGCTGGCCGAGCAGGGTACGCAACAGATTCAGGGCATGGGGCCAGTGGGGTTTGGACAACGCTTGCGAGGTGCTGTTCAGCGAGAGCTGCCACTGATTGCCGGGCGTAATCAACAGGCCGACCGCATAAGGGAATGGCACATCGTCGATCCAGGCCGAGTAGGCCGCGGGCGGTTGCTCTTCGGTCACCACCAGCAGTACCGCGGGCGCCCCTTCCTCAAGCAGCGCCGCCGCTTCTAGCATGCCGTGTTCAAGGCCATCGCCAGCCGCGGCGAGGGCGGTCATTTCGCTGGTTTCGCCGCGCATGATCGACCACAGGCCGATGACCGCGTTATGCACCGACAGACTGAACTGAGTGGGCGACAACGGTTGGTCAGTCGCCAGATCGCTGAGAATTTCGAAAGTGCGCGGGGTTTCGCCGTGGCGGGAAATAAAGACCAACGGTAGGTCCTGGCGACCTTCAGCCAAAGGCCAGCCGACGCTGAACGCCATCCGCGCCAGACGGCTGAGTCGCCGACGCTGCATGGCCGGTAGAAACGACACATCGGGGGCGGCATCGCTGGGCTCGAGCACGACCGGTTGTCGGCTCCAGGCCTGCCAATCATCCACGCTTTCAAGCCCAGGGGCCCACGCGCGCCATTGGGCGATGTTGAAGTTGATCACAGACATTCATCCCGCCCCTGCGGGCTTCCTTTTGACGCGGTGAGTCGCAAAAAAGCGCGGCTGACCTTACGTGGCGCTTAACGCCGAGTGGTGCGCATTATCCCGGTGCAGCGGGCGTGTAGCAAATGCTGGTTACATTTTGCGCAACGAAATGTACCGTCTGGTTCGCGAAAAAAGCTGTCGTTTGGCCATTATCCACGTTGCGGCGGACATGTCTGTCAGCTCTATCGGCTGTCGATGGATGAGTTGGCGGCTTTTTCCGACGGATGTTTACCAATGACTGTGTAGTCCCGATGCCAGCGAGGTAGCTAAGCAGCGCCTTGGACTACTACACTCGGTCATTCTTTGATACACGGAGGTTTTGACATGCGGCGCGTGGTGTTCAATCAGAAAGGTGGCGTGGGCAAGTCAAGCATTGCCTGTAATCTGGCGGCGGTCAGCGCGAGCGAGGGCTATCGCACGCTGTTGGTGGATCTCGATGCTCAGGCCAACTCCACTCAATACCTGACGGGACTCACCGGTGATGATATCCCGATGGGGATCGCTGACTTCTTCAAGCAGACTCTGTCCTCCGGGCCGTTCTCGAAGAAAAACCAGGTCGACATCTACGAAACGCCATTCGACAACCTTCACGTCGTCACCGCCACCGCCGAGTTGGCTGACTTGCAGCCCAAACTTGAGGCCAAGCACAAGATCAACAAGCTGCGAAAATTGCTCGAGGAACTGGACGGCGATTACGACCGAATCTACCTCGATACGCCGCCAGCACTGAATTTCTATGCCGTCTCGGCCTTGATTGCCGCTGATCGTGTGCTGATTCCCTTCGACTGCGACAGTTTCTCGCGTCAGGCGCTGTATGGCCTGTTGGCGGAAATCGAAGAGTTGAAGGAGGACCACAACGAAGGGCTGGAAGTCGAAGGCATCGTCGTCAACCAGTTCCAGGCCCGCGCCAGTTTGCCTCAGCAAATCCTCGACGAATTGATCGCCGAAGGGCTACCGGTGTTGCCGGTGTACCTGGCCAGCTCGGTGCGCATGCGCGAATCCCACCAGGCCAACACGCCGCTGATCCACCTCGACCCGCGGCATAAGCTGACCCAGCAGTTCGTCGATCTGCACAACTTGCTGGAAAATGCCTGATTGCCTCGCTCCGACATTTTGTTGAAGGGGATTCAAATCCCCTGACTGCGCAACCAGCTCATCAGCTGCGGCAACGGGAAAGCCCCGCTCTGGCGAGCCACTTCCCGGCCGTTCTTGAACAGAATCAGGCTCGGGATCGAGCGAATCCCCAACTGCGCCAACAACTGCTGATTCGCCTCGCTGTCCAGCTTGGCCAGGCGACACTTGCCCGCCAACTGCCCCGCCGCCTGCTCGAACACCGGCGCAAACGACTTGCACGGCCCGCACCAGTCCGCCCATACATCCACCAGCAACGGCAGGTCACCCTTGATCTGACTGGCGTAATCGCCTTGCTTCAATTCGAACGGCTTGTTGAGCAAGACTTCGGCCTTGCAGCGGCCGCACTTTGGATGGTCGTTGAGACGCTCGGCGGGGATGCGGTTCAGGCCGTTGCAGTGGGGGCAGGGGATGAGGAGTGGGGCGGTCATGAGGGAGGTCCTGTTAAGAAGCCGATCACTGCTATGTGGAGACGTTTGCTCATATTTTCAATCGTGCAGCGTATGGCGATGAAACTAGGCTGAATCGTACTGAGCGAGACCGTTGGTCTGCTGAGAATTATCGCAATTTGCGATATTCTGGATCTGTGATTAACTCCCCATAGCAGAATGCGATAAGGATGTTGCATGCATGTGTTTACCGAAAAACCAATTCGTGAGGCCAAGGAAAAGTGGCCGCGGGCAGCCAATGCATTGGAGCAATGGTATCGACTTGCCAAAGGGAGTAACCCGGGAGACTTCGCGGCAATGAAGTCTATTTTTCCCGCAGCTGACAAAGTCGGTGAGTTTCATGTGTTCGATATCGGTGGCAACAAGTTGCGGCTTATCGCTTTTGTCAGGTATCAGTCTCAAAAGCTTTATATCAAGCATGTGCTGGATCACAGCGAATATGAGAGAGGTAAATGGAAGGAGGGAAGGGTATGAGTGTTCTAATCAAAAAAGCTGCTGAGCATTGGGAGTTCGTCTCGCCATTGCTGCGAAAACCGAAAAACGAAGACGACTATGACATGTTGGCACGGGCACTCGATGAATTGCTTGAGATGACCGGCGATGATGAGTCGCACCCGTTGATGAGCTTGGTGGACATCATCGGTGACTGGATTGCGGAGTGGGATCGCAAACATCACCCCATGCGCGAAGCCTCTGGTGCAGAGGTTCTTGGCTATATGATGCGCGAACACGGCCTTAGCCAGAGCGAACTGCCCGGTGTGGGCACACAATCGGTCGTCTCGGAGATCTTAAGCGGCAAGCGCCAGCTCAACCTGCGGCAGATTCGCTGGTTGGCCGAGCGCTTTGGTGTGTCTGTAGAGACCTTTATCTGACAAGCCTCACGACGAACAACTGATCTCCAGATGCTTGCCCCACTCCGGCGGCCGCTCGGCATAGCTCTCCATTCCAGGTTGTTCCTCGAACGGATTGCTCAATACCGCGTGCAAACGACGAACCTCCGAGTAGTCGCCGCTTTCCGCCGCATCGATGGCTTTCTGCGCCAGATAATTGCGCAGGATGTACAGCGGATTCACCGCATGCATCCGTTCGCGGCGCTGTTCCTGATCAACCTCACCTTCGCGAGCAACCCGTGCGATATACAGATCGCCCCACGCATCGAAGCCCTTGATGTCGACGAAGTCATCGCGCAAACGGGCGACGGCCAGTTCGGGTGACTCATCCCCCAGGCGGCGGAAGAACAGGCTGTAATCGACGCCGCTGTTCTGCATCAGTTGCAGCAGGTGCTCCAGCAGTTTCTGGTCGTCGTCTTCGGCAGTGGTGAGACCGAGGCGGCGGCGCATCAGGTCCAGGTAGTGGGCCTGGAACAGCGGCAGGTACAGGCCGAGGGTTTCGCGCAGGGCTTCAACGCTGATGAACGGCGTCAGGGCCTGGGCGAGGGCGCTGAGGTTCCACTGGCCGATCGGCACCTGGTTGCTGAAGGAGTAGCGGCCCTGGTCATCAGAGTGGTTGCAGATGAAGTGGGCGTCGAAGTCGTCGAGGAAGGCGAACGGGCCGAAGTCGAAGGTGATGCCGAGGATCGACATGTTGTCGGTGTTCATCACGCCATGGCAGAACCCATAGGCCTGCCATTTGGCAATCAGCTCGGCGTTGCGCTCGACGATTTCGCGGAACATCGCCAGATACGGTTCCGGCTGCTCCAGGCAGTGCGGGAAATGCATGGCCAGCACATGGTCGCCGAGTTCTTTCTGCTGCTCGGGGCGCTTGGTGTAGTAGAAGAATTCGAAATGCCCGAAGCGCACATGGCTGGGTGCCAGACGCAGGACCATGGCCGCGCGTTCCTGTTTCTCGCGCCAGACCGGCGTGTCGGAACCGATTACGCACAGTGCACGAGTGGTGGGAATGTTCAGGGCATGCAGGGCTTCAGAAGCGAGAAACTCGCGGATGGACGAACGCAACACCGCTCGTCCATCGCCCATGCGTGAGTAAGGCGTCTGACCGGCACCCTTGAGGTGCAGATCCCAATGCTCGCCGGCTTCGTTATAGACCTCGCCCAGCAACAGGCCGCGACCATCGCCCAACTGCGGGTTGTAAGAGCCGAACTGATGCCCGGAATAGACCATCGCCCGCGGCTCGGCTTCGGCCCAGAGCTTGTGGCCGCCAAACAGCTCGGCGAACACCGGCGTCTCGGCCTCGGCCGGGTCCAGGTCCAGCAGCGCCATGGCGGCAGGGCTGGCGACCACCAGTCGCGGGGCGGCGATGGGCTCGGGCAGCACGTGGGTTGAAAACGTATCGCCCAGGCGGGCGAAGCGATTATCGAAGGTCAGTTCGTCGAGGGCTTTCAACGGCCATCTCCAGCAGAATGTCCGAGCATTCTGCTAGGGATAGCGCGCTTAGTCGAGTTCGACAGAGGGTGGCTCTTGCCGCGGTTTGCCGTCGGCCACCGGCACGATGGTTTTGGCTTCCGGCTCGATCGGCACCATCTTGTACTCCTGGCCGTGAAGGTTCTTGAGGTAGACCTCCATCTGCCGGAACGAGATGTTGATGTGCTGCTTCTTGAATTCGCGATTGATGAAGCGGTTGACCTCATCAAGCACCGGGTTGCGGTCACCGAGGTCACGTACATGCATGCGCAACTCGTGGTCGAGGGTGCTTTCGCCGAAGTTCAGGAAGTACACATGGGGTTCCGGATCCTTCAGCACGCGCGGGTTATCGCGGGCTGCCTTGAGCAGCAGCTCTTTCACCAGGTCCAGGTCCGAGCCGTAGTCGACGCCGAGCTTGAGGGTCACCCGGGTGATGGTGTCGGTCAGCGACCAGTTGATCAGTTGCCCGGTGATGAAGGTCTTGTTCGGGACGATGATGTCCTTGCGGTCGAAGTCGGTGATGGTCGTGGCGCGGATGCGGATCTTGCTCACCGTGCCCGAGAGGTTGCCGATGGTGATGGTGTCGCCGATCCGCACTGGGCGTTCGAACAGAATCATGATGCCGGAGATGAAGTTGGCGAAGATTTCCTGCATCCCGAAACCGAGGCCTACCGACAGCGCCGCCACCAGCCATTGCAATTTGTCCCAGCTCACGCCGAGCGTGGACAGGGTCGAGACGAAGCCGACGCCAGCGATCACGTAGGACAGCAATGTGGTCGTGGCGTAGGAACTGCCCTGGGCCAGGTTCAGCTTCGACAGCACGAACACTTCCAGCAAACCTGGCAGGTTGCGCGCCAGGGCGAAGGTGATGCCGATGATGATCAACGCCCCAAGCATGTCGCCGATGCTGATCGGCACCATGCTCATGTTGGCGCCGGTACCGCTGGTGTATTCGTAGAGGGTGATGTTGTCCAGATACGAGAACACCGAGATCAGGTCCGACCAGACCCAGTACAGCGCCGCGATGAAACCGCCGAGCAGGGCCAGGCGGATCAGTCGCAGGGACTGCTCGTTGACCTTCTCGATGTCCAGGGTCGGCTCTTCGATCACCGCTTCGCCATCGCCCGCTTCTTTGGCGGCCTGGCGTTTGGCAAGCGCGCGCTGATAGGCCAGGCGCCGTGCCGCAACACTGAGGCCGCGCACGAAGGTCGCTTCGATCACCAGCCAGAACATCAGCAGGTAAAGCGTGTTGATCAACCGGTCGCTGAGTTTCAGTGCGGTGTAGTAGTAGCCAAAGCACACGGCGACGAACAAGGCGATCGGCAGGACGGTGAACATGACGCCCACGGCCTTGCGGAACAGCGAAGCGTTTTCATGGGTCGGGCTGCTGACCAGCAGGCGGCTGAGCAGCCAGGCCATCAAGGCGTAGCAGGTCAGCACCACCGGCATGCCGAGCACGTCATCGGCCAGCGCCGCCGGTTGCAGTTCGGCGACGGCCACTACGGTCACCAGGGCCATCACCACCAGCCCGAGCCGGCGAATCCAGCCCTGAAGGAATTCGACCTGAGGCTTTTCCCAGCGGAAGTGCAGTTCGGCCACGCCGCCCGGCGCAAGGATGCGGTAGGCGGTGTAGAACACCAGCCAGGCCTGGGCCATTTGCAGCAGCGCCGCGCCCATATTGGCGTTCTGCCCCCGGGCGTCGATCTGCAAGGCCAGGCCGCACAAGGCCAGACCCAGGGAAACCGGCATCGCCAGCAGAATGTTGATCAGAATCGCTTGTGGGGTGTGCCATTGGCTGTCGCGCTTGAAGTGGCCGATGTCCTGGTGAACTTTGTTCAGGCGGGCATAGAGATTTTTGCGGCGCCACAGCAGCGCACCGATCAGCAACGCCAGCGGCAGGAACAGCAGTGGTCGTTGCGTCAGGCCATCGGTCAGTTCGCTCAGGCTCGAAGCCCATGGCAGGGTATTGACCTGACGTTGCAGGCGTTCCGGCACGCTGTGCACCCACTCAAGATCCAGCGGCTTGTTGCTGGGGATCCAGAACATTTGCTCGTCCAGCGTCGCCCTCAGACTTTGCGCGGTGCTGAGCAATTGTTTCTGATTGAGTTGCAGGGTGATGGATTCGTTGAGCACCGCGCTCAGTTCGCGATTCAAACGCTCCAGCAGGTCCGCGCGGGTGGTGGCCAGGTCCAGCAGACTCTTGCGCAGTTGCGGGGTGACTTGCTCGGGCGGTTGTGTCGCCAGCAGGTTGTCGACGTAGGTGATCGGGTTGCTGAGCAGTTCCCGTTGCTGACTGACTTCGAACTGATACAGACGGATGTCGGCAATCTGGTCGGCCAGATCGCGGTCGAGCCTGAGACGCGGCAGAGCCTGTTTCTGTTTGTAGAGAATCTTGGAGAGCAGCAGGCTGCCCTTGAGCACGTTGATCTGTTCGTCCAGCGCCGAATCGCTCTGGGTCACGCTGTCCAGCTGCTGCTTGGTCTGCAGGTTCTGTTGGGTGACTTCGTTGAGGCGGTCGGTGCTTTTGAGCAGGTAGTCGGAGAGCTTCAGGTTGGCCGCGCTTTCGGTGGCCAGCAGGCTGCTGCCACCGGCCTTCTGCGCTTCGATGGACTGCTGGGTCACTGTCTCTTGGGACTGGGCCAGGCGTTTCTGGTTGATCAGGGTTTGCAGGTCCTGGATCTCCTGATCCAGGCGATCGGATTTTTCCGACAGCAAGTCGTGCTGGCTGTTGCCCAGGTCCTGCAACAGGCTGTTGCCGGCCAGTTCCTGGCGACGCAACGGGATCAAGGCGTTGAGCGCCGCGAGCTCGGCGTTGAGCTGATCGCGCTGCTCGGCAGTCAGGGTCTTGCCGCTGTCCTTGCCGAGCTTGAGGATGTTGTTGATCTGCTGGATGCGCGTCTGGCTGGCAGATATCTCAGCCTGGGCGCGCTCGGGGCGGGTCTGGGCGGTAATGATCAGGCTGTTCGCTTCGGCCAGGGCTTTCTGCAGATCGCTTTGCTGAGTGGAGCGTTCGGTCAACAGTTGTTCGAGCTGCTGAATCGTCTCTTTGGCATAGCGTTGCGCCACCGGCACCACTTTAGTGGCCTTGAGGCGGGTCAGTTCGCGCTGGTTCTCGATGTTCTGCTTCGGCGCATTGGCCAACTGCTGCTTGAGATCGATCAGTTTTTGATCGTAATCACGCTGGTTGTTGAGCTGGGTGAGCGTGCCCTGCAGGACTGCTTGCAGGGCTTTCTGATCGGCTTCCGGCAGTTTGCGGTCGGCGATCTTGTTCAGGCTCGTCTGCACGGCTTCGCTGGACGGCGGTTCGGCGGCTTGCAGCGTGCTGATGGAAAGACTCAAACCCAGCAGGGCCATGACGAAAAAGGTGCGCAGAGTTGACATAGAGACCGATCGAAAACGAGACGAAGTGTGGAGTTTAGAGGAACAGGCCGGGGCCGGGGCGACTTCCTTCGGGGAATCTGACGCCTACCTTACCAATCTTGTTCCCTTCCATGACAGCGACGGTCCAAAGGGTGTTGTTCCACTCCACCTGGTCACCCACTACAGGTGCACCGCCCACTTTCTGGGCAATGAAGTGGCCCAGGGACATGTTCGGATCGATGCCCTCGACTTTTAACCCGTACAGGGCAGCAACCGCGCCCAGCTGGGCGTCTCCTTCGAGTACGAAGTCGCCGAAGAAGCGCAAATCCAGCCCCCGTTGCGGGGCCTGACTGAAGAGTTTTCCAAGGGCCGGAAGGTTGTGTTCATGGCCAATTACGCAGAGCAAATCATCGACTTCGAGCACCGTACTACCCGACGGATGGAGCAGTTGCTGGCCACGAAACAGGGCCGCGATACGGGTGCCTTCGGGCATTTTCAGCTCGCGAAGAGGGGATCCAATGCACCATTTCTCGGCACCGAGGCGATACACAAACAGCTCCCACTCACTGGTGACATGCACTTCCAGCGCCGATCGGGAGATGGGCAAAGGCTCCGGCGGGACGGTCACTTTCAAAAGCTTGGCAACCCAGGGCAGGCTTGTGCCCTGCACCAACAACGACACCAGCACGATAAAGAACGCTAGATTGAAGTAGAGCTGAGCATTGGGCAGCCCCGCCATCAGCGGGAACACCGCCAGAATGATCGGTACGGCACCGCGCAGGCCCACCCAGGAAATGAATGCTTTTTCGCGGCCATGGAACGCCTTGAAGGGCAACAGGCCGACCAGCACCGACAGCGGGCGGGCAAACAGAATCATCCACAGCGCCAGGCCCAGCGCCGGCAAAGCAATCGGCAGCAGGTCATGGGGCGTAACCAACAGCCCCAGCACCAGGAACATGCCGATCTGAGCCAGCCAGGCCATGCCGTCGAGCATATGCAAAATGCCGTGACGGCTGCGCACCGGGCGGTTGCCGATCACCAGGCCGCACAGGTACACCGCCAAGAAGCCGCTGCCGTGCAGGGCGTTGGTCAGGGCAAACACCACCAGACCGCCGGCAATCACCAGAATCGGATAAAGGCCGGTGGCCAGGTGGATCCGGTTGACCAGTTGCAGCATTAACCAGCCACCACCGAGGCCGATCACACCGCCGATCCCGAACTCGCGCAGCAAGTGTCCGAGCAGGCTCCAGTGCAGGCCGGTCTGGCCGCTGGCGAGCATGTCGATCAGGGTCACGGTGAGGAACACCGCCATCGGGTCGTTGCTGCCGGATTCGATTTCCAGGCTCGCGCTCACCCGTTCGTTCAGGCCCTTGCCGCCCAGCAGCGAGAACACGGCCGCAGCGTCGGTAGAGCCGACGATGGCGCCGATCAGCAGGCCCTGGATCATGTTCAAGTCGAACAACCACGCCGCCGCCATTCCGGTCAGGCCGGTGGTGATTAACACACCCACCGTGGCCAGCGACAGCGCCGGCCATAACGCCACGCGAAAACTCGCCACCCGGGTGCGCAAGCCGCCGTCGAGCAGGATCACTGCCAGGGCGAGGTTGCCGACCAGATAAGCCGTTGGGTAGTTATCGAAAATAATGCCGGCACCGTCGACACCGGCCGCCATGCCCACCGCGAGGATAATCACCAGAATCGGGATGCCGAGGCGCGATGAAAGTGAGCTCACCAGAATGCTCGCACCTACCAGCAACGCGCCGATCAAGAACAGGCTGTTGATGGTCGTTGCATTCAAAGGCAGTACTCCAGAAAGCTAAAGGCGGGCACAAACTGACCATGCAGTCTGCGTGCCAGCGATTCTAACCTGTTGAAATGTGATGCTGTCAAAAAGCTTTTGGTGTGAGTCGATGATCGTTCCCACGCGGAGCGTGGGAACGATCATACGTGAACCTACAGGCTAAACCGCCCAACCATATTGTTCAGGTCCAGCGCCAGGCGCGACAGCTCGTTGCTGGCCGCGCTCGTCTGGTTGGCCCCCGTGGCCGATTGCACCGACAGGTCACGAATGTTCACCAGATTGCGGTCCACTTCACGGGCGACCTGTGCCTGCTCTTCGGCTGCGCTGGCGATCACCAGGTTGCGCTCGTTGATTTCGACAATGGCGCTGTTGATGGTGTCCAGCGACATGCCTGCACCACGGGCGATGTTCAAGGTCGATTCAGCCCGCTCGGTGCTGTTGCGCATCGAATCCACGGCGTGTTCGGTGCCGCTCTGGATGCTGCCGATCATGCGTTCGATTTCGCTGGTCGACTGCTGGGTGCGATGGGCCAGGGCACGCACTTCGTCGGCGACCACCGCGAAACCACGACCGGCTTCACCGGCACGGGCTGCTTCGATGGCAGCATTCAACGCCAACAGGTTGGTCTGGTCAGCCAGGCCGCGAATCACGTCCAGCACCTTGCCGATGTCGCGCGACTCGTTGGCCAGATCGCCGATCAGGTTGGCGGTGCTTTGTACGTCGGCGCTCATGCGCTCGATGGCACTGACAGTTTCCTGTACCAAGTCACGACCGTCGCCCGCCGAAGTGGTGGCGTTTTTCGAGGCTTCGGAAGTGCTCACGGCGTTGCGGGCGACTTCTTCCACGGCGCTGGTCATTTCATTGACGGCGGTGGCGGCCTGTTCGATTTCGTTATTCTGCTGGGTCAGGCCACGGGCGCTTTCGTCGGTGACGCTGTTGAGCTCTTCCGCGGCGGACGCCAATTGCGTGGCCGAACCGGAAATCCGTTGCAGGGTGTCGCGCAGTTTGTCCTGCATCTTCGCCATGGCGGCCAGCAGGCGACCGGCTTCGTCTTCACCGTCGACGGTGATCGGGCGCGTCAGGTTGCCTTCGGCGATTTCTTCGGCGGCGCTCAGGGCGTTGGCGATTGGCTTGGTGATGCTGTTGGTCAGCAGCCAGGCGAACAGCAGAGTCAGGCCGGTGGCGATGACCAGCAGGGCCACCGTCAGGTTGAAGGCCGATGAGTATTGGTCGACGGCTTGCTGATTGGTGTCGAGGGTCTGTTGGGTGTTGATCTCCAGCAAACGGTTGAGCACGGAGTTGACGGCTTCAGAGTTCGTCAGCAAATCGGTATTGAGCAGCGTGCGCAGTTCGTCGACCTGATTGTTGCGCGACAGGCTCTTCATCCGGTCTTCGATCTGGCGATACTGCCCCAGCAGCTGCACATACTGATCATAGGCCGCACGTTCCTGCGGGCTGGCGATCAGTTTTTCGTAGACGGCTTGGGCCGCTCGGATCTGTTGGCTACGGGTTTCCAACAGGTCTATGGTTTTTTGCTGGACATCAGGCTCGCGGTTCACCAACAGACGGTAAGACAGGACGCGCAGGCGCAGGGTCAGCTGAGTGAACTCGTCGAGGCTTTTAATGCTCGGTACGCTGTTCGAGGTGATTTCTTCGGCGGCGCCGCGAATCTTGCTCATCTGGTTCAGCGCGAACACCCCCAGAACCAGCATCAAGCTGCCAATCAAGGCAAAACCGAGGAACGCCCGCGGTGCGATATTCATATTTCGTAAGGACATGGTGTTCACCGAAAAAAGCGCATCCGTGCGGGGCTGAGACTGCTGTATGCATGACTTATCGGTCATACGACTAAAGTCTTGAGGCGCTGCGCGCTTTTGTCGCAGAAGGGCCCCGGCGACGAAGTGCAGGAACCAGATCCGCCAAACACAGTCTTTAAAGCTCGCGAGGAAGGTCGCCCGCCAGCAAAATCAAGGCCTTGCGCCCGAATAACCCTGGCGTCAGTGGTGACTTTTCTTTATCGTACGCGCCCTTTGAAAATGCCCGGAAAATCAAAATGTTGGAAGCATCCCTAAGCCAATTGGAACAACTGGTCAGCGACCTGGTGCAGCAGAACCAGACCCTGCTCGGCACCAATCAATCCCTGAGCGCAGAACTGGCCCAGGTCAAGGATGAAAACGAAAGCCTGCAACTGAGCCTGATGGAACAGGAAGAGAAACAAGGCGCCACCACCGCACGCATTCAGGCCCTGGTTGAGCGCGTCAGCGCCGGCCCTGTCAGCGCATGAGTTACGGCGCCGCAGGGGTAAAAGTCGTCTCGATTCTGGGGGAGGACTATTCGATCAAGGCGCCGGCCGGGGAAGAGCAGACCCTGCTGGACGCCGCATTAATGTTGAAGGCCGCCCTGGCCGAGACCAAAAAGAAATACCCGACGCTGATCGGTGACCGCTTGCTGGTGCTGGCGGCGATGAATCTGTGCTCGCAGCAGATCGAAATGCAAAAGCGTCATCAGCAAGAACTCGACCGTTACCAAGAGCAAGTCAGCGCCACGGTTGAAGTGATCGCCAAGACAATCAATCAGGCCTGATCAGCTTTGCGCACAACCAAAGAATAAATTGTCGTTTGCGTTGTATACAATCGGCATGGCTGTTGCAGTGTTTCAGCCTCTTATTCTTTGGGGGTGCTCCATGCAGTTCTGGCGACGCAGTATTCAATGGCAGTTGATCCTGAGCATGGGCACCGCCCTGCTGGTCAGTATTCTGATCGTGGTTGGCGTTTATACCCTCGTGGTCAACCGCCTCGCCCAGCGCTATCTGGTCGAACAAGCGCTGCCGTCGAGCATCGAGGCGATGCGCAACGACATCGAACGAATCCTCGTTCAGCCCCTTACCGCCGCCAAGGACATCGCCAGTAACAGCATGGTGCGCGACTGGTTGGCCGGGGGCGAGAACAGCGCCCAGACCGACACCTTCGTGAAGTATCTGGAAGGCATCCGCACCGAGCACAAAGCCTTTACCGCGCTGATTATCGGGGCCGCTTCAAGTCATTACATCACTGAAAAAGGCCTGGACCGGACGCTCAGCCGCTCCAATCCCAACGATGCCTGGTTCTATTCGTTCCTCGACAGCAACCAGCCGCGCACCCTCAATATCGACAATGACACCGCCACTGGCGAGTTGGCGCTGTTCATCGACCTCAAGGTCGAGCAGGCCGGCAACGTCGTGGGTGTCGCCGGGCTGGGCCTGAGCATGAAAGAGCTGTCGGAGCTGATCCACAATTTCAACTTCGGTGAGCGCGGCAAGGTCTATCTCGTGCGTTCCGACGGTTTGATCCAGATTCACCCCGAGGCGCAGTTCAGCGGCAAACGCACGCTGGTCGAACAGATCGGCGCCCCGGCGGCGCAAGCGGTCATGGGGCAGCTCTCTACTTCCACCGCGTCCGCCACCAGCAGTTTTGTCCGCGACGGCGAAGATTTTCTGGCGCTGAGCCTGCCGCTGCGTGATCTGGGCTGGACCCTGGTGGCCGAAGTGCCGCAGTCGCAGATCTACGCCGAAGCCCGTCGCGCGATGTGGATGAGCAGCGGCATCGGCCTGGCGGTGGCATTGGTGTGCCTGTTGTTGGTGGTGTTGCTGGCCCGTGGATTGGTGCGACCGATTCGTCAGGTAACAGCGGCGCTGGTAGCCATCGGTAGCGGTGGTGGAGATTTGACCCACAGGTTAGATTCCAGTCGCGCCGATGAGCTGGGTGACCTCGCTCGCGGTTTCAATCGCTTCCTGGAAAGTCAGCGCGAGATGATCGGCGAAGTCCTGGCCACCAGTGAGCGTTTGCGCACGGCGGTCGGCCAGGTGGCGCGGGTGGTGGACAACACCGCCGAACGTTCGGGTCGTCAGCAGGAAATGACCGACATGGTCGCCACCGCTGTTCACGAAATGGGCCTGACCGTGCAGGAGATCGCGCAGAACGCCGGCAACGCGGCCGTCGCTTCGCAAACCGCGCGGGATGAGGCGCTACAGGCGCGGGTAGTGGTGGGCGGGTCGATTCGGCATATAGAAAGCATGTCCGATGAAATTGGTATTGCTGCCGGCGCGGTGGGCGAGTTGGCCCATCAAGTGGCGTCCATCGATCAGGTGTTGGCGGTGATTCGCGGTATTTCCGAGCAGACTAATTTGCTGGCGCTCAACGCCGCCATCGAAGCGGCGAGGGCCGGGGACATGGGGCGCGGGTTTGCGGTGGTGGCGGATGAAGTGCGGACCCTGGCGCGGCGGACTCAATCGTCCACCGATGAGATTCAGCAGATGATCGGCAGCCTCAAGCAGGGCGCAGAGAATGCGGTGTCTTCCATGCACGCCGGGCAAGCGGCGACTGGCACCGGTGTTGAGTCGAGTCAGCGCACCGGGGCGTCGTTGACGGCGATCACCGGCCAGGTCGAGCGGATCAGCGACATGAACCATCAGGTGGCGACGGCGACGGAAGAGCAGTCGGCGGTGACGGAAGAGATCAATCGCAACGTGCAGGGGATTTCTGATTTGGCGCGAGCGACGGCGGGTGAAGTCAGGGCTTGTCGGGAAGACTGTCAGACGTTGCAGCGGTTGGCCGATGATTTGGCGCGGCAGATGAGCAGTTTCAAACTCAGCTAAAAATTGTGTTGGCTGTGCTGACGCCATCGCGGGCAAGCCCGCTCCCACAGGATTTGGGTGTTGAACACATTATCTGTGAACAATAGAGATCCCTGTGGGAGCGGGCTTGCCCGCGATGGGATTTCAGCTACGCCACAGGGTTCTAATCAGAACCACTCATCCTGCATGCCCAGACACACATCATCCCGCGCCTCAAGAATCGCCAGCTCATGGTGGCAGCCCGGCACTTCCCACGTCAGAAAATACCGCGCCGCCTGCAGCTTACCTTTATAGAAACTCACATCCGCTGCGTTCCCTTTGGCCAGCCCTTCCTCCGCACGAATCGCCTGTTCCAGCCAGCGCCAGCCGATCACCGTATGCCCGAACACTTTCAGATACAGTGCCGAGTTCGCCAGGCTGCTGTTGACCTTGCCTTGAGCCAGATCGGTCAGAAGGCCGATGGTTACGGATTGCAGGCGCGCTACCAGTTTCTCCAGCGGTTCACGTAATGTGCTTAATGTTTCGTACGCCTGTGCCCGCCCGGCGGTGTCGGCGATCAGGCGGATCAATTGCTTGAGCCCCGCGCCGCCGTTCTGCGCCAGCTTGCGCCCCAGCAAGTCCAGCGACTGAATGCCGTGGGTGCCTTCGTGGATCGGGTTCAGGCGGTTGTCGCGGTAGTACTGCTCCACCGGGTACTCACGGGTATAGCCGTGGCCGCCGAGAATCTGGATTGCCAGTTCGTTGGCCTTCAGGCAGAACTCCGACGGCCAGGATTTGACAATCGGTGTCAGCAAATCCAGCAGCTCATGGGCTTGTTTACGTTCGGCTTCAGTCTCAAGCGTGGTGGTGTCGTCGAACAGTCGCGCCGCGTACAGCCCAAGGTCGAACGCGCCTTCTACATAAGCCTTCTGGGTCAGCAGCATGCGTTTGACGTCGGCATGCTGAATGATCGCCACCGGTGCGGTGGTCGGATCCTTGCTATCCGGCACTCGACCTTGCGGCCGCTCGCGGGCGTATTCCAGGGAATACAGGTAACCGGCGTAACCCAGCATCACCGCGCCCATGCCGACGCCGATCCGCGCCTCGTTCATCATCTGGAACATGTAGCTCAAACCGTGGTGCGGCTTGCCCACCAGATAGCCGACACACTCGCCGTTGTCGCCGAAGTTCAGCGCGGTGGACGTAGTGCCGCGCCAACCCATCTTGTGGAACAACCCTGCCAGCAACACGTCGTTGCGCTTGCCGAGACTACCGTCATCGTTGACTAGAAACTTGGGCACGATAAACAGCGAAATGCCTTTCACCCCGGCCGGTGCGTCCGGCAGTTTGGCCAGCACCATGTGCACGATGTTTTCCGACAGCGGATGATCGCCGCCGGAGATGAAAATCTTGTTGCCCTTGAGGCGATAGGTGCCGTCGGACGCGGGCTCCGCGCGCGTACGAATGTCCGACAGCGACGAGCCGGCATGCGGCTCGGTGAGGGCCATGGTGCCGAAGAAACGGCCATCGATCATCGGTTGCAGGAAGCGCTGCTTCTGCTCATCGGTGCCGAAGCTTTCAATCAGGTTCGCCGCGCCCATAGTCAGGAACGGATAAGAGGTCGACGCCGCGTTGGCCGACTGAAAATGCGCAAAGCAGGCTTGCGACAGCAGCGTAGGAAGTTGCATGCCGCCGGCATCGAAACTGCGCGCGGCGTTGAGGAAACCAGCTTCGAGGAAGGCGTCCACCGCCGGTTTCACTTCCGGAATCAGAATCGCCTGACCGTCCTCATAGCGCGGTTCGTTCTCGTCGCCCTTGCGGTTGTGCGGGGCGAAGAACTTCTCGGCGATGCTGCGGGCGGTGCCGATAGCCGCATCGAAGGTCTCGCGGTTGTGCTCGGCGAACCGCTCACGCTGGGTCAGGCCCTCGGCATCAAGGACTTCATACAGCTCGAAAGCCAGATTGCGGGAACTGAGCAACGTCTCGGACATGGCGGCCTACCTTTTTTTGGAATGGACCGAGTCTAGGCGTGGGGAGGGCGGGCTGAAAGGAAGATTGATGAGCGTGATGGTGGAGCAGCGCGACGACTTAGCAGGCGCCACAAGCAACTGTGGGAGCGGGCTTGCCCGCGATGGCGTCAGACCAGTCAATATCATCAGTGACTGATACATCGCTATCGCGGGCAAGCCCGCTCCCACAGGTATTGTGTAAACCAGGCACCCATTGCAGGTGCCTGGTTTTGACGCGGTTTAGCCAATCGTCATCAAACTGGCATTACCACCCGCCGCAGCGGTGTTGACGCTCAACGCACGCTCGATCACCAGGCGCTCCAGCGCAATGTTGGTTTCGCCTTGGGACAAACCATGAACCCCGACGATAGCACCGGCACGCTTGGCCACTTGCTGGCAGACCGCACGCAACTGGTCGGAATGGCCATGATGCAGAACCGCATCAATCACCACTTCGTCCTTGGTCCAGTCGGCAACCCGCTTGATCCGCGCCTGGATTTCTTTCGGCAGGCGTGCGAACAGTGCCTTGCCCGGTTCAGCGTCCGGCCACACTGCCGAACCACCTACGGCCAATACCGCCGCCAGTTGGGTCAGCAAATCGCCTTCGACTTCCGCCAGGCACAGCACGTGTTCACGCGGCAGGATGGCGTAGCTGTTGCGCTCGCCGGTCGGGCCAGCCAGTACACGGGTGATCCCGCTTTGCGATTGCGCCGCGAACTGTACGCACAGGGTGCTCAAGTCAGCGAACTTGTTGCTGTCGGCCCAGGCTTTCAGCGCAGTCAGCGGTTTGCTCATGGCATCACGCAGACGGACATCCGGTGCAGCGAGAGCATCGCCGCGAGCGAAGGATTGTTCTATCGCATCGGTAGGACGTGTCGACAGCAAGCGGTACAGGTACAGCGGACCACCGGCTTTCGGGCCAGTACCCGACAGGCCTTCACCGCCGAATGGCTGCACGCCGACCACGGCACCGACGATGTTGCGGTTGACGTAGACGTTACCCGCGTTGACGTTGTCGATCACCTTGGCGATGGTCTCGTCGATGCGAGTGTGTACGCCCAGGGTCAGGCCGTAGCCGGAAGCATTGATCTGGCCGATCAGTTGATCGATCTCTTTGCGCTTGTAGCGAACCACGTGCAGCACCGGGCCGAAGATCTCCCGTTGCAGTTCGTCGAAGCTTTCCAGTTCGATCAGGGTCGGCATCACGAAGGTGCCGCGTTTGACTTCTTCGCTGTTGGCGATTGCTACCTGATACACATTGCGACCTTTGTCGCGCATGGCCTGGATGTGCTTCTCGATGCCAGCCTTGGCTTCGGCATCGATCACCGGGCCAATGTCCACGGACAGGCGCTCCGGATTACCGAGACGGCATTCCGCCATGGCGCCCTTGAGCATTTCGATGACGCGGTCGGCGGAATCTTCCTGCAGGCACAGCACGCGCAGCGCCGAGCAACGTTGACCGGCACTGTCGAAAGCCGACGACACCACGTCAATGACCACTTGTTCGGTCAGCGCCGAAGAGTCGACGATCATCGCGTTCTGGCCGCCGGTTTCGGCGATCAGCGGAATCGGACGGCCCTGGGCATCCAGGCGACCGGCAATGTTGCGTTGCAGCAAGCGTGCGACTTCGGTGGAGCCGGTGAACATCACGCCTTTGACGCGATCGTCGCCTACCAGGCGGGCACCGACGGTTTCGCCACGGCCCGGCAGCAGTTGCACCACGCCTTCCGGAATCCCGGCTTCGAGCAGCAGGCGCACGGCTTGAGCAGCCACCAGCGGGGTTTGTTCCGCAGGTTTGGCCAGTACCGGGTTACCGGCGGCCAGGGCAGCGGCAACCTGACCACTGAAGATGGCCAGCGGGAAGTTCCACGGGCTGATGCAGACCACCGGGCCCAATGGGCGGTGGGCATCGTTGGTGAAATCGTTGCGAGCCTGCACCGCGTAATAACGCAGGAAGTCCACGGCTTCACGCACTTCGGCGATGGCGTTGGCGAAGGTCTTGCCGGCTTCGCGAGCCAACAGGCCCATCAATGGCTGAATCTCGCCTTCCATCAAATCGGCGGCACGTTCCAGGATCGCGGCGCGTTCGGCCGGCGGGGTGGCCTGCCAGATCGGTGCAGCTTTCAGGGCGCACTGGATCGCATTGTCGACGTCTTCGACGGTGGCTTCTTGCACATGGCCAACCACATCACGCAGGTCGGACGGGTTCAGGACTGGCGCAGGGGTTTCAGTGCTGGATGCGCAACCGAGCATCGGCGCCGCTTTCCAGTTGTTGTGAGCGGTGGCCAGCAAAGCACACGACAGCGAAGCCAGACGATGTTCGTTGGCCATGTCGATGCCGCTGGAGTTGGCGCGCTCGGCACCATACAGGTCACGCGGCAGCGGGATACGCGGGTGCGGCAGGCCGAAGCCGCCTTCCAGCGTCGCCATCTGCTCGATGCTGGCCACTGGATCGGCTACCAGCTCCTGAATCGAAATGGACTGGTCGGCGATGCGGTTGACGAATGAGGTGTTCGCGCCGTTTTCCAGCAGACGACGTACCAGGTACGCCAACAGTGTTTCGTGAGTCCCAACCGGTGCGTACACGCGGCAAGGACGGTTCAGCTTGCCTTCGGAAACTTTACCTACAACCTGTTCGTACAGCGGTTCGCCCATGCCGTGCAGGCACTGGAACTCATACTGACCGGGGTAATAGTTCTGACCGGCGATGTGGTAGATGGCCGACAAGGTATGGGCGTTGTGCGTGGCGAACTGCGGATAAATGACTTCCGGTACCGACAGCAGTTTGCGTGCACACGCGATGTAGGAAACGTCGGTGTACACCTTGCGGGTGTAGACCGGATAGCCTTCCAGGCCTTCAACCTGGGCGCGCTTGATTTCGCTGTCCCAGTACGCGCCTTTTACCAGGCGAATCATCAGGCGATGACGGCTGCGGCGAGCCAGGTCGATCACGTAGTCGATCACGTATGGGCAACGCTTCTGGTACGCCTGGATCACGAAACCGATGCCGTTCCAGCCGGTCAGTTGCGGCTCGAAGCACAGACGCTCCAGCAGATCCAGCGACAGCTCGAGGCGGTCGGCTTCTTCGGCGTCGATGTTCAGGCCGATGTCGTATTGCTTGGCCAGCAGGGTCAGCGACAGCAGGCGCGGGTACAGCTCTTCCATCACGCGCTCGTACTGGGCACGGCTGTAACGCGGATGCAGAGCCGAGAGCTTGATGGAAATGCCCGGGCCTTCATAAATCCCACGACCGTGGGACGCTTTGCCGATCGAGTGGATGGCTTGTTCGTACGAGGCCAGGTATTTCTGGGCGTCATGTTCGGTGAGTGCGGCTTCACCCAGCATGTCGTAGGAATAGCGGAAGCCCTTGGCTTCGAACTTGCTGGCGTTGGCCAGGGCTTCGGCGATGGTTTCGCCGGTCACGAACTGCTCGCCCATCAGGCGCATGGCCATGTCGACGCCCTTGCGGATCATCGGCTCGCCGCTCTTGCCAATGATGCGGCTCAGGGACGAGGTCAGGCCGGCTTCGTTGTGGGTGGCGACCAGTTTGCCGGTCAGCAGCAAGCCCCAGGTGGCGGCGTTGACGAACAGCGACGGGCTGTTGCCCAGATGCGGCTGCCAGTTGCCGGTGCTGATTTTGTCGCGGATCAGGGCGTCACGGGTGCCTTTGTCCGGGATGCGCAGCAGCGCTTCGGCCAAGCACATCAGTGCCACGCCTTCCTGGGATGACAGGGAAAATTCCTGCAACAGGCCCTGAACAATCCCCGCACGGCCGCCGGCGCTTTTCTGATTACGCAGTTTCTCGGCAATCGAAGCGGCGAGCTTGTTGGTGGCTTCGGCCATCGGGGCCGGCAGGCGCGCCTGCTCGATCAGCATCGGCACCACTTCAGGTTCCGGGCGACGGTAGGCGGCAGTGATAGACGCGCGCAGCACCGATTGCGGCAGGATGCTTTCGGCGAATTCCAGGAAACACTGATGCGCGTGATCGACATGGATCTCGCCCGCTTCGTCAACTTCCTTGCCGTTCAAACCGTTCAGCTCGGACAGGGTTGCACCACCCTCGAGTTTTTCCAGGTAATTGAAAATTGCCTGCTTGATCAGCCAGTGCGGCGTGCGATCAATCGAGGTCGCGGCGGCCTTGAGGCGTTCGCGGGTCGGGTCGTCAAGTTTGACCCCAAGAGTGGTGGTAGCCATATTTTTATCCTCATGTTTGCCACGACCGCGTGGCATCAGCTGGCGGCAAGATTAGCTGTGCGTTGGTCGAGGTGCAACCGGGTGCAACCCTTTTTTGTCGGAATAATAAGCAGCTCGTCAGGAAATTAATTCTGGTACCTCCTTCCCGCGCCTGCATGGTGTTTTTACTTCTAGCGCAACCCGAAAAACGCCCTAAAAAGGAGCAAAAACCGACCCTTTTCAGGAAAATCCGACTAGGTGCAACTTATTCGCACGAAACTGGTTGCACCTTATTTGCTTTGTTGAATAGCATTCGCGGCCAAGGTGCAACCGGTCAAAAAGATCGGTGTGCCGGCTGATGGCTTTCCTGGGGAAACATCAGTCATAAATGCGCGGGATCCGGAATCGTCTGTCAAACGTCGTCGTTTGCGAGCGGTTCACTAGCCGCCGTTACATAAAAACAATGCCAGGGCGTAACTCAATGAGCGTAAGCAATCCAACCCTGATCACGTTCGTGATCTACATCGCAGCAATGGTGCTGATCGGCTTCATGGCCTATCGCTCCACCAACAACCTTTCCGACTACATTCTGGGCGGTCGTAGCCTGGGCAGCGTCGTGACCGCACTCTCCGCTGGTGCATCCGACATGAGCGGCTGGTTGTTGATGGGCCTGCCGGGCGCTATCTACATGTCCGGTCTTTCCGAAAGCTGGATCGCCATCGGCCTGATCGTCGGTGCTTACCTGAACTGGCTGTTCGTCGCCGGCCGTCTGCGCGTGCAGACCGAGCACAACGGCGATGCACTGACCTTGCCGGACTACTTCTCCAGCCGTTTTGAAGATAAAAGCGGCCTGCTGCGGATCATCTCCGCGGTCGTGATCCTGGTGTTCTTCACCATCTACTGCGCTTCCGGCATCGTGGCCGGCGCCCGTCTGTTCGAAAGCACCTTCGGCATGTCCTACGAGACCGCGCTGTGGGCCGGTGCCGCAGCGACAATTGCCTACACCTTCGTCGGCGGTTTCCTGGCAGTGAGCTGGACCGACACCGTACAAGCCACGCTGATGATCTTCGCCCTGTTGCTGACGCCGATCATCGTGCTGCTGGCCACTGGCGGCATCGATACCACGTTCCTGGCCATCGAAGCGCAAGACCCAAGCAACTTCGACATGCTGAAAAACACCACCTTCATTGGCGTGATTTCGCTGATGGGCTGGGGTCTTGGCTACTTCGGCCAGCCGCACATCCTGGCGCGTTTCATGGCCGCGGATTCGGTCAAGTCGATCGCCAACGCTCGTCGCATCTCCATGACCTGGATGATCCTGTGCCTGGGCGGCACCGTCGCGGTAGGTTTCTTCGGTATCGCTTACTTCTCGGCACACCCAGCCGTGGCGATGCCAGTATCCGAGAACCACGAACGTGTATTCATCGAACTGGCAAAAATCCTGTTCAACCCGTGGGTTGCCGGTGTGTTGCTGTCGGCCATTCTGGCGGCAGTGATGAGTACGCTGAGCTGCCAACTGCTGGTGTGCTCGAGCGCCCTGACCGAAGACTTCTACAAAACCTTCCTGCGTAAAAGCGCTTCCCAGGTTGAGCTGGTCTGGGTTGGCCGAGCGATGGTCCTGCTGGTTGCCCTGATCGCTATCGCGATGGCGGCTAACCCGGAAAACCGTGTACTGGGTCTGGTCAGCTACGCCTGGGCAGGTTTCGGTGCTGCGTTCGGTCCAGTCGTCCTGATCTCCGTGATCTGGAAAAACATGACCCGCAACGGAGCACTGGCCGGCATCCTGGTCGGCGCGATCACTGTGATCGTCTGGAAACACTTCGAACTGCTGGGCCTGTACGAAATCATCCCTGGTTTCATCTTCGCCAGCCTGGCGATCTACATCGTCAGCAAAATGGGTGCACCGACCAGCGGCATGCTTTCGCGCTTCGCCGCGGCCGAAAAGGATTTCCGCCTGAACCAGTGAGGGGGATGAGCTGATGCTCTGACCTTTCGCCGAACATGAAAACGGCCCGCTTCCTTTTGGAGGCGGGCCTTTTTTTTGCGCTCCCACATTTGCTCGGTGGTGCTTCTGACAGGAATGTCTGTAGTTCTCTATCCCGATTTTTGAAGGAAAAATCCCTAAAAAAGTAGGGAAAATCTGATTTTCTTGTCCCTCCGTCAACACCCCTTGTCGCTCATGCAGAATCGCCCGCCTTCATTCTGCAGAGACACATCGGATGTTCGCGCCTGCCAATCAACCGCGTTTCACGTTGACCCTCGACGGCGTCCAGAATGAGCTCAAGGTACTTGAGTTCACGGGCAAGGAAGCCATCAGCCAACCCTACCGTTTTGACCTGGAACTGGTCAGCGAACGGCCCGACATTGACCTCGAAAGCCTGCTGCACCGTCAGGCGTTTCTGAGTTTCGATGCACAAGGTTCCGGTATTCACGGTCAGGTTTTTCGCGTCGGCCAGAGCGATTCCGGCCAGCGTCTGACGGGCTATCAAATCAGTCTCGTGCCGCGTCTGGCGTACCTCGCCCGACGCATCAATCAGCGGATCTTCCAGCACAAAAGCGTGCCGGCGATCGTCGCGCAGATTCTCAAAGATCACGGCATCCAGCGCGATGCCTTCGAGTTCCGGCTCGGCAGCGACTACCCCGAGCGCGAGTATTGCGTGCAATACGCTGAAAGCGATCTGGCGTTCATCCAGCGGTTGTGTGCAGAAGTTGGCATTCATTACCACTTCCAGCACAGCCCCGACGGGCACCTGTTGGTGTTCGGTGATGACCAGACGATTTTCCCCCGTTTGCCCGAGCCGACGCTGTACCTGCCAGGCAGTGGGATGGCGGCAGATGCGCCGGCGATCAAGCGTTTCAACGTGCGATTGGAAACCCGGACCACGGCGGTCACTCGTCGCGACTACGACTTCCATAAACCGCGTTTGCAACTCGAAAGCCGCCTCGACAGTGAGCAGCGACCGGTGCTCGAGGACTACCACTTTCCCGGCCAATTCACCGATCGCGAACACGGCAAGCATCTGGCTCAACGGGCCTTGGAGCGCCACGGTGCGGATTACCGCCAGGCCGAAGGTCGCGGCGACGAATCTGCTTTGGTCAGTGGGCATTTCCTACACCTCGCCGAACACCCGCGTCAGGCGTGGAATGACCTGTGGTTGATTACCGAAATCGAACACCGTGGTCGGCAGCCGCAGGTGCTTGAAGAGTCGGCCACCGCCGACAGCCCGGATGATTTCCAGGGCTATCGCAATACCTTTCTGGCGACGCCGTGGGACGTTTCCTTTCGCCCGCCGCTGGGGCCGGAAAAGCCGCGCATGCTTGGCTATCAGCCTGCCGTGGTCACCGGCCCGACTGACAGCGAAATCCATTGCGACGAGTACGGTCGGGTCAAGGTTCAGCTCGCCTGGGACCGTGAGGGGCAGCTCAACGAACACTCCAGTTGCTGGCTGCGCGTAGCCACAGGCTGGGCTCACGACCGTTACGGCAGCGTGATGATTCCGCGGGTCGGCATGGAAGTACTGGTGGGATTCGTCGACGCCGATGCGGATAAACCGCTGGTCATGGGTTGCCTGCCCAACGCAGCGACCCCGGTGCCGCTTGATCTGCCGGCGGACAAGACCCGCAGCATTTTCCGCAGCCAAAGTAGTCCCGGTGGCGGCGGTTACAACGAATTGCGCATCGAGGATCGTAAGGGCGCCGAGGAAATCTACCTGCGCGCCCAGCGAAACTGGACTCAGCATGTACTGAACGATCAACAGGTGCAGGTCGATAACCAGCGCAGCATCGTCGTCGCCGGCACCGCTCGCCATGAACTGAAGGCTGACGAAAAACGCATCACCCACGGTCAGCGCCAGACCGAAGTGCGACAGGACGATCACTTGGTGGTGGTCGGCGACCGACACATTCGCGTCACCAGTCAGCTCCTCAACGCCAGTCAGCAATTCCACGTCAGTGCCGGCCAGCAAGTGGTCATCGACGGCGGCGCCAGCGCGACCATTCAAGCAGGCGGGCAGTGGATCAACATCGGCCCCGGCGGGATTTTCAGCAGTGTGCCGATTCAGGTCGGTGGCGCACCGATGGCGGCCATGGCTGCTGCGCCGAGCCTGCCGGATGTCCCGTTGAAACTCGCAGCCGCCCCGGCGGCGCTGCTCAGTGCCGCACAAATACTCAGCCTGCAAAGCGACGCGCCGTTCTGCGAAGAGTGCGAGCGCTGCAAGGACGGTGTTTGTGCCGCCTGATGCCTTGTCACCTCGCGCCTGGCTGGAGCGCCAGCCACTGCAACCGTCGGAGCAACTGTTCGCGATTTTCAGCAGCGCCAGTGCCGCTGAACCCTTTAAAGCTTGGCAACGCTCAATCACAGCTCAAGCGCCGAGCCCGATTTGGGCTGGCACTGTGTATGCCGAGTGGGAAGCGGTGATGCCCTATGTCGGAATCGTCGCTGCTGGCAGTGAGTTTTTGGAGTGGGTTGCCGCCACTGAGTCTCGCGATTGGGGGTGGTTGGCGGTTTCTTCTGCTTCTCAAGAAGCGCTGGTCGAGCATTTTCGCAGCCTCACTCAAGTTCTTTTGCCAAACGGCAACGCGGTGTTTTTCCGTTTCTGGGATGGGCGTTATTTGTTGCCGATTCTTCAGTCTGCCGACGTTAACGCCACGCAGTTAATGCCTGTCATCGACCGTTGTTTGATCAATGGGCAACCGCTCGATATCGGTGGCAGTGCATTGAAAACCGCCAGGGATTTTCCGTGGTGGGAAGTTTCTGAATCGCTGCTCAAACACCTCGCCATCGAGTCCGCGACAACCCGTATCAACAACTTGATGAAGTGGTTGAGCGAAGACCGTCCAGACCTTTTCGAGGCGTTTTCCGAAATCGTATTGCGGCACAAAGTCGCGAGCTTTCTTGAGACGCCCGACCTACCTCAAGCGCCGAAATCAGCGTTGGTGGATTACCTGATGACGGAGCTGGACTGATGGATCAGATCGTACGGATCGAGCAGGAGCTCGACGGTTTCAAAGACACACTGGTTTTGTATCGCCAACAGCTTGGCAGCTTCTTGAGCCGGAATGCGGACAGGGTCAGCCGGGCTACGGACATGCCGTCGCTGATGGACATGGAGCGGGTGATAAAACTCGGCACTACGACTACAGCGGTGAGTAGTCGTGACGATGATTTTTTCTCGGGTTTAGCGCGGTGTCCTGCGAGCGGAATACTGCAGATCGAGAGCAAGTTCGAATCGGTTTATGACATTCCGTTGGGGAATATTTCGGTCGATGTGATTGCCGTTGATGGCGGTGAAAGCACATCGGTCTTGCTCGATGAAAACGGTAAAGGGCAGTTCGTAGGCACACCGGGAAAGTTTTATCGCGTTCATGTCCAGGGTGAAGTTGCGCCCTCGAAGATCAACGAACTTTTTGATTCCTACAAAGGCCTCTCCAGCGACCTGGAAGACTGGTTACGCAGTGAGTGGGAAGGGTTCAAACCGCAGTGGTCGCAATCGACTTTTGCGGCTGTCGGTAACGGCATGCTCGCGGGAAGTTGGGCGGCGGTCATGGGCGTTTGGGACAGTCTCAGCCTGCTCTCGGACATTCTTCAGGATCCCCGCAAGTTCGTTGAACGCTTGGGCAGCGGCGCCGATGAGTTGGCCAAACTCGCGGAGTCGGCGCCGCAGGTCATGGCAAAAGTCCAGTTGCTGGCCAGTGACGAAGCGGCGCTCTGTTTGCTGTTGCGCACCGCCAGTCTGTGGCTGGAAATGCTGCCGCCCAGCGAGATCGCCGGCAACTCGGCAGAGGCGGCCAGCCAAGTCATTGTCTCGTTGCTGATCGATATTCTGATCGCTTCAGCGCTGGCTTTCACGCGAGTCGGTATACCCGCCGCCAAAGCCTATTTAACGGCTCGCGGGCTCAAATACGGGATGGGGCTGGCCAGTCTCGCGATGCGCTTCGTCGAGGCGACTTTCAATATCCTCAGCACCTTCATGAAGTACGTCGACCAGTACAAAGCAGTCGCCGCACGCGGTGTGGCAGCGGGCCTGAAAAAAGGCCGGATGCAACTTCGCTGGGATGCCAAACGCAACACCACACTGAAAAAAGACGAGCACCACGACGACTCCCCGGATCAGGCGAAAAATCCCAACGGCGACAGCGCCACGTGCGTGCCGTCTACCTGCAAAAACGGCTGCCCGGTATCGATGGTTACCGGCGAAGAACTGCTGACCCTCACCGACGGTTCCCTGGACGGCCTCCTACCGTTCGACTTCACCCGGCTCTACCGCACCAGCGCCGCCGAGATCGATGTCGGCCTCGGTTTTGGCTGGAGTCATTCGCTCGCCCATCGGCTGGAAATCGACGGTGACCAGGTCATCTGGATCGACCACGAAAACCGCCGCACCACGTTCCCTATGCCGTCCGCTGAGCGCCCGGCGATCCACAACAGCCTCTCGCGCGCGGCGATTTATCTCGGCGATGACCCCGAGGAACTGATCCTCGCCCAGGCTGGCGACGACACGCGTTTCTACCACTTTCACAACGGTCGGCTGACGGCGATCAGCGACGCGTACGACAACCGATTGCGCATCACCCGCGACCGCCAGGATCGCATCCAACGCCTCGACAACAGCGCCGGCCGTGCCTTGCTGTTGCGCTATGACCGCACTCATCTGATCGCCGTCGACTATCAGGTGTTTGTCCCGGCGCAGACCCTCGACGAGGCCTGGCACACCGAGCAGACGCTGGTCAGTTACCGCTATGACGAATGCGCTCAACTGATCGAAGCGAGCAACGCCGCCGGTGAAAGCGAGCGTTACGACTACGACGACCGGCACGTCATTCTGCAGCGGCAACTGGCCGGTGGTGCGAGTTTCTTCTGGGAGTGGGAACGGTCCGGCAAGGCAGCGCGCTGCATCCGGCACTGGGCGTCGTTTGCGCAGATGGACGCGCACTACGTCTGGGATGACCAGGGCAGCGTCACCGTCCAGAACATCGATGGCAGCGAAGAGGTTTACGTCCACGATGACCGGGCGCGGCTGGTGCGTAAGGTCGAGCTGGACGGTGGCGAACAGCTCAAGGCCTATGACGAGCAGGGCCGGTTGGTGGCCGAGCAGGATCCGCTCGGCGCCGTTACTGAATACCGCTACGACGAAGTCGGACGGCTGGTGGCACTGATTCCGCCGGAAGACGAACCAACGGCCTACGAGTATCGCAACGGTTTCCTGCATGTGCGCTATCGCGGCAAAGCGGTGTGGAAATATCAGCGCAATGCCCAGGGGGATGTCACCGAGGCTATCGATCCGGACGGCCAGGTCACCCACTATCACTACGACGCTCAGGGGCGTTTGCTGTCGATCCGCTACCCGGACACCAGCCGGCATGTGTTCGTTTGGAATGCCTTGGGGCAGTTGCTCGAAGAGACCTTGCCGGACGGTGGTCAGCGGCGCTTTTCCTACGATGCGCTGGGTCGACAGATTACCCGTCAGGACGAACACGGCGCGGTCACCCGCTACCAATGGGATGCGATCGGCCGACTGATCCAGACGACTTTGCCTACTGGCGCCAGCCGCGGGTTCAGCTACAACGCCTACGGCCAGATCACCGCGGAGCGCGATGAACTGGGCTGCATCACCCGCTACGAATACGCCGACGACCTGCACCTGGTCAGCCGCCGGATCAATCCCGATGGCACCCAGCTCAACTACCGCTACGACAACGCGCAGCTGCGGCTCACGGAAATCGAGAACGAATCCGGCGAGAAATATCAGCTGGACTACACGCCCAACGGATTGATCCGACAGGAAACCGGCTTCGACGGCCGCCGCACCGCCTACGCCTACGACCTCAACGGCCATCTGCTGGAGAAAACCGAGTTCGGCGATGACGGCTCCCAACTGATCACGGCTTATCAGCGGGACTCGGCCGGACGGTTGCTGACCAAGACGCTACCCGACGGCATCCAGGTCGAATACCGCTACGACTCGTTGGGCCGACTGACCAGTGTCGACGACGGCCACGACCACCCACTGGAATTCGAATACGACCAACAGGACCGCCTGATCACCGAGCACCAGGGCTGGGGCACGCTGCGCTATGGCTACGACGCCTGCGGCCAGCTCAACCGCCTGCGCCTGCCGGACGGCAGCAAGCTCGATTACCACCACGCCAAGGGCGGTGCGCTGACGGCCATCGACCTCAACGGCGCGCGGCTTACCAGCCACCAGTTTGCCTTCGGTCGCGAACAAAACCGCCAGCAAGGTCTGCTGCTCAGCGAATATGCCTACGACGACCAAGGCCGTTTGAAGGCCCACGCTGTCAGCCAACAGCAAAAAAGCCTGTACCGCCGCGACTATGCCTACAGCCTCAACGGCAATCTCGACCACATCGCCGACAGCCGCCACGGCCAGCGCAGTTACCGGTACGACCCGCTCAACCGCCTGACCCGCGTCCGCCACTCCCGCGACGACCCACCGGAAAGCTTCGCCCACGACCCGGCCGGCAACCTGCTGATGCAGGATCGCTCCGGCCCGATGACCGTCAAAGGCAATCGCCTGTTGATGCAAGGCGACCGCCATTACGACTACGACTCCTTTGGCAACCTGATCCGCGAACGCCGCGGCACCGCACATAAACTCGTCACCGAATACCGCTACGACTGCCAGCACCAGCTGATCGGCGTCACCACCCCGGACGGCCGCTGCTCCAGCTACCGCTACGACGCCTTCGGCCGCCGCATCGCCAAAACCGTCGACGGGCAAACCACCGAGTTCTTCTGGCAGGGCGACCAAGTCGTCGCCGAAAGCAGCAAAGAGCACTACCGCAGCTACGTCTACGAGCCGGGCAGCTTCCGCCCGCTGGCCATGCTCGACGGCAAAGGCCCGCGTAAGGCCTGCCCGTTCTATTACCAACTTGACCATCTAGGCACACCGCAAGAACTGACCGATTTTGGCGGCGAGATCGTCTGGTCGGCGAAGTACAACGCCTACGGCAAAGTCACTCACCAGACGTTCGGCGGGGGCGAGCAACTTGAACAACCGTTACGGTTTCAGGGCCAATACTTCGACGCCGAGAGCGGCCTGCACTACAACCGGCATCGGTACTATGATCCGGACGTTGGCCGATACCTGACGCCGGACCCGATCAAGTTGGCGGGCGGGCTGAACCAGTACCAGTACACGCCGAATCCGACGGGGTGGGTTGATCCGTTGGGGTTGGCTTGCAACCCGTGCCCCGGCGATATAGATGCCGATGGGCCGTATAGCGAAATTGTTCCTGGTGGAGGCTTGGCGGCGCATGAAGCTCAAGGTGGGCATCTCATCGCGAAGCACGTAGGTAGAACAAATATGCAGTTAGCTCAAAGGTTAGAAGCGGAACCAACTATTCCTGCAGCATCAACATTTCCTGATCGAGCTACTGCTGAGTCAGCTTCTGCGAGAGCATTAGATGCAAATAAAACAAAGATCGAACAATTCCTTAATGGGACAAAAGGGAAGACGACAATTACTCATGAGTTTCCCTACCCAGTAGGCGTCAGCTTACCGAACGGACGTACCGAATATCTGTCAGCATCGAAGGTATTGTTGGTATTAATTAAGGATGCCCGGCGGCCTGAGGGTTATTTTTTGCTAACAGGATTTCCAGAGATATGAGCAGAGAGTTCCCCGAGCTACACGATTTTTTTGGAGCGTACTTTCATCAAGATTGGACAGTCGAACATGATACGGCTGAGCAAGTGATTGATGCTTTTTTAGCTGACTCCGATCCTGGGGATCTAATGGTGGTCCGACAAGAGCTCAATGTGCTGCTTGATCAGCGGAAAGACGAGCTTGTGTTGCGGGAATATTTATTGAAAGAGCTGAGCTGTTATTACTGCTATTGGATTGCATGGGAGTCAGGTGAGTTTTGGTTACGCCATATCGCTGACAGATTGGCTAGTCGACTTGATCATCCTTGATGACAAATGGCTGTGAAATTTCTGGGCAAGGTCGTCGGAAGTTTCCTTCAAGACGTATCGGTTTCCATGAACTGGTGCGAAGTGAGATCCATGGATAGTCTTTGGCTGTCGCTGCAAATGCAGTGGCAGGGTGTAGGAACCCTTACTCCAACGTGCGTCAGTACTGTTGATTGATTGCGACACTTAAATCGTGTCCGTAATATCGTTCGCGGCGGCTGTGCGCGGGACACGTTTCGACGTGGCTGAGTTGGAGTATCTCAGTTTCCTACTCCCGCGCACGGTTGCCACCCAAGCCCGTAGGAAAGGCCGTTGGTAGCTTCAAATACATACTCCAAGGTCTCTAAAAAATGAAAAATCTTCATCCCGATCCACCCTACGAAAAAATAATCCCTCATCCCGAAAACCGCTTCATGGCATTGACCGGCAACTGCAACGACATGCCCACGCTATTCGTCGATACCCACGCGCCGCTGGATATCTTGACCGACACTGCCAACTATCGAATTCGCGCCGTCACTCAGGTGCTGGAAAACATGTCGATGCGCGGTTCCATCGAGTGCGAGTCCTTCATCCTTAGTGATTTTGCTTTGCTCTGTGCCATTCCATTGCGCGATGGGTGTGATGTGCTGGATGTGATTGGGCGGCGTTTGCGGGCTCGGCCTTCGGAGTAGCGCCGCAGAATGATCGTTCCCACGCTCCTGCGTGGGAATGCAGCCCGTGACGCTCTGCGTCACATCGGTGCCCGACTCGACACCAGCGGTGTGGCTGGAACGCGGAGCGTCCCTTAAGGCATTCCCACGCGGAGCGTGGGAACGATCACCGTGTAGAGGTGGCGGCACCAGGATTGCCCGCTCAGCCGCGAACCCCTGACGTTCTGCCCCGTACAAGGTAAACTTCCCGGCCTTCGCAGGAGCAATCATGAATTATCGTCACGCCTTCCATGCCGGCAATCACGCCGATGTGTTCAAACACCTGACTTTGACCCGCCTCATCGCCCTGATGTCGCGCAAGGAGCAGCCGTTTGCCTATCTCGACACTCACGCCGGTATTGGTCTGTATGACCTGCAGGGCGATCAGGCCAGTCGTACCGGTGAGTACCTGGAAGGGATCGCGCGGTTGTGGGATCAGCCGGATTTGCCGGCGCTGACTGCTGATTACATGAAGGTATTGCACGAGATGAACCCGGATGGCCAATTGCGCTATTACCCGGGGTCGCCGGAGTTGGCGCGGCGTTTGACCCGGCCGCAGGATCGCGTGTTGCTGAACGAGAAGCACCCGGAAGATGGCTTGCTGCTCAAGGACAATATGGCCGGTGATCGTCGGGTGAAGGTGCACTTGGGCGAGGGCTGGCATGTGCCGCGGGCGATGTTGCCGGTGCAGGAGAAGCGGGCGGTGATGTTGATTGATCCGCCGTTCGAGCAGCTTGATGAGATGCAGCGTTGTGCGGCGTCGTTGAAAGAAGCGGTTGGCCGCATGCGCCAGACGGTGGCGGCGATCTGGTACCCGGTGAAGGACCAGCGCATGTTGCGGCGTTTTTATCAGGATCTGGCTGGCACGGGTGCGCCGAAGTTGTTGCGGGTGGAGTTGTTGGTGCATCCGTTGGATACGCCCAATAGCCTGAATGGTTCGGGGTTGGCGATTGCCAATCCGCCATGGGGGCTTGAAGAGGAATTGCGTGAGTTGCTGCCGTGGTTGTCCAAGAAGCTTGGGCAGACCCAGGGTGGGTGGCAGATGGATTGGTTGATTGCCGAGAGTTGATACATTGCATTAGTGGCGTCTGATCCGACGCCATCGCGGGCAAGCCCGCTCCCACAGGGATTTATGTCGATCACAACATAGTGGTTAGACACATCACCTTGTGGGAGCGGGCTTGCCCGCGATGCTTTTCAGGGCCCGAAAATCAGATCGGGCAGGTCACGCCTGTACCGCCAATCCCGCAATACCCTTCAGGGTTCTTGGCCAGGTACTGTTGGTGATACGCCTCGGCGTAGTAGAACGTCGGGGCTTCGTCGATTTCGGTGGTGATGGTGCCTTTGCCAGCCTTGGTCAGTTCCGCCTGGAACACTTTCGCGCTGTTCTTCGCCGCTTCCAGTTGTTCCGGTTTGGTGCAGTAGATCACCGAGCGGTACTGGGTGCCGATGTCGTTGCCCTGGCGCATGCCTTGGGTCGGGTTGTGCAGTTCCCAGAACATTTTCAGCAGTTGTTCATAGCTGACTTTTTCCGGCTCATACACCACGAGCACCACTTCGGTGTGCCCGGTCAGGCCCGAGCAGACTTCTTCGTAGGTCGGGTTCGGCGTGAAGCCGCCGGCGTACCCGACCGAGGTGCTGAACACGCCTTCGCGCTGCCAGAATTTGCGTTCTGCGCCCCAGAAACAACCCAGGCCGAAGATTGCGAATTCTACGTTGCCCGGAAACGGACCCAGCAGCGGGTTGCCGTTGACGAAGTGTTTTTCCGGAACCTTGATCGGGGTTTCGCGGCCAGGCAGAGCTTGTTCTTTAGTCGGGAGCACGTTTTTGTTCACCAGGATTTCCGAGCGCAGAACCATGATCAGTCCTCTCAGTCAGGTTGAGATGTAAATACAGACTGCCAGTTTGCCCGAGTGTTACGTCGCTGTCAGGCGATTGGGCCGCGCGGATAGCGTTTGAGCTTTTCGATCAGCTCGGAGCCCGGGATCGGTCGGTCGAACAGGTAGCCCTGGCCGACGTCGCAACGGTGGCGGCGCAGGAAGGCCAGTTGCTCGGCCGTCTCGATGCCTTCAGCCACGACCTTGAGTTTCAGGTTGTGAGCCATGGCGATCACCGCGGAGGTGATTTCCATGTCGTCCTGGTTGTCCGGGATTTCGTGGATGAAGCTGCGATCGATCTTGATGATGTCGATCGGGAATTTTTTCAAGTAACTGAGCGACGAGTAACCGGTGCCGAAGTCGTCCATGGCCAGGGTCAGGCCCAGACGCTTGAGCTGATCGAGCTGCAAGTGCGTGTCTTCGGTGGCTTCCAGCAGCAGGCCTTCGGTCAGCTCCAGTTCCAGCAGGTTCGCCGGCAGCGCTTCTTCCTTGAGGATGTTGGCGATGGACGCCACCAGGTCCGGATCGGAGAACTGTTTGGGCGACAGGTTAATCGCCACTTGCAGATTGCCCAGGCCGGCGGCGGTCAGGTCTTTGCTCATGCGGCAGGCCTGGCGGGCGATCCATTTGCCGATAGGGATGATCAGCCCGGTTTCTTCGGCCACGCTGATGAACTGGTCCGGGCGGATCATGCCTTTTTCCGGATGGTTCCAGCGCAGCAGCGCTTCCATGCCCAGCAAGCGACCGCTGCGCAGGCACAGCTTGGGCTGGTAGAACACGTCCAGCTCGTTCTGGGTCAGGGCGCGGCGCAGGTTGTTTTCGACGAACAGTTTGTAGCTCGCCTCGGCATTCAGGGCTTCGGTGAACACTTGCACCTGGTGTTTGCCGTTAGCCTTGGCCTTGTGCAGCGCCAGGCCGGCGTTGCGCATCAGCGTCTGTGGATCGCGGCCGTGCAGTGGTGCGCAGGCCAGGCCCACCGAACCGGTGACGCTGATTAACTGGTTGTCGACGAACATCGGTTTGTCGAGGGTTGCCAGTAATTGATTGGCAACCTGCTGGCCCGTCGAGAGGTCAGTGTCGTCCAGCAGCACCGCGAATTCGTTACTGGCAAAACGTGCCAGGCTGCCGCTTGGGCTCAGGCTGTTGCGCAAGCGCCGAGCCAGGCTGATCAGCAGCTTGTCGCCGGTTTGATGGCCGAGGCTGTCGTTGATGCGTTTGAAGTTGTCGATGTCCACCAGCAGCAGGCTGATCGGCGTGTCGCTGTCTCGGGCAAAGCGTTCATCAAGGTTGCGGATGAACGCCGGGCGGTTGCCGAGGTTGGTCAGGTTGTCGGTGTAGGCCAGGCGCTCGATGCGCTGCTGGGCGAGTTTGGTCTGGGTGATGTCTTCGTAGATACCGATGTAGTGCGTCAGCTCACGGTTGTCGCCATAGACCTTGGAAATCGACAACTGGCCCCAGTAGGGTTCGAGGTTTTTGCGCCGGCTCTTGAACTCGCCCTGCCAGCTGTTGCTCTTGGCCAGCGCCGACGGCGCGTCGAACAGCAGTTCGCTGAGGTTTTCCAGCGCTGGCAGTTCCGACAGCCGCTGACCGTGGACTTCTTCGGTGGTGTACTGGGTGATCGCGGTAAAGCTTGGGTTGACGTATTCCACCACGCCATCGCAATTGACCAGCAGAAAGGCGTTGGCGCTTTGCTCCACCGCACGCTGGAACAAGTGCAGGGCGCTGGTGGCGGTGCGGCGGTTGTGGTTATTGATGACTTGGGCGAACTGATCCGCCAGTTCACCGGCGAAGGCGATTTCGTCCGACTGCCAGGCGCGGGTCGCACCGATCTGTTCCAGGCAGAGCACACCGACCACCTGGCCATCGACGCGGATGCTGGCGTCGAGCATGGCGTTGACGTCACGCGGGCGCAGGTGTTCGGCGATTTCCCGGGTACGCGGGTCACGCATGGCGTTGTGGGCGTCGATGGCGCGGCCAGTGTGCAAGGCGTCGAGGTAATCGGGAAAACCACTGGCGTCGATCGGCTCCGGCAGTTGGCGACCCCGGGTGGCGCGATGGTAGGCCGAGATCGGCGTCAGTCGCGAGCCGTCGAGGTTCCACAGGCTGGCGCAGTCGATTTCATAGATGTCGCAGGCGCTGCGGGTGATCAGTTCGGCAGCTTCTTGCAGGGAATTGTTGGTGCTGTAGCGCTGGCGGGTCAGCAGCAGGATCAGGTCTTGCTGGGCGCGCACCCGGTCCAGGTGCTGCAGTTGTTCCTGCTGGGCACGTTGATTGAGTTCCAGGGCGATTTGCAGGCGTGAGTTCTGGGTTTCCAGATCCAGCGCCGGCAGCAACGGTTCGCCGTCGAACAGGCCGTCCACCACCATCAGGTAGCCGCGCAGCAGGTGCCGATTGTGTTGTTTGTAAGCTTCGCCCAGTTCCAGCAGGCTCAGAACGCCTGCGACGGTGTGCAAGGTGTAGCGGATCAGGTAATGCGGGCTTTCGGTGAGTTGCTGCTGGATCGTGTCGTGCAGTTGATAGCGCGCTTCGGGCTCCATCAGGCTGGCGTAGGGCGAGCCGACCAGAGCACAGAGCTCCACTGCCGGCAGGCCGAATTGTCGTTCGCAATTGGGGTCGAGAAACAGCAGCGCCCAGCTCGGTTCATTCAGCCGTTCGAAACGCAGCATGCCGAGCCGCGAGGGCACCGGCAACTGCGTCACTACCTCGGCCACCATACGGCTGGCGGCATCGGGTTGGCTCTTCATATGGAGGGAAACTCGCTTCGAATATGCTGATCGCGCCGGGCTCACGCCCTCTTTACTGTTGCCTGCGGCAAGGTTGCATCATTGCGACACCGACTGACAAGAGACATGAAGGCCAAGTGCTATAAGAATATGTCGGCAGACGTGAAGAATTCTCCAGCGAGGCGCGAAAAGTAATGCTGTGAGTCAAAAGATCGTAGCCTTCGGCAGCCCCTGCAAGGCTGCGATCTTTTCCGGGATCAACGCAATTTTATGGTTATTGACTGCAGTTGCTTGCCATCCCGATCGTGATAATTGACGCGAACCTGTTCAGTATCGACGACCAGGTGCGCGAAGTTGTCCTGGCTGATCACCTCGCTGGTCAGCTCATGCCGATAATCTCCCGCGGCCGTTCGGGCCAACGCTTGGTCGAGAATGAACGTGGATGCCTTGGCATACGGCAGCAGTTTGCTGTTGCACAGCGGTGAAGACACGATGGTGTGAACTTCGAAGTCCGGATTCTCGCTGTGGGTCAGGCGACTGGTCAGCGACCCATGGACATCGCCGGAAATGAACAAGACGTTCTTGATGCCGTGCGTACGAATCGTCTCCAGCAGTCGTAGTCGTTGCTCCGGGAAGGCTTTCCAGGCGTCATCACCGTGAAGCTTGCGGTCAGGGTAGAACATGACGCTGGTGACCACGAATTTGACTCGGGCCTTGCTGTTGATCAGCCATTTGAGCAGCGCCTGTTCCTGCTCTTCATCAAGGATGCGCCGGTCGCTGGCCGACAGATTGCGGCGGGTTCGGCTATCGGTGATAAACCATTCAATATCGCCCTCGCTGAATTGATACCAATAGTGCGGCAGCAGCGCTCTGTTGACTTGCCCGTTGGCAAGCAGTTCATGTACGGGGCTGTGGCTGACTTGATAGAGTTCATACGCCGCCATGGCGTTTCTGTATAAGTTAACATCGCTCTTACTTGCATTGGCTGGCCAGTTGTCTTCAATTTCATGGTCATCGAGGATCATGTAAGTCGGCACGCCGGACATTAACTTCGAGATATGAGGTTGCGAAAAAGCCGTGCGGTATTTGCTGAGGATGTCCTTGTATTCCCGGTCGGGGGCCACGAGGTTCAAGTCATCGACGTAGATTTGGTCGCCAGTCATCAACATGGCGCTGACAGGCGGCTCGGCGCGTTCCGCCAGGCTTGTGATCGAGGCAAAGATCCGGTCGCCCAAATGCGGGGCCGAGGCAATGCCGGCGGTCATTCGCAGGTAACGACATGAGCCTACGATGTAGGCCCGTGGCGTGGTGGTTTTGCTGGACTGCGTGCGAAAGCGATAGATTTCCCGCGGCCATTGCAGCGGCAGTTCCTGGATCGTCTCCACGGTATGCACCGGGCTCATGGGGCTGAACCAGCCCGCCTGATATTCATAGTCGGTATCGATGGCGAGATCGTTGAGGGCAATTACATCGGACATGTCGCGCAAGATGGTTAGTTTTGTAAATGTGCCTTTGGACCAGTGTTCCTCACCGGTGCGTCGATAACGAACACCTGCAAATACCAAGGCGTCATTCTGTAATTCGCCGCGCAAGAAAATGCGGGCGTGGTTAGTTGCGGTGTGGCCAATAATTGGGCCGACAGTCGGTTTGAACATGTTCGAATCCATTCGAAGTAATGCTAACTAAGCAGATTAAGTTGTTGAAGTTTCTATTAGAAACTATCCCAACTAAGACTAGTTATTGGCTCGCGAAAAATATCGGGCGGAAGTGGACTCGAGTTGTAGGCGGTGTAAGCCATGAATGTAGGAATAAAGCGCGGATGAGCTGCTACAGGCCATTTTCAAGGCAAAAAAAGCCCCGCCAAATTGGCGGGGTTGAGGTACGAGCGTGGCGCTCGGAAAACATGGAGCGCGACAGACCCTCCGGTGAAGGAGGGCCGGTCGGTGTTACAGCAGGATGGTGCGGATGTCCGCCAGCAGGTCGCTCAGACGCTTGGTGAAGCGTGCAGCAGCGGCGCCGTTGATCACACGGTGATCGTAGGACAGCGACAGAGGCAGCATCAGTTTCGGCTGGAAGGCTTTGCCGTCCCAGACTGGCTGGATGGTTGCCTTGGAAACACCGAGGATCGCCACTTCCGGCGCGTTGACGATCGGCGTGAAGCCGGTGCCGCCAATGTGGCCGAGGCTGGAAATGGTGAAGCAGGCGCCTTGCATGTCGTCAGCGGTGAGCTTTTTGTCGCGGGCTTTGGCAGCCAGCGCAGCGGCTTCGGCTGCCAGTTGCAACAGGCTCTTCTGGTCGACGTTCTTGATGACCGGTACCAGCAGGCCTTCAGGGGTGTCGACCGCGAAGCCGATGTTCACGTACTTCTTGCGGATGATCGCCTTACCGCTTGGCGCCAGCGAACTGTTGAAGTCCGGCAGTTCCTTGAGCAGGTGCGCGCAGGATTTGAGCAGCAGCGGCAGGATGGTCAGCTTGACGCCAGCCTTCTCTGCAACGGCTTTCTGAGCAATACGGAACGCTTCCAGCTCGGTGATATCAGCCGAATCGAACTGAGTCACGTGAGGAATGTTCAGCCAGCTGCGATGCAGGCTCGACGCGCCGATTTGCATCAGGCGAGTCATCGGCACTTCTTCGGTTTCACCGAAGCGGCTGAAGTCCACGACCGGAATCGGCGGGATGCCCGCGCCGCCGGTTGCACCAGCCGCAGCGGCTGGAGCTTCCTTGGCCTTCTGCATCATGGCCTTGACGTAAACCTGCACGTCTTCCTTCAGGATGCGACCATGCGGACCGCTGGCGCCAACGGCGCTCAGCTCGACGCCGAACTCGCGGGCCAGTTGACGCACGGCCGGGCCGGCGTGAACTTTAGCGCCCGGCTTGGCTGGAGCGGCGGCCGGGGCAGCAGCAGGTGCAGCGGCCGCCGGAGCAGCAGCGGCAGGCGCAGGCGCGCTCGGAGCAGTTGCGGCTGGAGCCGGGGCTGCAGCAGGTGCCGCGCCTTTGACTTTCAGCTTCAGGATCAGGTCGCCAGTACCGACTTCGTCATCCAGCTTGATGGAAACGCTTTCCACCACGCCAGCGGCAGGCGATGGGATTTCCATGCTCGCCTTGTCGGATTCCAGGGTGATCAGCGACTGGTCGGCGGCGACGGTATCGCCAGCCTTGACCAGTACTTCGATGATCTTGGCCTTGCCCGCCGAACCGATGTCCGGGACGTGAATGTCCTGAACAGTGTCGGCAACCGGGGCTGCCGGAGCCGCAGCGGCTGGCGCCGGAGCAGCGGCAGCAGGCGCAGCTGCCTGGGCTGGCGCGGCCGCGGCTGGTGCAGCCGCACCCGCCACTTCCAGGTCCAGAATCAGGTCGCCGGTGCCGACTTCGTCGTTGAGCTTGACGCTGATGGCCTTCACCACGCCAGCGGCAGGCGATGGAATTTCCATGCTCGCCTTGTCGGATTCCAGGGTGATCAGCGACTGATCAGCCGCGACGGTGTCGCCGACCTTGACCTGAATCTCGATGATCTGAGCCTTGCCCGACGAACCGATGTCCGGCACGTGTACTTGCTGAACGCTGGCAGCAGCAGGCGCGGCGGCTGGAGCAGCTGGCGCTTTCGCGGCAGCAGGTGCAGCTTCAGCTTTGGCGGCTGGCGCAGCGGCAGCCGCAGGCGCCACAGCAGTGGCACCTTCGACTTCCAGCTCCAGCAGTTCGTCGCCTTCTTTCAGGCGATCACCCAGCTTCACTTTCAGGCTCTTGATGATACCGGCCTTCGGCGCAGGCACTTCCATGCTCGCCTTGTCCGACTCAAGTGTCAGGATGCTCTGGTCGGCTTCGATACGGTCGCCGACCTTCACAAACAGTTCAATTACTTCACCTTCACCGCTGCCGATGTCAGGTACGCGAATGAGTTCGCTCACAGAGTGTCTCCTCAGCAGTCCAGTGGGTTGCGTTTTTCCGGGTTGATACCGAACTTGGCGATGGCTTCAGCCACCACTTTAGGTTCGATATCACCACGGTCAGCCAAGGCTTCCAGGGCTGCCAACACCACGAAATGACGGTCGACTTCGAAGAAGTGACGCAGCTTCTTGCGGCTGTCACTGCGGCCGAAACCATCGGTGCCCAGGACTTTGAATTCCTTGGACGGGACCCACTGACGAATTTGTTCAGCGAACAGCTTCATGTAGTCGGTAGACGCGATGACCGGACCTTTACGGCCGTTCAGGCATTCTTCGACATAGCTCAGCTTAGGCTTCTGGCCAGGGTGCAGACGGTTGCTACGCTCAACGGCCAGGCCATCGCGACGCAGTTCGTTGAAGCTGGTAACGCTCCACACGTCGGCGCCGACGTTGAACTGTTCACGCAGGATCTTCGCCGCTTCACGGACTTCACGCAGGATGGTGCCGGAGCCCATCAGCTGCACGTGGTGCGCCGCTTCGCGGGTGTCTTCTTCGAGCAGGTACATGCCCTTGATGATGCCTTCCTCGACACCGGCCGGCATGGCTGGCTGCTGGTAGGACTCGTTCATCACGGTGATGTAGTAGAAGACATCCTGCTGCTCTTCGGTCATCTTCTTCATGCCGTCCTGGATGATCACCGCCAGCTCGTAGCCGTAGGTTGGATCGTAGGTGCGGCAGTTCGGGATGGTGGCAGCCAGGATGTGGCTGTGACCGTCTTCGTGTTGCAGGCCTTCACCGTTCAGCGTGGTCCGGCCGGCGGTGCCGCCGATCAGGAAGCCACGGGTGCGGCTGTCGCCAGCGGCCCAGGCCAGGTCGCCGATACGCTGGAAGCCGAACATCGAGTAGAAGATGTAGAACGGCAGCATTGGCTGGTTGTGGCTGGAGTACGAAGTACCGGCAGCAATGAAGGAGCTCATGGCGCCCGCTTCGTTGATGCCTTCTTCGAGGATCTGGCCCTTCTTGTCTTCTTTGTAGAACATCACCTGGTCTTTATCGACTGGCTCGTAGAGCTGGCCGACGGAGGAGTAGATGCCCAACTGACGGAACATGCCTTCCATACCGAAGGTACGGGCTTCGTCCGGGATGATCGGAACGATGCGCGGGCCGATTTCCTTGTCCTTGACCAGTTGCGCGAGGATCCGCACGAAGGCCATGGTGGTGGAGATTTCACGGTCGCCCGAACCGTCGAGGATAGCCTTGAGGGTATCGAGCGATGGGGTTGGAACACTGAAGCTCTGCGCGCGGCGCTGTGGCACGAAACCGCCCAATGCAGTGCGGCGCTCGCTCAGGTAACGGGCTTCGGCGCTGTTTGGTTCCGGTTTGAAGAACGGCAGGTTTTCCAGCTCTTCGTCTTTGACCGGAATGTCGAAGCGATCACGGAACAACTTCAGGCTGTCGACATCGACTTTCTTGGTGTTGTGCGCGGTGTTTTTCGCTTCGCCGGCACCGGTGCCATAACCCTTGATGGTTTTGGCCAGGATGACGGTCGGTTGTTCTTTGTGGTTGACCGCTTCGTGGTACGCCGCGTAGACCTTGTACGGGTCGTGGCCGCCACGGTTGAGTTTCCAGATTTCGTCGTCGGACAAGTCTGCAACCATCGCCTTGAGTTCTGGCGAGTTGAAGAAGTGTTCACGCACGAACGCGCCGTCTTTGGCTTTGTAGTTCTGGTACTCGCCGTCGATGACTTCGTCCATGCGGCGTTGCAGGATGCCGTCGACGTCTTTGGCCAGCAGTGGGTCCCAGAAACGGCCCCAGATGACTTTGGTCACGTTCCACTGAGCACCGCGGAATACGCCTTCGAGTTCCTGGATGATCTTGCCGTTGCCGCGAACCGGGCCATCAAGGCGCTGCAGGTTGCAGTTAATGACGAAGATCAGGTTGTCCAGCTTCTCGCGGCCAGCCAGCGAGATGGCACCCAGGGATTCCGGCTCGTCGCACTCGCCGTCGCCCAGGAAACACCAGACTTTTTGCTTGCCTTCCGGGATGAAACCACGGGCTTCCAGGTACTTCATGAAGCGTGCCTGGTAGATCGCCTGGATCGGGCCCAGACCCATGGATACGGTCGGGAACTGCCAGAAATCAGGCATCAGCCAAGGGTGCGGGTAGGACGACAGGCCCTGACCGTCCACTTCCTGGCGGAAGTTGTTCATCTGGTCTTCGGTGATGCGGCCTTCCATGAACGCGCGGGCGTAAACGCCTGGCGAGGTGTGGCCCTGGAAGTAGATCAGGTCGCCGCCGTGCTCGTCGGTCGGGGCCTGGAAGAAGTAGTTGAAGCCGATGTCATACAGGGTCGCACTGGAAGCGAAGCTGGAGATGTGACCACCCAGGTCAGAATCTTTCAGGTTCGTACGCATTACCATGGCCATCGCGTTCCAGCGTACCAACGAGCGAATGCGGCGTTCCATGAACAGGTCGCCAGGCATGCGTGCTTCGTGGGTAACGGGAATGGTGTTGCGGTACGGCGTGGTGATGGCGTAAGGGAGCTGCGAGCCGCTACGGGTCGCGAGTTCACCCATACGGGTCATCAGATAGTGAGCACGGTCTTCGCCTTCTTTGTCGAGAACCGATTCCAGGGCGTCCAGCCATTCCTGGGTTTCGACGGGATCGAGGTCTTGCATGGCTTGCTCCAGGGCGGAAAGGCTTCCAGAATCGGTTGCCTGAGTTTGCGACTGGCCTTGTGGGCAGACGATATAAATTCTTGGATTGCCGAGAGGTATGTTCCGGCGGCGTGTAGTTTTACTACAAATCATCGGGCATTTCAGCCTTTCGAATGTATAGACGAGTAGTAAAACTACAGATGATTGGCTTGTGGCCTCCGGCTGCGTTGTGAGAATAATCGTTAAGGTTGGTCTTTTGCCAACCAAAAAAGGTGAAGGCTTGATGATCGCTGCCAAAAATAAACAAATTTCAGCTATTTCTAACCTTTGTTCGGCAGTCGGTCAGGTAGCGCATTTTCACGAATCACTACATGCAGCCCTTCACACGCCGATCAAGGATAGACCATGAGCCTCCCTTCGCTTGCCGAACTGCCCGGCGTACTCCTGCCATTTGTCACCCGTGCCGAGCAGTCGTTCCGTACGGCCGTCGCGGTGCTTGCCGACGATCATGGCTTGGCTGCCTGGACGCCTGAGCGCTGGGCGCAATTTGCCCGCGTCACCGCCGCCAGCGACTTTGTCATTGAACAGAGTGTGCGTGACCCTTTGATGTTGCTGGAGCTGGTGCAGTCCGGCGAACTGGATCGCGCCTTTGCGCCGGGCGAGTTGTGCGCGCAGATTGCGACGGCGGTGAGCACCGCCGAAACCGACGACCAACTCGGCCGCGCCCTGCGTCGCCAGCGTGCACGCCAGCAAGTGCGGATTATTTGGCGCGACCTGACTCGCCAGGCCGATCTGATCCAGAGCTGTCGCGACCTCTCGGACATGGCCGATGCCAGCATCGATCAGGCCTATCAGTGGTTGTATCAGCGCCATTGCCAGCAGTTCGGCACGCCCACCGGGCGGCGTAGCGGGGAGCCGCAGCAAATGGTCGTCCTCGGCATGGGCAAGCTCGGCGCCGTGGAGCTGAACCTGTCGTCGGACATCGACCTGATCTTCGCCTACCCCGAGGGCGGCGAAACCGTCGGCGTGAAGCGGTCGCTGGATAACCAGGAGTTTTTCATTCGCCTCGGCCAGCGGCTGATCAAGGCCCTGGACCCGATGACCGTTGACGGCTTCGTGTTCCGCGTCGACATGCGCTTGCGGCCTTACGGCTCGTCCGGCGCGCTGGTGCTGAGCTTCAATGCGCTGGAACAGTATTACCAGGATCAGGGCCGCGACTGGGAACGCTACGCGATGATCAAGTCGCGCGTGGTGGCCGGCGATCAAGTGGCGGGCGCGCAACTGCAAGAAATGCTGCGCCCGTTCGTTTACCGACGTTATCTGGACTTCTCAGCCATCGAAGCGCTGCGCACCATGAAGCAGTTGATCCAGCAGGAAGTCCGGCGCAAGGGCATGGCCGACAACATCAAGCTGGGTTCCGGTGGCATTCGTGAAGTCGAATTTATCGCCCAGGCCTTCCAGTTGATTCACGGTGGCCGCGACCTGAGCCTGCAGCAGCGTCCTTTATTAAAAGTACTGAGCACCCTCGAAGGTCAGGGTTACCTGCCGGCGGCGGTGGTCAGCGAATTGCGTGAAGCCTACGAATTTCTGCGTTACACCGAACACGCGATCCAGGCCATTGCCGACCGCCAGACTCAGATGCTGCCGGATGGCGAACAGGATCAGGCGCGCATTGCCTTTATGCTCGGGTTTGCCAATTGGACGGCATTCCACGAACAGCTGATGTACTGGCGCGGCCGGGTGGCCTGGCACTTTGCTCAGGTGATCGCCGATCCCGATGAAGAGGACGGCGCCGAGAGCGAAGTGGTGGTCGGCGGCGAATGGCTGCCGCTGTGGGAAGAAGCCCAGGACGAGGAGGCCGCGTGCCGTCAGCTGGAGGAGGGTGGTTTCGCCGATGCCTCCAAGGCGCTGAAAGCCTTGGCCAGTCTGCGTGGCAGTCCGCAATTGCGCGCCATGCAGCGTCTGGGGCGTGAGCGCCTCGATGCTTTTATTCCGCGTTTGCTGGCTCAGGCCGTGGAACACGCCAATCCCGATCTGGTGCTGGAGCGGGTGCTGCCACTGGTGGAAGCCGTGGCGCGTCGTTCCGCCTATCTGGTGCTGTTGACCGAGAACCCCGGCGCCCTGCGCCGCTTGCTGACGCTATGCGCCGCGAGCCCGTGGATTGCTGAACAGATCACGCGCTTCCCGTTGTTGCTCGACGAGTTGCTCAACGAAGGCCGGTTATTCAAGCCACCGCTGGCGCCGGAACTGGCGGCCGAGTTGCGCGAGCGTTTGACGCGGATTCCCGAAGACGACCTCGAACAACAAATGGAAGCCCTGCGGCATTTCAAACTGGCGCACCGCTTGCGCGTCGCCGCCTCGGAAATCGCCGGCAGCCTGCCCTTGATGAAGGTCAGTGATTACCTGACCTGGCTTGCCGAAGCGATCCTCGAACAAGTGCTGGCCCTGGCCTGGCGCCAGACCGTGGCCAAGTACGGCACGCCGCTGCGCACCGACGGCAGCTTGTGCGACCCTGGTTTCATCATTGTCGGTTACGGGAAAGTCGGCGGTCTGGAGTTGGGGCACAGTTCGGACCTGGATCTGGTGTTCATCCACGACGGTGATCCGCAGGCCGAAACCGACGGGCCGAAGCCTATTGACGGCGCACAGTTTTTTACCCGGCTCGGGCAGCGCATCATTCATTTGCTGACGGCGCAGACCAACTCTGGTCAGCTGTATGAAGTGGACATGCGCCTGCGGCCGTCTGGTGCGTCTGGTTTGCTGGTGAGTTCCCTGGGGGCGTTTGCCCGGTATCAGGAAAACGAAGCCTGGACTTGGGAGCACCAGGCGCTGGTGCGGGCGCGGGTGCTGGTGGGCAGTCAGGATGTCGGCCAGGCTTTCGAGAAGGTTCGCGCGGCGGTATTGGCCAAGCCGCGGGACCTGCCGACCTTGCGCCAGGAGGTCAGCGAGATGCGCGCCAAGATGCGCGATAATCTCGGCAGCAAGAGCACTGCGGCGGGCACCGCGGCAAATGCCTTCGAGGCCACGGCGCCGTTCGATCTCAAGCAGGACGCCGGAGGTATCGTCGATATTGAATTTATGGTGCAATACGCGGCTCTGGCATGGTCTGAGGCGCATCCGTCATTGCTGCGCTATACCGACAATATCCGTATTCTGGAAGGGCTGGAGGAGGTCGGGCTGATGCCCGCCGAAGACGCCAGCCTGTTGCGTGAAGCCTATAAGGCCTATCGCTCCGCCGCTCACCGGGAGGCCTTGCAGAAGGACGCCGGTGTGATACCGGGCGACCAGTTCGTGGATGAACGACGGCAGGTAATGCGTATCTGGCGTGAGCTGGGGTTAAGCTGAAACGGGATATTTGCAACACCTGATACCCCTGTGGGAGCGAGCCTGCTCGCGATGAGGCCGTCACATTCAACATTTATGCTGACTGTCAGGCCGCGATCGCGAGCAGGCTCGCTCCCACACTGGATCTGCGGTGTTTGGTAGATTGAAGGCGCTAAGCTGTATCGCATGGATGTGCACAAAATTGATCCGACGAGCCCCAATCAGCTCGTCCAAATGACCTGACGGTTCACCCCGCAGGTGCTGGATTCTCGAGGCGGGGAGGCGTATGCCTCCCCGGCTCGTTTTTGGAAACCACATGAAAATTCTGATCGTTGGGCCCAGTTGGGTCGGTGACATGGTGATGGCGCAGACACTTTTTCAGTGTCTCAAACAGCGTCACCCGCAATGCGAAATCGACGTGCTGGCCCCCGAGTGGAGCCGGCCGATCCTCGAGCGTATGCCCGAAGTGCGCCAGGCCTTGAGCTTCCCGCTCGGCCACGGCGTGCTGGAGCTGGCGACGCGTCGGCGCATCGGTAAATCCCTGGTCGGTCAGTACGACCAGGCCATCCTGCTGCCCAATTCCCTGAAGTCGGCATTGGTACCGTTTTTTGCCGGTATCCCGAAACGCACTGGCTGGCGTGGCGAATTTCGCTACGGCCTGCTCAATGACGTGCGTACGCTCGACAAAGAACGTTACCCGCTGATGATCGAGCGGTTCATGGCTCTGGCCTTTGAGCCCGGCGTCGAGTTGCCGAAACCGTATCCACGGCCGAGCCTGCAGATCGACCCGGTGACCCGCGATGGCGCACTGGCCAAATTCGGTCTGGCCCTCGACCGTCCGGTGTTGGCGCTGTGCCCCGGCGCCGAGTTCGGCGAGTCCAAGCGCTGGCCGTCCGAGCACTACGCCAAGGTCGCCGAAGCGAAGATCCGTGAAGGCTGGCAGGTCTGGCTGTTCGGCTCGAAAAACGATCATGCGGTGGGCGAAGACATTCGCGCGCGGTTGATTCCCGGTCTGCGTGAAGAGTCGGTGAACCTCAGTGGCGACACTTCCCTGGCCGAGGCCATCGATCTGCTGTCTTGCGCTGACGCCGTGGTCTCCAACGACTCCGGCCTGATGCACGTGGCTGCCGCGCTGAACCGCCCGTTGGTGGCGGTGTACGGCTCGACGTCGCCGGGTTTCACGCCACCGTTGGCCGAGCACGTCGAAATCGTGCGCCTGGGCATCGAGTGCAGTCCGTGCTTCGATCGCACCTGCCGTTTCGGTCATTACAATTGCTTGCGCCAGCTCATGCCCAAAGCGGTGAACGAAGCCTTGCAGCGGTTGCTGGGCACTGTGGTCGAGGTCAAATAGTTTGCGGGTACTGTTGATCAAGACTTCTTCGCTGGGCGATGTGATTCACGCGTTGCCAGCGTTGACCGACGCGGCGCGGGCGATCCCCGGCATCACGTTCGACTGGGTGGTGGAAGAAGGCTTCGCCGAGATTCCGACCTGGCACCCGGCCGTGGGCAAGGTGATTCCGGTGGCGATCCGTCGCTGGCGCAAGAACATCTGGCAGACCCTCAAGAGTGGCGAGTGGAAGCGCTTCAAACAAAGCATTCGCGCGACGAAATATGACTTGGTGATCGATGCCCAGGGTCTGCTGAAAAGCGCGTTGCTGACTCGCTACGCCAAAGCTCCGGTGGCCGGGCTGGACAAGAACTCGGCCCGCGAACCGATCGCTGCGCGCTTCTATTCCCGGCGTCTGGCCGTGGCCCGTGGGCAGCATGCGGTCGAGCGAGTGCGTCAGTTGTTCGCGGTGGCCTTGGGTTACGACCTGCCTAAGGGGCTGGGCGACTACGGCCTGAGCGTCGAGCGGCTGGTGGAATTGCCGCGCAAGAATCCGTACGTGGTGTTTCTCCACGGCACCACCTGGGACACCAAACACTGGCCCGAAGCCTACTGGCGCGAGCTGGCCGAGCGGGTAGGGTATCTCGGCGTGGCTGTGAAGCTGCCGTGGGGCAATCCGGTCGAAAAGGCCCGCGCCGAACGCATCGCCAAAGACATGAAGCACGTCGAAGTGCTGCCCAAGCTGAACCTGGCGGGGGTCGGCAAAGTCCTGGCCGGAGCGCAAGCCTGCGTAGCGGTGGACACCGGGCTCGGTCATCTCGCTGCGGCGCTGGACGTGCCGACCCTGTCGCTGTTCGGCCCGACCAACCCGGGCCTGACCGGCGCGTACGGCAAGTCGCAGATTCACATGGCCAGCGACTTTCCCTGCGCTCCGTGCCTGCAAAAGAAATGCACCTATCAACCGACGGCCGACGATGCCCGTCGGTTCGACCTGAAACGCGAGTGGCCCCTGTGCTTCACGCGTCTGAATCCCGAGCGTGTCGCGAGCCGACTGAGCACGTTGTTACTGGCTGAGGAGCTGCGCTGATGCAATTGGCATTTGTCCTGTACAAATATTTTCCGTTTGGTGGCTTGCAGCGCGATTTCATGCGCATTGCCCTCGAATGCCAGCAGCGAGGCCACCAGATTCGCGTCTACACGCTGATCTGGGAAGGCGATATTCCACCGGGTTTCGAAGTGCTGGTGGCACCGGTGAAGGCATTCTTCAATCATCGACGCAACGAGAAGCTCACCGAGTGGATGGAGGCCGATCTGGCCAAGCGTCCGGTGGACCGCCTGATCGGTTTCAACAAGATGCCGGGCCTGGACGTGTACTACGCCGCCGACGGCTGCTTCGAAGACAAGGCGCAAAACCTGCGCAACTCGCTGTACCGTCGCTGGGGCCGCTACCGGCACTTCGCCGAGTACGAGCGCGCGGTGTTCGCCAAGGATGCCAAGACCGAAGTGCTGATGATTTCCGAAGTTCAGCAGCCGCTGTTCATCAAGCATTACGCCACGCCGATCGAACGTTTCCATCTGTTGCCACCGGGCATCGCCCAGGACCGTCGTCGCCCCTCGAACGCAGATGAAATTCGCGCCGGGTTCCGCGCCGAGTTCAACCTGAAGGACGATGAACTGCTGCTGGTGCAGATCGGCTCCGGGTTCAAGACCAAAGGCGTGGACCGCAGCCTCAAGGCGCTGGCCGCCTTGCCCGCCGAACTGAAAAAGCGCACCCGGCTGTTTGTAATTGGCCAGGACGACCCCAAAGTATTCCAGTTGCAGAGCGCCACATTGGGGCTCGGCGACAACGTGCAGTTCCTTAAGGGACGCAGCGATATCCCGCGTTTCCTGCTCGGTGCCGATCTGTTGATCCACCCGGCGTACAACGAAAACACCGGCACGGTGCTGCTGGAAGCGGTGGTGGCCGGCTTGCCGGTGCTGGTGAGCGCGGTGTGCGGGTACGCCCATTACATCGCCGAGGCCGACGCTGGTCTGGTGCTGGACGAACCCTTCGATCAGGCACAACTGACGCAGCACCTGACCGGCATGTTGAACGACGCAAATGCACGGGCGGCCTGGAGCCGCAACGGTGTGGCTTTCGCCGAGACGGCCGACCTCTACAGCATGCCGCAGCACGCGGCCGATGTGATTCTGGCGGAGCACGCTTAATGAAGTTGATGCTGGCTGAACCGTTCAAGAGCCTCTGGGCCGGACGCGATCCGTTCGCTGAAGTCGAGGGCCTCAAGGGCGAGGTGTACCGCGAGCTTGAAGCGCGCCGGACACTGCGTACCGAAGTGGACGGTCACGGGTTCTTCGTGAAAATCCACCGTGGCATTGGCTGGGGTGAGATCTTCAAGAACCTGCTGACCGCCAAGCTGCCAGTGCTTGGCGCGGGCCAGGAGTGGAAGGCCATTCAGCGGCTGCAAGAAGTTGGCGTGCCGACCATGACCGCCGTCGCTTACGGCGAAAAGGGCAGCAATCCGGCGGACCAGCATTCGTTCATCGTCACTGAAGAACTGGCGCCCACCGTCAGCCTCGAAGATTTCAGCATCGACTGGGTCAAGCAGCCGCCCGAGCCAAAACTCAAGCGCGCCTTGATCGCCGAAGTCGCGCGCATGACCGGCATGATGCACCGCGCCGGGGTCAACCACCGCGACTGCTACATCTGCCACTTCCTGCTGCACACCGACAAACCGGTGACAGCCGACGACTTCAAGCTGTCGGTGATCGATCTGCACCGTGCTCAGACCCGTCCGACGATTACCCGGCGCTGGCGCAACAAAGACCTGGCGGCGCTGTATTTTTCGGCGCTCGACATTGGCCTGACCCGTCGCGACAAGCTGCGTTTCCTCAAGGGTTACTTCCAGCAGCCCCTGCGCCAGATTCTGGCTGAAGAAGCGGGGCTGCTGGCATGGCTCGAAGGCAAGGCCAACAAGCTCTACGAGCGTAAGCAGCGATACGGGGATGCGCTCTGATGTCGGGTTGGACACTGGAACCTGCTTACAGCGATCTGGCAGAAGACTTCGGCAGTCTTGACGCGGTATTCGCGCTCAAGGGCGAGCGACTGACCCGTGATCCACTGTCCGAGGTCATTCGCGTCCAGCGCAATGGCGTCAACTATTACGTCAAGCGCTACGTCGGCGCCGGCAAAGGCCTGCGCCGTTACTTGGGCAAGCCGCGGGTGAAAGCCGAGTGGCAGAACCTCAAGCGTTTCGCCAAGTGGGGCATTCCCACCGCCGAAGTAGTGGCCTGGGGGCTGGAACGGCGCGGCGTGACATACGACCGTGGGGCGATGATCACACGTGAACTGCCCCATACCGAAGACTTGTCCGCCCTGGCTGACCGGCATGATCCGAAGCTGGCGGACCGCGCCTGGGTCGACAACATCAGTCGACAGCTGGCGGGCTATACCCGGACCATGCACGACCATCGTTTTACCCATAACGATTTGAAGTGGCGCAACCTGCTGATCGACGATGAGCCCCGACTGTTTCTGATCGACTGCCCCAACGGTGATTTCTGGCGCGGCTTCTGGCTCAAATACCGGATCACCAAGGACCTGGCTTGTCTGGACAAAGTGGCCAAATATCACCTGTCGGCCACCCAGCGCCTGCGCTTTTACCTGCAATACCGCCAATGCACCCGGCTCGATGCCGCCGACAAGAAGCGGATTCGGCACGTGGTGAGATTTTTCGAGGGACGCGAATGACTGATTTTCTGGCTGCTGAAGACCGTGCGTTACTCGAGCGTCATGGCCTCGGCACCTTCGACGCGCTCTGGGCCAAACAGCTCGAAGCCGTGGATGAACCCAACACCGGTCGGGGTGGCTGGAGCAGTGTGTTTCGGCTGGAACTGGAAGGTCAAGGCTATTACCTCAAACGCCAGAGCAACTACCTGACACGCACATTTCATTCGCCTTTTGGCGAACCGAGTTTTGCCCGTGAGTTTCGCAACATCAGTCGTTATCAGAAACTGGGTATACCGGCGCTGCAGGCGGCGTTTTTCGGTGAGCGCAAAGTCGACGGTGAAACCCGGGCGATTCTGCTGACCCGCGCGCTGGACGGTTGGGATGACCTGGATTCGCTGTTGCAGCGCTGGTCCGACCTGAGCGCGGTGCAGCATTCGGCGATTCTGAAAGCCTGTGGGCAGCTGGCGCGACGCCTGCACGAGATGCATCAACTCCATGGTTGCTTCTATCCCAAGCACATTTTTCTCCAGGCCACCGGTGACGGTTATCAGGCTCAGTTGATCGACCTGGAAAAAACTCGTCCGCTGTTTTTTGGTCAACGTGATCGGGTCAAGGACCTGGACCCGTTGCTGCGTCGGGCGCCGGAATGGAGCGAAAGTCAGCTGCGCGAGTTGTTGGCGGTTTATCTGGATCAGCCATTGAACAGTTCGCTGGTGGACAGTTGGGTATCGCGCTTGAGTGCGCGGCGCAGTCAAAAGGAGGCGCGTTGATGCGTTTGTCCGAACTGAAACACGCTGGCCGCAGCCCAAGCCTGCCGCTGAACATTCCGTTGGCCGATGCGGCAGGGCCTGCGGAGCTACAGTTGCTGAGTCTGCTGCGGGTGTTGCCTGGGCAGCGCTACGTTGGTGCCGGAGTCTGGCGCGGCCGGCCGGTGTTGGCCAAGTTGCTGGTCGGCGGTAAAGCGGCGCGGCACTTCAAACGTGAACTGGACGGCGTGCGTTTGCTCGCCGCTCAGGGGCTGACCACGCCTTTGTTATTGGCTGATGGCCTGAAGGATGGCGAAGGCGGCTGGTTGTTGTTCGATTTCCTTGAGGGCGCCGAGAGCCTTGGGGATGCCTGGAAACAGGTTGAACACTTACCTGTGCTGGCGGATGAACAATCCGCGGTGCTGGCCGAGGCGTTGGGGGCCATTGGGCAGTTGCACAGCAAAGGCCTGTGGCAGGAAGACTTGCACCTGGACAACCTGCTGCGCCATGGCGGTCAGTTGTATTTGATCGATGGCGCCGGGATCTGTGCCGAGACAGCTGGCAAGCCACTGTCACAGCAGAAAGTCCTGGAAAATCTCGGGGTGTTTTTTGCCCAGTTGCCCAAATCGCTGGAACCCTTCACCGAAGAGTTGCTGGTGTATTACCTGTTGGGAAACGGCGAGCATGCCTTGCCCATGGAAGCGTTGCAGAAGCAGATCGACAAGGTCCGTCGTTGGCGTTTGAAGGATTTTCTGATCAAGGTCGGCCGCGAATGCACGTTGTTCAGCGTCCAGCGCGGAGCGTTCGGCTTGCGGGCGATTCGCCGTGAAGAAGAGACCGCAATGCTGCCGGTGCTGGAACAGGCCGATGCCTTGCTCGATCAAGGCCATCTGTTCAAGACCGGCGGCGCGGCGAGCGTCGGCAAGGTCGAGGTGGCTGGTCGCACATTAGTGGTCAAGCGCTACAACATCAAAGGCTTTGCCCATTGGCTCAAACGTTTCTGGCGCCCGAGCCGCGCCTGGCACTCATGGCGTGAAGGCAATCGCCTGGCATTCCTGGGTATCGCCACGCCCAAGCCGTTGGCGTTACTGGAGACGCGCTTTCTCTGGCTGCGCAGCCGGGCGTACCTGGTGACCGAGTATTTGCCGGGGCCGGACATCATCGAGCGGTTTGCGCCGTACGTGGAAAGCGGCGAAGCGCCGCAAGCGGAGTTGCAGGCTCTGGATCACCTGTTCGCCGATCTGATTCGCGAGCGGATCAGTCATGGCGATCTCAAGGGTCATAACCTGTTTTGGCAGCAGGATCGCTGGGCGCTGATCGATCTGGATTCGATGTGTCAGCATGGTTCGGTCAGTAGCTTTGCCCCGGCGTACGCACGGGATCGTGCGCGATTCATGCGTAACTGGCCTGAGAGCAGTGCGCTGTATCAGGTGATTGATCAGCGTTTGCCTAAAGTCATTTCCAGCGCTGCCTGAATCGGGGCTTCGCCCCTTTCGCGAGCAAGCCCGCTCCCACAGGTACCGTGGCGTGCACAAGCTTTGTGTATGGCGCGATCACGGTGGGAGCGGGCTTGCCCGCGATGGCGGCAGATCAGTCTCCCGAGATCTAGAGGACAAGTTCTTATGAACCGTCCTACATGATCTACAGACCCCATGAACTGTGCCCTGAATAGCCACGATGCTAGTTTGCCTGACGTTCTCGGAGGGCAGATTTTGACGATAAAAATGGCTGTGTTGTTGAGCACTTTCTCACTGGCGCTATCCGGCTGCGGAACCGCTGTCACAGTGCTGCAGGATGACGAGGAGGCCGCCCGTGGTCTCAGAAAACAAAAAACCTACTGCCAGTCCATCCCTCGCATCTATAGCGGTCTGGCCCACGACTTCTGTCTTCTGCATGCTCCGCCTGATCCCACCGGTATTCTGGTGCCATTCGTATTGCTGGATCTGACCTTGTCTGGTGCGCTGGACACGGTTGCCTTGCCGTACACAATTTACCGGCAGGCAACCGACGGCAATATCAGGATTTACTGGCGCCCGGGTCGCGGATGAGCGCAGGCGAGCGCGTGGGCTCGACGTCATCTTCACGGCGCTGATAAGGGCAGGGTCATTCCCGCCACGTTTACGCTATAATCCCGCCCTTTAGCTGTCTCTCGCCCCTTGCGAGGGCACATCAATTTTTGAGGCGCGTTGCGCCTGCATGCAGACTAAAGAGGCTAGACCCCTGTGGCATTGACGATTCTTGGCCTGTCCGGCGCCCTTAGCCATGATCCTTCCGCAGCCCTGTACATCGACGGCAAGCTGGTCGCGGCGGCTGAAGAAGAGCGCTTCGTACGCGATAAACATGCAAAGAACCGCATGCCTTACGAGTCGGCGAAGTTCTGCCTCGAGCAGGCTGGCATCAAGCCGTCCGACGTTGACGTGGTGGCGATTCCATTCGCACCGATCAGCCTGTTCGGCAAGGCTCGCTGGCACTACGCCAAGCGTTACTGGTACGCCCCGGACCGCGCCCTCGACGCGATCCTGATGGGCAACCGTCGCTACAAGCGCTATCGCAACAAGATTGTCTGGTGCCTCGAGCAACTGGGTTTCGATCCGAAGAAAATCAAGATCGAGCCGGTCGAGCACCACCTTGCCCACGCCTCCAGTGCCTACCACTGCTCCGGTTTCAAAGAGAAAACCGCGATTCTGGGGATCGACGGCAAGGGCGAGTACGCCACGACCTTTTTCGGCTACGGCGAAAACGGCAAGATCCACAAGATCAAGGAATTCTTCGATCCGGACTCCCTCGGCGGCCTGTACGGCGCGATCACCGAGTTCCTCGGTTTCGAAATGCTCGACGGTGAGTTCAAGGTCATGGGCATGGCGCCGTACGGTGACGCCAGCAAATACGATTTCTCGCGTCTGGCCTCGTTCGAGAACGGCGAGCTGGTGATCAACACCGACTACGCCAACGTCATCGGCCTGCGTCGCTATAAAGAGAAGGGCAAAGGTTTCTACTTCTCGCCGAAGCTGATCGAGTGGCTGGGGCCCAAGCGCGAAGGCGACATCGCCGATGAGCCGTACATTCATTACGCCGCGAGCATGCAAGCGCTGTTCGAGAAGCTGGCGTTGCAGATGATCGACCATTACCTGGGCGATGTGCTCAAGGAAACCGGCAAACTGGCCTTCGCCGGTGGCTGTGCGTTGAACGTCAAGCTGAACCAGAAAATCATTGCTCGCGATGACATCAAAGAGCTGTTCGTTCAGCCTGCATCCGGCGATGCCGGTACCGCGGTTGGCGCTGCGGCTTACGTGTCCCACGCCCGTGGTGTTCCGGTCGAGAAGATGGAACACGTCTACCTCGGCCCGTCCTATAGCAACGAAGACGTTATCGCCGCTTGTGCCCGTCACCCGAGCAAGCCGGCCTGGCGCAAGCTTGAGAACATGCCGGAAAGCATCGCCAAGATCATGGTCGACGGCAACCCGGTGGCCTGGTTTCAGGGGCGCATGGAGTTCGGTCCGCGCGCCTTGGGCGGTCGTTCGATCATCGGTTGCCCGAGCGCTGTCGGCGTGGCTGACCGGATCAACCACCAGATCAAGTTTCGCGAGCGCTGGAGGCCTTTCTGCCCGTCGATGCTCGACACCGTTGCACCGCAGATGATCAAGATCGATCACCCGGCACCGTTCATGACCTTCACCTTCGAAGTGGCTGAAGAGTGGAAAACCCGCGTGCCGGAAGTCGTCCACGAAGACGGCACATCCCGGGCCCAGGTGCTCAAGCGCGAATACAACCCGCGCTACTACGACATGATGAAGGCGCTGGAAGTGCTGACCGGTAACGGCGTGTCGCTGAACACGTCGCTCAACCGTCGTGGCGAGCCGATGATCTGCTCGCCGACCGATGCCTTGAACATGTTCTTCGGTTCCGACCTGCAATACCTGATCATGGAAGACATTTTGGTGGTCAAAGAAGGCGCGGACGGGTATGCAGTTGACTGACGTGCTGATCAGTGTCGTTATTCCAGCTTATAACTACGCCAAAACCCTGCCGCGTGCGGTGAAATCGGTGTTGGCGCAGTTGGGTGATGCCCAGGCTGAGTTGCTGGTGATCGATGACGGCTCCACTGACGCGACGCCGCAAGTTCTGGAGCAGCTCCTGACTGAACATGCCGGATGCTTTAGAGCTCTGCGCAAACCCAATGGCGGTTTGTCTTCGGTGCGTAATCGCGGGATCGAGGAGGCTCGGGGGCAGTATCTGATCTTCCTCGATGCTGATGATGAGATGGCGCCTGGTGCGCTGGCTGCGTTGACCCGGCATATCTCCAGCCATCCTGACAGCCGTTTGATCATTGGCGGTCACTGGTCGGTATTCGACGACGGTCGTCGTGTCCAGCACGCCGTCAAATCCTTGCCAGCCACCCCGCGCGAGCGTGTGCGTGGCTACTTGCTGGACAAGACGGTATCGCTATCCAACGGCGCCTGCGCGATGCATCGCGAAGTGTTTGCGCCGGGCAACTATCCTGAACAGCTGCGCAACGTTGAAGATATTCCGGTGTTTGCTCAGGTGCTGGCGCGTTTCCCGTGCAGTGTGCTCGATCAACCGCTGGCGCTGATTTACAAGCATGGCGACAGCATGCGCCATGACCTCAAGCAAAGCCTGGCGGCGGGGGTTGGAATGGTTGACGAGGTATTTTCCCCGGTGCGCATGCCTCAAGAGTTGCAGGACTTGCGCCAGGCTTTCCTGGCTCAGCGCTGCCTGTCATTGTTTCGCGATTGCTACAGTGCCGGCGATTATGTCCACGCCAAGGCTTTTTACGCCCGCGCCGTGCGCGCCGATCTGCGCTCGCTCACGCGCTGGTCCTATACCCGCAAGGCCATCCGGTTGTTGTTCAAGTGAGCGCACCCCCGTCTGACGCAAGTGTGTTTCAGGCTGAAGGATGCTGGACACAAAAAGCGCGTGAGCTGGACCGTTACCGCTGGAAGCTGCTGCGCGAGCGTCATGGTCGCTGTGGTAGCCTTTTGCGCCTGGTTCGTGATGTGCTGGTGGATGTGGCGGTCGGGGTACGCGCGAAGGCGTGCTTGAGTGGTTCGGTCGTCGCTACGCCCTGTGAGGTGCTGTTGCTGCATTCGGCGCCAAAGTCCATGGCGTTGCAGCGCAAGAATATTCTGATTGAGGGTCTGCGCAAGCGCGGGCACCACCTGACAGAGGCAGCGTTACGTTCTCCGTCGGACGCCTGCGCCCAGCGCATGCTCCTGGCGCCGCCGCAGTCTGTGCCGCTGCGTTATCTGGTGTACGCCGCCCATGCACAGTGGTTGGTGATGACGTATTCGCCCAAGGTGCTGATCAACGAACGCAACGGTAGTCTTCATGCGCCGTTCTTGCGCTTGGCATTGGCTGCGCGCGGGGCCCGACTGCTGCAACTGGCCCATGCCACGACGTTGGAGTCTTCACGACGACTGGGGATGAACGATTACGACTATTACGGCGTCTTTGGCCATAGTTCGCTGGTCGCTTTGCAAGAAAGAACATTGAGGTTCGGTGAGTCGACGGTGGTACTGATCGGTTCTTACCTCGCCGATGAAACTTATGATCTGCCAGTTGCCGATCCTGCTCTCCGGACGTTGTTAATTCTGGGGGTGGGTCCTGATCGGGAAAAAGAGCCGGGCTACCAGCGCACTTATCAGTTATTGCGCGACTGGGCCGGGCAGCATCCGCATTATCGCGTGCTGTTCAAGCGTCATCCGCGCAGCAAGGCGCAATTCTGGTGCGATGCCGCTGCGCAGTTAGCCAACATCGACTTGCTGGATAGCAAGTGTTCACTGGCGCACGCTCTGGCGCAGGCCAGCGTTGTCGTCAATATCATGTCCAATGCTGGTATCGAGGCAGGGCTGGCGGGGCGGCCGGTAATCCATGTGAATGCGGGCAGCGATGTGGATATCTTCTCTCACTCACTGTTTTTTGGGCCACAAGTGCGCGATGAACATGAGTTTTCCCGCCAGTTGCAAGCGCTTGAGCAGGATTATCCGGGGCATGTGGCCCAGGCCCGGCGTTTTGCCGATTACCACTTGGTATACGGCTCTCAGGGATTGGCAAAGACCATTCAGCTGGTTGATAACTTGCTGCGCGGCGTAGACCCTGCGCGTGACTTCGAGACCTTCAGGCTGTCTGCCGCCGGCTGACACTGGCGGCTTAAGGGCTTAAGGGCTTAAGGGCTTAAGGGCTTAAGGGCTTAAGGGCTTAAGGGAGTGAGCGCCAGGCTCAGTTCCCGTCCATTGCACACACGTTGATGGTTCAGGTAGTGCTCAAGGAACTGGTTGTCCTTGAGTAGCCACTCGCGATCCTGGCGATAGCGCAGCATATGCTTGAAATTGCGCAGGCGCAGGCCTTTGCGCAGTGGCTTGCGATAGGTGCGCAGGTCGGCGATGTCGATCAGCCCGAGTGTATTTTCAGGCGTCAATACCACATTGCCCAGGTGCGCGGAGCGAAAGTAGATGCCGTTCTCATGCAGGCGTGCAATGAACTCACCCAGTTGTGCCCGAAGAGATTCGTTATTGTCGGTGCCCAGCAACTGACGCAGAGTGCGACCGGGTAGGGGGTCGTAATGCACGGCATCGCGCTCGATGCTGGGGATGCGATAAATCTGGCGAACCGTCGGGCATTCGATATTGCATTCGCGCAGTGCTCGGCAGTTGTCGGCGAAGCGCCGGGCGTAAGGCGCCCAAAGCGCAGAAGTCAGCAGGCGTTTACGGCGAAACAGCTTGAGCATCGAGCCATCGGCCAGGCACAAGACTTTATCCCCTTTACCATCGGCCTCGAGAACGTCGGCGCCCTCGCGCATGTTGAGATAAGCGGTATGGTCGAGCGTTTGCATCAAGGCTCCAAGGCTTGGCCTGATGGGATGGGCAGCCGGCTATGTTACCGCAGTGCGCATGCTGCAAAAAACCGCTGTGGTACAATCGCCTCACTTTTTAAGAGGCAGTTGCCCGTTCACGGGGTTGCCTGGGGCAATACCACAGAGTGCTTGCTTCTGATTTCTGGTTTTATACTTCTATACGCGGACGGGCGAATAACAGGGTGTTGATGTCTGCGGACTTGTCGCACGTGGTTATATTGCGCTTTGGCGGGTGGATGCGGCCTATTTTTTGGACACCCTATGACGACAATGCTGTTCATTTCCCTGGCCAAACATCAAGGCCTCTATTTCAATCGGTTACTCAATGAGACCGAGCTGCAAGGTAAAGTCGTTACCCCACCACAGATGCCCTGGCCAAGGTTGTTGCATGCATCCAGAGTGCTTTCGCGAATCGACTGGCCGAGCCTGATCGAAGAAAAATGCGAGGAGCGGCGCGTCAAGAACAAAAACGATGGTCGCTTGTATCGTCTGTTGTTACGTCTTGAGCTGATTTGGATGGCGTTACGCGCTCAGGCGTTGCTTGATCGCGAGCACCCCGATGCGCTGGTGTTCTGGAATGGTTCCCACCGCTACTGCCGATTGCTGACGGCCTTGGCGCCGCCGGGTTGTAAGACTTTCTTCTTCGAGAACGGTTTGCTGCCCGACACCACAACCGTTGATCCGCAGGGCGTGAACTACCTGAACGCCGTTCCGCGTGAGGCCGGTTTTTACCTCAACTATCCTTATCCCGTGCCTGAAAATCAGGCAGTGCCCGTGCTGATTCCACGCCAGCCTCGTACCAGTGGCCCGACACCGATTGTGCTGCCGGAGCAGTTCGTCTTTATTCCGTTCCAGGACGACCGCGATAGTCAGGTTCGGCTGTTTTCTCCCTGGATCAAAAACATGCGCGAGATGTTCGCCTTGGGCGAGCGCTTGGCCAAAGAGACTGGATTGACAGTGGTGTTCAAGGAGCATCCATCCAGTCGCGAAACGTATCCTGAGTTGCATGAGCGTACTCACGAGCGTCTGTTGTTCGCCAACGGCAACGCCACTCAGCAGTTGATCGAGTCCAGCCAGTTTGTGATCACGCTGAACTCGACGGTTGGCCTGGAAAGCCTGCTTTTGGGTAAGCCCGTGCTCACCCTGGGTCAGGCTTTTTTCAATATCGAAGGGCTGGTAATGCATGCCGATAACGCCGAGCAGGTGGTGGAACTGGCGCGCGCATTCCCGCAATGGCCACTCGATGAGCGGTTGAGGCGTAACTTTCTCCATTACCTCTCTGAACACTACTGTATCAAGGGTGGCTGGAAGAACGCCGACAAGGCCCAGTTGCAGCGGGTCGCCAATCGAATGCTGGGTAAAGCCGAGTGCTGACAGGAATGAAGAAATTTTTCGGTAAGGATGTCCTGGGAATGTGGGCATCTATCGGTTTTCTTGTGCTGCTGTGTGGGGCGTGGGTACTGCCGGACAACAAGCTTTATCACCAAATGTTGATTTTCCTGCTGTGGCTGCCTGCCTTGTTGGCGCTGTTCCATCGGGATTTTCGCGCGATGCTCAAGCAACCGGAGTGCGTCCTCTTTGCTATCTTCGCGGCATGGACGTTATTGGTGCTGATGGTTGAGGGCGGCAATAACATTTTCGGCAAAAGCAAAGTGACGCTCTATGTGGCCCTTACCCTGTTGGGCGTGCTACTGGCTGCACAGAACCGCAAGTGGCGGTTCGAGTCCATGTTGTTGTACGCATCGATTATTGGCGGTTTTTTTGCTGCAGCTTCCTGGGTCTACTTTTATGACGTGTCCGCTCAACCTTTCAGCGGCAGGCTGATTGCCATTGGCCTGTGGGACACTGCAATCATGGCCGCGCATGCGGTGGGGGCCTTGCTGATTCTTGGCGTCTTCACGTTGCAGACCAAGCGCTTCAATCCCTGGGCGATGGTGTTGCTGCTGATTCCGGCGCTGGGATATGCGCTATTCCTGGGCTTTAGCCAAACACGCGGTGTGTGGATCGGCTTGCTGGCCTGTCTATTCGTGATGGGAGTGGCGCGACCGTCGCGCCTGGGAGGCGGGCTGATCATTCTGGTGGTCCTGGGGTTGGCGTCCATTGCTGTATTCAAGCCGGACATCCTCTTGCAGCGTGGCGTTTCTTTTCGTCCCGAGCTATGGAACGGCGGCGTGCAATTGATGCTGGATCATTGGGCGATGGGGTTGGGATTCCATGAATACCTGATTCCTGTCCCTGAAATCGGACAGGCATTCAAACATCCCCATAACCTGTTCCTGGATATCGGTGTGCGTCTGGGTGTACCTGGGCTACTGCTATTCGGCTGGCTGTGGCTGGCGGTTGGCTGGCGTGGCTGGGTTTCGCGCGCGCAGCCACTGGGGCAGGTGTTGCTGGCACTCTGGGTGTTTTCCGGGGCGTCATTGATGACCGATGGCATTGGTCTCTGGCTCAAACCCAATGCGGACTGGTTGATCACCTGGTTGCCGATTGCCTTGAGTATCGTGTTGGCCACTCGTGGGAGCAATGAAAGCAAAGGTTCCGTCTGGAGTGTTTCAACCCCTGATGTTCCCGGTCCGGTAGCGAAGTGCTAAAGCGTTTTCGGCACCTCGTCCTGGCTGAGCCGATGTTGTAATTCGTTCGCTGTTACAATCCACAGGTTGTCTGTCTTTTTCAAACGTACGAGGCGCGCCGAATGGCCAATTCCGACCAGCAATCAAGCATGAAGATTTACCTGCGGTTGCTGAAATACGTGCTCCCGTACTGGGGCGCTTTCGCCATCAGTATTATCGGCTTTGTGCTATTCGCATCCAGCCAGCCGATGCTGGCGGACATGCTCAAGCATTTTCTCGACGCCTTGCAGAAACCCGATGACACCAAGTTTCTGGGTGTCTCGCTGGTACTCGGCGTACCGTTGTTGATTGTGCTGATTGCCGTCTATCAGGGCATCGGCTCATTTCTGGGTAACTATTACCTGGCCAAGGTTGCCCGTGGCGTGGTCCACGACCTGCGTTGTGCCTTGTTCGACAACCTGTTGACCTTGCCTAACCGCTACTTCGACAACCATAACTCCGGTCACCTGATTTCCCGTATTACCTATAACGTGACAATGGTCACCGGTGCTGCCACTGATGCGATCAAAGTAGTGATCCGTGAAGGCCTGACGGTGGTGTTCCTGTTCGGTTACCTGCTGTACAGCAACTGGAAAATGACCTTGGTATTGCTGGCGATCCTGCCGGTCATCGCGATTCTGGTAAGTAGCGCCAGCAAAAAATTTCGCAAGCAAAGCAAGAAAATCCAGGTGGCGATGGGCGATGTGACCCATGTGGCTTCGGAGACTATCCAGGGCTATCGCGTGGTTCGCAGCTTTGGCGGTGAGACTTACGAAATCGATCGGTTCCACAAGGCCAGCGCCGACAACATGAACCGCAGCCTGGGCATGACCCGCACCCAGTCGATCTACACCCCGATGCTGCAACTGGTGATTTACATCGGCATGGCGGTGTTGATGTATCTGGTGCTTTACCTTCGCGGAGATGCCTCTGCTGGCGAACTGGTTGCCTACATTACCGCCGCCGGTTTGTTACCCAAGCCGATTCGTCAGTTGTCGGAAGTCAGCGCCACCATTCAGAAAGGGCTGGCCGGTGCGGAGAGCATCTTCGAGCAGCTCGACGAAGAACCGGAAGTCGATACGGGCACCAAGGAAATGGTGCGCGTCAGCGGTCGCCTGGAAGTGCGTAACCTGAGCTTCCAGTACCCGGGCACCGAGAAACTTGTGCTCAACGATATTTCCTTTACCGCCGAAGAGGGCCAGATGGTCGCTCTGGTGGGGCGTTCAGGCAGCGGCAAGTCGACCTTGGCCAACCTGATTCCGCGTTTCTATCACCACGACAAGGGCCAGATCCTGCTCGACGGAATGGATGTCGAGGAATACAAACTGACCAACCTGCGTCGTCACATTGCCCTGGTGACCCAGCAGGTCACCCTGTTCAACGACAGCGTCACCAACAACATCGCCTACGGCGACCTCGCCGGCGCACCGTTCGAAGACGTGCGCAAGGCTGCCGAAGATGCCTACGCCGCCGAGTTCATCGAGCAAATGCCTCAAGGCTACGACACCCTGGTGGGCGAAAATGGCGTGCTGCTTTCCGGCGGTCAGCGCCAGCGTCTGGCGATTGCCCGGGCACTGCTCAAGAATGCGCCATTGCTGATCCTCGATGAGGCTACCTCGGCCCTCGACACCGAGTCCGAGCGCCACATCCAGGCAGCACTGGAACAAGTGATGAAGGGCCGTACCACGCTGGTGATCGCTCACCGCTTGTCGACCATCGAGAAGGCTGACCTGATCCTGTTGATGGACCAGGGCCGCATCGTCGAACGCGGCACCCACGCCGAGTTGTTGGCGTTGAACGGTCTCTACGCACGCCTGCACGAGAAGGATTTCGTCGAAAGCACCGACGAGGCGATGACGGAGTCCCACGTTTGATTTTGAGTTACTGGCGGGCCTGGAGAGAAAGCGGCTGGGTACCCATTGATGCAACGGTTTATACCCAGGCCTGGCAACAGTTTGGCGGCAGCGTGGCAACTCATCCCGAAGTCGTTGAGCGCCTGGCAGGGCTGGTAGGCATCCCGGTGCGTTATCTGGGCTGGTTCGTCGACGGTGAATTGTGCGCCGCGATGCCGACCTGGGGCCGTCATGTGGCCTTGTCCAAGGACGTGCTCAAGCGTGAAGGCAAGCGTGGCCTGCTCGATCTCGGCAATGCCGAGATCATCCTGCCGGTTGCCGAAGATGCTCAGGTTCGTCTGCGGCATCACGCGCGTTATGTGTCCGAACTCAATGCCCCAAACATCATCGGTCTCGCTGAGCAACCTGAAGGCCTGGCGCTGGCTCGTGAACCAGAGGACTACAGCAAGAAGTTTCGCTACAACCAGCGTCGTGACCAGCGTTTGCTTGAAGAGGCGGGTGGCATCATCCGACCGATGCTGGAGCTGAGCGCCAGTGAACAGGCGACCATCTATGCCGACCTGTTCCAGCGCCGCTGGAACTTTGAAGCACCGGGCAAGGCGCGTCTTTCTGAAGTGTTCAGCCTGTTGCGTGAGTTCATGACCGGGTCCTTGATCTACCTGAACGACGAGCCGGTGGCGATCCAGATTCTGTACCGGGTCGAGGCACCCAAGTGGGTCAGCCTGGAATACATTAACGGCGGTGTCGATCCGCAGAACCGCGAGTTCAGCCCCGGCAGTGTTCTCAGTTTCGTCAACACCCAAGCCGCGTGGGAGCAGGCCCGAGCCTTGGGCAAGCCGCTGCGTTACTCGTTCGGCCGCGCCGATCGCGAATACAAGGATCGCTGGTGTCACCGGGTTCCGGTCTACCGGGTTTGAGCGAGGACAGGCAGTCATGAGCGCACGCAAGCAACAATTGCTTAAACGCCATCGCCAGCGCAAACGCGTGGTGCTGATCGGGGCGTTGTTGGCTGCATTACTATTTGGCATTTTTGTCGCGTGGTGGCCCTTGCCGCTGTTCCTGCTGCTGGGCTGGATCGCCCATGAAGCCTGGTTCGCCGACCATCTGTTCTATGCCCCGGGCGACGATTATCGCTATGACTTCCCGGCGGGTACGCCGCAATTTCCCGCCACCCTGGTCAATGGTGTCTTGCAGGTGGCGGGCGACTTTGGCCTGGCGCAAACCCTGGTTTTGCAGGTGCGGGTCAAGAGCCATTGGCTGGGTCGCTTTCTTGACCCCCAGGTATGGATCGGTGACGACCGTCAAGATCTGGAGCGCGGTGTTGCGGGAGAGCGTTTTCTCAATCTGTCGGGGCAAGGTTCGGCGCTGGCAGCCGGGACCCTGACATTACGTGGACGCTTTTGCAGCCTGATGCCACGGGCGACTTTACACGCCCTGAGTAATCCGGATTTTGGCCAGCAGCGTCTGCTAATCATCGCCCCCCATGCCGATGATGCCGAACTGGCAGCTTTTGGTCTCTATAGTCGGGCGTCCGAGGTGGCTATCGTCACACTGACCCAAGGCGAGATTGAGGCCGAAAACTATCGCGATATGGGCCTCGACACCGCTCAGGCCGCCCGACTCAAGGGGCGCCTGCGCAGTTGGGACAGCCTGGCAGTGCCGCTGTGGGGCGGGGTGCCGCAACAGCAGTGTGTGCAATTGGGCTACTACTGCTTGCAACTGGATGCGATGGCGCAGCAGCCGGAGCAAAGCTTCGGTTCGCGGGAGTCGGGGGAGAGCGATATACGCAATGTGCGTCGGCACAATGCCCTGAGCCTGCCGGGTGACGTCGATGGTCAGCCCCATTGGCGCAACCTGGTGGCTGATCTGGCGCGACTGCTTGAGCATCACCGGCCCGACGCGGTGCTGACGCCCCATCCCGAACTGGATCCCCACAGCGATCATGTCGCCAGCACTCGCGCCTTGATGGAGGCGATTGAACTCAGTACCTGGCGCCCGCGTACCCTGCTGCTCTATGCCAATCACCTGCATGACAACGACCGCTGGCCGATGGGCCCGGCGGATTATGGCATTGCCCTGCCGCCGACCATCGAACCGTTGCCGGCTGATGGGCTATGGAGCCCGTTGCTGGACGCGCCAACCCGCATGGACAAAGCCATGGCCTTGGCCATGCAGCACGACTTGCAGGGCCGTCCACCGCTCAAAAGACGTCTGCGCCGGGTGATTCAGCGATGGTTGGCCGGGCGTCGCTGGCCCTGCACAGGTGAAGACGAGTTCTTCCGCAAAGCGGTGCGCCGACACGAACTTTTCTGGGTGCGTCCGCTGGATGCCCCTCCACGAGATGGCCGCCGCTGAGCCTCTTTGCTCGCGTGCGGCCGCATTCTTTCGCTATGTTATTATCCGCGACGCTTTTATCGCCCCTGGAGTTTCCATGAAGTTATCCATGCCACGATTCGATCAGGCCCCTGTCCTGGTGGTCGGTGATGTCATGCTCGACCGTTACTGGCATGGTGGTACCTCACGGATTTCTCCTGAGGCACCGGTACCGGTAGTCAAAGTCGAGCAAATCGAGGACCGCCCCGGCGGTGCCGCCAACGTTGCCTTGAACATTGCCGCGCTCGGTGCGCCAGCCTCGCTGGTTGGCGTGACCGGCGACGACGAAGCGGCTGATAGCCTGGTCAATAGCCTCAAAGGCGCCGGCGTGCGGGCGTTGTTCCAGCGCATCGCGCACCAGCCGACCATCGTCAAGCTACGGGTGATGAGCCGTCACCAGCAATTGCTGCGTATCGACTTCGAAGAACCTTTCTCCACCGACGCCCTGGCGTTGGGCGAGCAAGTCGACGAATTGCTCGAAGGCATCAAGGTGCTGGTGTTGTCCGACTACGGCAAAGGCGCGCTGAAAAACCATCAGGTGCTGATCCAGGCCGCCCGCGCCCGTGGGATTCCGGTGCTGGCCGACCCCAAGGGCAAGGATTTCTCGATCTACCGCGGCGCGAGCCTGATCACCCCGAACCTCAGCGAGTTCGAAACCATCGTCGGTGGTTGCGCCGATGAGCACGAGTTGGTGAGCAAGGGCGCGCAGCTGATGCACGACCTCGACCTCGGCGCTTTGCTGGTAACCCGTGGCGAGCACGGCATGACCTTGCTGCGCCCGGATCATCCGGCGCTGCACCTGCCGGCCCGTGCCCGTGAGGTGTTCGACGTGACCGGCGCCGGTGACACGGTGATTTCTACCCTGGCGGCGGCGATCGCCGCTGGCGAAGAACTGCCCCACGCAGTGGCCCTGGCCAACCTGGCGGCGGGCATCGTGGTCGGCAAGCTCGGTACCGCAGCCATCAGTGCCCCGGAATTGCGTCGTGCTATCCAGCGTGAAGAAGGTTCCGAGCGTGGTGTGTTGGGGCTGGAGCAGCTGCTGCTGGCAGTCGATGATGCGCGTGCGCACAAAGAGAAGATTGTCTTCACCAATGGCTGCTTCGACATCCTGCATGCCGGCCATGTGACCTACCTCGAACAGGCGCGTGCCCAAGGCGATCGTCTGATCGTGGCGGTCAACGACGATGCGTCGGTGAGCCGTTTGAAAGGGCCGGGTCGTCCGATCAACAGCGTCGACCGTCGCATGGCCGTACTGGCCGGCCTGGGCGCCGTGGACTGGGTAATCAGCTTCGCTGAAGGCACCCCGGAAAACCTGCTGCGCGAGGTCAAGCCGGATGTGTTGGTCAAGGGCGGCGATTACGGGATCGACCAAGTGGTCGGCGCGGACATCGTCACTGCTTACGGCGGGACGGTGAAAGTGCTGGGGCTGGTGGAAAACAGCTCGACGACGGCGATTGTCGAGAAGATCCGCAATCACTGAAGCGGCGCGCTCACTGTGGCGAGGGAGCTTGCTCCCGCTGGGTCGCGAAGCGGCCCCAAAGCCATAGATCGCGGTTTTTCAGATTGATCGCGTCGCGAGTTTTACGACTGCTGCGCAGCCGAGCGGGAGCAAGCTCCCTCGCCACAGGTTTCTATCGTGCGGCCTTGCGCGGCACGATTCTTTTCAGCAGTTGCTTTGCTTTTCCATGCAAGCGAGCCAAACCGGAATCTTTCCCCGGCGGGCTCAAACCCTGTTGCCGCACCCAGTCCTTCCAGCGAATCCGCTCATCCTTCACCAGCCACCCTTCCTGCCGGGCAAAACTCTCCGCCAGATATAACCCACGGGTACTCGCCGGGTACAGTTGATCCTTTTTCAGGGTATAGAGCTCGGCCATTGGCTGGCCGTCCTGCAGTGGCATCAGATACAAATCGGGACGTTTACGATCGAGCCGGGCCACCAATTGATCGCCCTCCAGCCGTTCGTCGACATGAAACAGGCTCAGGGATTTCGCTTCCTTGGGCACGTCCAGACGCAAGTCATAGATCAATTGCAGCGACGCAGTGGGCAAATGCACATAGGCCCGCGGGCGCTCGATCAGCGGCATGTTGGCGCAACGCACCGGCCGCGCCGAGCCGGACAGCGGTGTCAGGCGAAACGGCAGGGCTTCGCGGTAATGCAGGGCAGACGAGTAGGGCGCGGGCAGCCAGGTGTCGTTGAAACGCCCGCTGAGCCAGCCTTCCGGGGTTTCCAGCAGGCACTCTTCGGCGATTTCCTGGGTCGCCGTGTGCAGCGGCAGGTTCAGTTCATGGGCCGGCACATAACCCGAGATCAGTTTGAGCACCACATCGCCGCGGTCCTGCCGACGTTGACGCACCAACACCCAGTAATCGCGATTCTGCCAATGCAGGGTCAGGCGCACCGAGACCCCGAGATTTGCCAGCTCCAGGGCGAACCGCTCGCTGTCGGCCACCGCCACCGGGCGGCGACGTTGCAAAGTCTGGGAGAAATTCAACGGCATCCCGACGCTCTGGTAACTCAGGCCTTCGGGTGTCGCTTCGACGAATAACGGCAGGGTCTTGAAGTTGCTCGGGTTCTTTCTGATCAGCGTACGCGGCATGTCGACTCCTGCTTAAGGCCGCGTGGGCGGCATCAATGGCTACGAAGGACCTGGGCAACGGTCGCGACGTTGTGGGCGAGGTGCAGCGGATTGATGGTCCCGACAATAGCACTGGCCACACCCGGGTGTTCAAACAACAACTCGAAGCTGGCACGCACCGGGTCCACGCCCGGACTCAAGCAGACGTGGCCGCTGGCCAAGGCTTTTTTGACCAGGATCGCTTTGCCGTGAGCAGCAGCATAGTCAATGACCGGCTTCTCGTTCTGTTCGTTCAGATTGTAGGTGACCATCGCGCAATCACCTTGTTCCAGAGCCTTCAAACCGCCTTCGACGGTTTTTCCGGAAAAACCGAAACCGCGAATCTTGCCTTCGCGCTTGAGTTCGGCAAGGGTCGCATAGACCTCGCTGTCATTGAGGATCGCCAGGTCGTTGCCGTCGGAGTGCACCAACACCAGATCGATAACATCCGTCTCCAGACGTTGCAGGCTGCGTTCCACCGACAGGCGAGTATGGGCGGCGCTGAAGTCGTGACTCGACTGGCCGTCGGTAAACTCTTCGCCAACCTTGCTGACGATCACCCAGTCCTGACGTTGACCCCGCAGCAACGGGCCAAGACGCTCTTCGCTGCGGCCATAGGCCGGTGCGGTGTCGATCAGGTTGATGCCCAGGTCGCGCGCGAGTTTAAGCAGCATGCGCGCCTCGTCATCGCCGGGAATCTGGAAGCCGTTGGGGTATTTCACCCCTTGATCGCGGCCAAGTTTCACCGTGCCCAGGCCTAGAGGCGATACCAACAGGCCAGTGCTGCCCAGAGGGCGATGCAGATCGTGCAAGGTGGGTTGGCTCATGGCAGCAGTTGCTCCCAGGCAGGGACGCCCATCGGCGGTTTTGGCAGTTCCGGCAGCGGCGCCGGATGGCTCGGCTGAATGCCGTCGCGTTGCAGTGCGGCGAGGACGCGGTCAGCGAAGTCCGGTGCCAGGGCCAGTTTGGTCGGCCAACCCACCAGCAGGCGATCCTGCTCGGCGAGGAAGGCATTGTCCGGGCGGGTCAGGCCCGATTGCAGCGGCTCGGCGCGTTCGACTCGCAAGGTCGCCCACTGCGCGGTGCTCAGGTCGATCCACGGCAGCAGGTTGCCGAGTTCTTTCTGCGCGGTGGCGATCTGCGCCGCAGGATCGCGGGCCACGCCTTCGGCTTCGGCGATGTCGCCACCCAGGTACCAGACCCACTGGCCATCGGCGGCCGGGTGGGTGGTCACGGTGATGCGCGGCTTCGGCCCGCCGCCCAGGCAATGGGCGTACAGGGGTTTGAGGCCGGAGCCTTTGACGATGATCATGTGCAGGGGGCGGCGCTGCATGGCCGGCTGGCTCAGGCCCAGCGCCGTGAGCAGGTCGGCGGTGCCGGCACCGGCACTGAGAACGATGCGCTGGGCGCGGATCTCGCGCTCGTCGACTTTCAAACCGACCAGTTCGCCGTTTTCCAGCAGCGGCTCGATGTGCTGACCGGCCAGCAAGCCGTCTCCAGCCAGATCGGCCAAGCGCTGGATCAGGCTCGGCACGTCAACCACCAGTTCCGCCAGGCGATAGACCTTGCCCTTGAAGCGCTTGTCTTGCAGGGCGGGCGGCAGTTGCTCGCCCTTGACCTGATCGACCCGCCCGCGCACGGCTTTGCTGGCAAAGAAACTGGTGAGATTGCCGGCGAGGGTGCCGGGGGACCAGAGGTAATGGGCTTCGGACAGCAGACGTACGCCGGACAAATCCAGCTCGCCGTCGCCGGCCAGCGCTTCACGCCAGCGACGCGGCATGTCGGCGATGGCTTCCGAGGCGCCGGTCAAGGCGCCGTGCAATGCGTACTTGGCGCCGCCGTGGATGATGCCCTGAGACTTCACGCTCTGCCCGCCACCGAGGCTGGCGCTTTCCACCAGCACGGTCGAAAAACCCTGGCGACGCAGGCGCGCATTCAGCCAGAGGCCGGCGACACCAGCGCCGACAATCAGAACGTCGGTGGAAATAACGGATGGCATGCAGCGACCTCAGTGTTCAAGACGAGGGCGCAGTATACAGACTCGAAGAAAAGGGGATTGTTGGTGATCAATTGGATGGATGCAAAACCTGTGGGAGCGGGCTTGCTCGCGAATAGGGCGTGCCAGTCGATATCAATGTTGCCTGGCACACCGCTTTCGCGAGCAAGTCCGCTCCCACAATAGATCGTGCTTAGGGCTTTAGTGCCCGGCAGTCTTGGAGAACAGCTGAATAACCACAACGCCCAACACAATCAGCGCCATCCCCAGCATCGCCGGCACATCCAGCTTCTGCCCATAGATAAACAGCGCCGCGACGCTGACCATCACAATGCCCATGCCGGCCCACACCGCGTAAGCCACACCCACCGGAACGCTGCGCACCACCAGCGTCAGCATCCAGAACGCAATACCGTAACCGACGATGACCAGCAGCAGCGGCAGTGGCGTGCTGAAACCCTTGACCGCTTTCATCGAAACAGTGGCGATCACTTCGGCGCAGATGGCGATGGCCAGATAGTAGTAAGCGGTCATGGGTTAATCCTCGTGTGAAGTGTTGCTTTCTGAGGTCGGCATTCTAGAGATTCGCCAGATGCGGTAAAGTCATTACCTATCTGTTCTGAAGATGGGTTGAACCATGAACATGCAATGGAATCTGGAACAGCTGCGCTTGTTTGTCAGCGTCGCGGAACAGCGTTCGTTTTCCGCGGTGGCGCGGGATCAGCGCAAGGCGCAGTCGGCGGTCAGCAGTTCGATTGCGCTGCTGGAAGAGGACCTGGGTGTCAGCCTGTTTGATCGCAGCAGTGGTCGTCAGCCGAAACTCACCGAAGCTGGCACTGCTCTGCTTGAAGAGGCGCGGGAAGTGCTGCGCCAATGCGAGCGCCTCAATGGCCGGGCATTGGCGATGATGCGTGGCCAGGAAGCGAGTCTGCGTGTGGCTCAGGACGAAGCAATGCCCTATCAGGCGGTGGTTGAAAGCTTTGAGGCTCTGGCAGAAAAGTTTCCCAGTCTCGAAGTGCAACTGACCAGCGCTGCCCAGGGTGATGTCGCGCGCAAACTGGTGGAGCGCCGGGCTGACCTGGGCTTGCTGTTTTATCACGAGCAGATTCCCGAAGCCCTCGAGCGGCGAGTGCTGGGCAGTGTTGAAATGGTCACCGTGTGCGGCGTGGGGCATCCATTGGCCAAGCAGACGCAGGTCGATTGCCAGCAATTGGCGCAGCATCGACAGTTGCTGATGTCCACGCAGTCCAGCGTCTATCCCGGCAGTGAGCCGGCCAGCCCGCAGGTCTGGCGCGCCGACAGTTTCTACGTGATGGCCGAATGGGTGATGCGCGGTCTTGGTTGGGCCTGGTTGCCACGACATGTGGTGCAGTACCCGGCGTATCAGGATCAGATGGTCGAACTGGCCAGCGAATGGACGCCACCGGCATTGATTGTCGAACTGGTCTGGCGCCGCGACGAGCCTCTCGGCCCGGCGGCTCGTTGGCTGGCGGAACGTTTTGCCGTGCACTTGCAGGCGATCGGCTAAAAAACCGATAAACTCCGCCGCCATGAATAGAACTCTCTACACCGCGCTGTTTTACCTGGGGCTGCCATTGGTAGCGATTCGGCTTTGGCTGCGGGCGCGCAAGGCGCCGGCGTATGCCAAGCGCATTGGCGAACGTTTCTCCCTCGCGCTGCCGGCAATGAAGCCGGGCGGTCTCTGGGTGCACGCGGTGTCGGTGGGCGAAAGCATCGCCGCGGCGCCGATGATCCGTGCCTTGCTGCAACGGTATCCGACGCTGCCGATCACCGTCACCTGCATGACCCCGACCGGCTCCGAGCGCATCCAGGCGCTGTTCGCCAATGAGCCGCGCATCCAGCATTGCTATTTGCCTTATGACTTGCCCTGCGCAGCAAAGCGATTCCTTGATCGGGCCCGGCCGAAACTGGCGGTGATCATGGAAACCGAGCTCTGGCCCAACCATATCCATCAGTGCGCCAAACGCGGAATTCCCGTGGCCCTGGCCAATGCGCGACTGTCCGAACGTTCGGCCAAGGGCTATGGCCGCTTCCATAAATTGACCGGGCCGATGCTCGCCGAGATGAGCCTGTTCGCGGTGCAGACCGAAGCCGAGGCGCAGCGCTTCCGGAATTTGGGCGCGCGCCCGGAAACCGTCGAAGTGACCGGTTCGATCAAGTTCGACCTGACCATCGACCCGCAACTGCTGCAGCGTGCTGCGAAGTTGCGCGGACAATGGCAGGCGCAGGAGCGTCCGGTATGGATCGCCGCGAGTACCCATGAAGGCGAAGACGACGTGGTGCTGGCTGCCCATCGTCGACTGCTGGCCAATCATCCCGATGCCTTGCTGATTCTGGTGCCGCGTCATCCGGAACGCTTCAACCCGGTGTTCGAATTGTGCCGGCAGCAGGGTTTCGCCACGGTGCGGCGTTCGACGGGCGAGCCGGTTACCGCAGCCACTTCGGTGCTGCTGGGCGACACCATGGGCGAGTTGCTGTTTCTCTATGCATTGGCCGACAGCGCGTTCGTCGGTGGCAGCCTGGTACCGAACGGCGGGCATAACCTGCTGGAGCCTGCGGCATTGGCCAAACCGGTGCTCAGCGGGCCGCACCTGTTCAACTTCCTCGAAATCGCCGCGCAGTTGCGCAGTGCCGGAGCGTTGGCCGAGGTCGATGATGCCGAAGGTCTGGCGCTGGCGGTGCAGCGGCTGTTCGAATTGCCGAGTGATGCGCAGCGAATGGCAGAGGCGGGGCTGAAGGTGATGCGCACTAACCAGGGCGCGTTGCAACGGTTGCTGGACGGGTTGGGCAGGTTGATCGACAAGTCCTGAGTTTGTCACTGATCAATTGTGGCGAGGGAGCTTGCTCCCGTTCGGCTGCGAAGCAGTCGTGGAATCAGCCGATGCGGTCTGCCTGACAGACCGCATGCTCAGGGTTTGGGGCCGCTTCGCAGCCCAGCGGGAGCAAGCTCCCTCGCCACAGGTAATCCTCCTCAATACAGGGTTTACCTTTTATTGAGCAGGATTAGCCCGTAATTGCTCCGCCGCAGCCTTGGCCAGATCCGGCGGCAGGAAATCCTTGTCCGGGTTGTAGTCGGCTTTGAGATAACGCGTCAGGTCCTGCAAATCCCCGGGGTTCAAGGTGCCGGCGGCCTGCTTCAAACGCAGGTTGTCGAGGATGTAGTCATAGCGGGTGTTGTTGTAGTTGCGCACCGAGGTGTACAGCTGACGCTGGGCATCGAGCACGTCGACGATATTGCGCGTCCCCACCTGATAACCGATTTCGGTCGCTTCCACCGCGCTTTGGTTGGAGATGATCGACTGTCGGCGTGCCTGCACCTGCTCGACGTCGGTGTTCACGGCGCGGTGCAAATTGCGGGTGTTTTCCACGACCTGACGACGCAGCGCTTCGCGTTGCTGCTCGGACTGAGTCAACCGTGAATAGGACTCACGCACCTGCGAGCTGGTCAGGCCGCCACTGTAGAGCGGGATGCTCAATTGCAGGCCGACAGTGCGCTGCTCGACATCGCCGCCGTAACGCACGCCATTCGGGTTCGGGTTGGTAAACCCGAGGGCGTCGTTGTCACCTTTCTTGTATTGCGCAACCGCATCCAGGGTGGGGGCGTGGCCGGCCTTGCGCTGCTTGAGAGTCTCCTCGGCGGCGCTCACCGCGTAGTTGCTGGCCAGCAAATTCAGGTTTTGTTTGGCAGCGGTGTCGACCCAGGCTTTGGCATCGTTCGGTACCGGCGGCAGGATTGGCAAGGTGTGGACGATGCCCTGAATCGAATTGTACTGGCGGTTGGTCAGGGTGATCAGCGCTTCGAACGCATCATCTACCTGACGCTGAGCGAGAATCCGGTTGGCCCGTGCCGTGTCGTAACTGGCTTGGGATTGCAGCACATCGGTCTTGTCCGACAGGCCAACGTCGAAACGTTCGTTGGACTGGTCGAGTTGACGCTTGAACGCCGCTTCTTCGGCTTTGGTCGAGGCCAGGGTGTCCTGGCTGCGCAGCACGTTGAAGTAGCTTTCGGCACTTTGCAGGATCAGGTTTTGTTCCGTGGCCGAGAGTTGCAAGGCTGCCTGTTCGTTGACGTCCTTGGCGGCCTGCAACTGGAACCAGCGATCGGCGCGGAAAATCGGTTGCGCCAGGGTCGCCTGATACGCCGTGCCACTGCGGGTCGAGGTCAGCGATGGCTGGTCGAGCGAGGTGCGGGTGTTGTTCAGGTCGGCACCGGCGGACAGGTTGGGCAACAGCCCGGCGCGGGCCTGTGGCACGACTTCCTTCTGGGCCCCGTATTGGGCGCGGGCGGCGGCGATGTCGGCGTTGTTGTCCACCGCTTCCTGATAGACGCTGACCAGGTCAGTCTTGGTCGATAAGGGCGCTTCAATTGCCCAGGCCATTCCATTGGACGCACAAGACACGGCAAGGGCCAGTGAGAGTTTGCGCAGCATGAGGCCATCCCTAAAAAATTACGCTGATAATTTGAGCGCCAAGGCTACGGCGCGGCGCACTGCAGCGTCAAGGCAGAGCGTCAAGGCGCGGCACGGCGTAGCGAGTGTAGTTGCACGCAAGCACGGCAACAATCCTGCAATTGCGCCATTCATCATGGTGTTTGCTGCGGAGTTGGCGTTCTTTGCCGGTTGTGTCTAGACTGGCCGGGTTCTTGTCGGGGTGCCTTGCTATGAGGCTGAGATCGAATAATTTCGGATCCCGTTGAACCTGATCAGGTTAGCGCCTGCGTAGGGAACAAGATTTCTCGTCACCCGGCGAGTCCTCTTGTGCTTCGTCCGGGATGTTGTTCGACAATCGAACACCCCTCGAGCACCGAGCACAGCACCAGCTGGTTTTCCCAGCGCCCGTGCGTCCATTCGTTTACAGGTTCGCTCCGACAAAAATCCACTGCCTGGATGTGTGTCTGGAGAGCCCGTGATGACTACAAAATCAAAAATCGAAACCAATCTGAGTGACTCGGCCAAGGTCGATCAGCAATCGGTTCAGCCGTTTACCCGCTCGCAAAAAATCTATGTCCAGGGCACTCGCCCGGACATCCTCGTGCCGATGCGCGAAATCAGCCTTGATGTGACCCCGACCGACTTCGGCGGTGAAATCAACGCACCGGTGGTGGTGTATGACACCTCGGGCCCGTACACCGACCCCAACGTCATCATCGACGTGCGCAAAGGCCTGGCCGATGTGCGTTCGCCGTGGATCGAATCCCGTGGCGACACCGAACGTCTGCCCGGCCTGAGCTCGAACTTTGGCCAGGAACGCCTGGCCGATGCGGAATTGACCAAGCTGCGTTTCGCCCACGTGAACAACCCACGCCGCGCCAAGCCGGGTGCCAACGTCAGCCAGATGCACTATGCGCGCAAAGGCATCATCACCGCTGAGATGGAATACGTTGCCATCCGCGAAAACATGAAGCTCGAAGTGGCCCGTGCCGCGGGCTTGCTGGACCAGCAGCACGCTGGCTACAGCTTCGGCGCCAGCGTGCCGAAAATCATCACGCCGGAATTTGTCCGTGAAGAGATCGCCCGCGGTCGCGCGATCATTCCGGCCAACATCAACCACACCGAACTGGAACCGATGATCATCGGCCGTAACTTCCTGGTGAAGATCAACGGCAACATCGGCAACAGTGCACTGGGTTCGTCCATTGAAGAAGAAGTGGCGAAACTGACCTGGGGCATTCGCTGGGGTTCGGACACGGTCATGGACTTGTCCACCGGCAAGCACATTCACGAAACCCGCGAATGGATCATCCGTAACTCGCCGGTGCCGATCGGTACCGTGCCGATCTACCAGGCCCTGGAAAAAGTCGGCGGCGCCGCTGAAGACCTGACCTGGGAGCTGTTCCGCGACACGCTGATCGAGCAGGCCGAGCAGGGCGTCGACTACTTCACCATCCACGCCGGCGTGTTGCTGCGCTATGTGCCGCTGACTGCCAAACGCGTGACCGGTATTGTTTCCCGTGGCGGTTCGATCATGGCCAAGTGGTGCCTGGCGCATCACAAGGAAAACTTCCTCTACACCCATTTCGAAGACATCTGCGAAATCATGAAGGCCTACGACGTCAGCTTCTCGCTGGGCGATGGCCTGCGTCCGGGCTCGATTGCCGACGCCAACGACGCCGCACAATTCGGTGAGCTGGAAACCCTTGGCGAGCTGACCAAGATCGCCTGGAAGCACGACGTTCAGTGCATGATCGAAGGCCCGGGCCACGTGCCGATGCAGTTGATCAAAGAGAACATGGACAAGCAGCTCGAGTGCTGCGACGAAGCGCCGTTCTACACCCTCGGCCCGCTGACCACCGACATCGCCCCAGGCTACGACCACATCACCTCTGGTATCGGTGCGGCCATGATCGGCTGGTTCGGTTGCGCGATGCTTTGCTACGTGACGCCGAAGGAACACTTGGGCCTGCCGAACAAGGATGACGTGAAGACCGGGATCATCACTTACAAGATCGCCGCTCACGCTGCCGATCTTGCGAAGGGGCATCCGGGCGCACAGATTCGCGACAATGCCTTGAGCAAGGCGCGTTTCGAATTCCGTTGGGAAGACCAGTTCAACCTCGGCCTGGACCCGGACACCGCGCGTTCATACCACGACGAAACCCTGCCGAAGGACTCGGCCAAGGTCGCGCACTTCTGCTCCATGTGCGGGCCGAAATTCTGCTCGATGAAGATCACCCAGGAAGTCCGTGAGTATGCGGCCAACCAGCGGATCGAAACGGTCGATGCGGAAGTTGCGCAGGGATTGGCGGAACAGGCTGAGCGGTTCAAGCAGGAAGGTAGTCAGTTGTACAAGAAGGTTTGATCTGATCCGAAAGGTCGGGGCCTGAGAGGGCCCCATCGCGGGCAAAAGAACAGCAAATGTCCCTCTGAGATAACACCCTTGAGCATTCAACCCAGCACATATTCCCCTGATATCGCGGTGCCCAAAGACAAACGCGTGTTCGGCGGCCGTGATCTGTTTTCCCTGTGGTTCTCCCTCGGCATCGGCCTGATGGTGTTGCAGACCGGCGCACTGCTCGCACCGGGTCTGGGACTGTCCGGTTCATTGCTGGCGATTTTTCTCGGCACGCTGGTCGGCGTTCTGCTTCTGGCCGCCGTCGGCGTGATCGGCAGCGACACCGGCCTGTCGTCGATGGCCGCGCTCAAACTCAGCCTCGGCAAACAGGGCGCGAGCCTTCCAGCGGTGTTGAACCTGCTGCAACTGATCGGTTGGGGTTCATTCGAAATCATCGTCATGCGCGACGCTGCCAGCCTGCTCGGCGCCCGTGCCTTCAGCGAAGGCAGCCTGCTGTCGAATCCGCTGCTTTGGACAGTTTTCTTCGGCGGTCTGGCAACTTTGCTGGCCGTCAGCGGGCCACTGACCTTTGTGCGCAAAATCCTGCGCAAGTGGGGCATCTGGCTGCTGCTGGCCGCGTGTATCTGGCTGACCTGGAACCTGTTCGCCAAAGCCGATCTGGCCGCGTTGTGGGCGCAGGCCGGTGATGGTTCGATGCCGTTCGCCGTGGGCTTCGACATTGCGATCGCCATGCCGCTGTCGTGGTTGCCGCTGATTGCCGACTATTCGCGGTTCGGCAAGCGTGCGAAGAATGTCTTCGGCGGTACGGCGCTGGGCTTCTTTATCGGCAACTTCTGGCTGATGAGCCTGGGCGTGGCCTACACCCTGGCGTTCGCGCCGAGCGGTGAAGTGAATGCCTTGCTGCTGGCATTGGCCGGTGCAGGTTTGGGGATTCCGTTGCTGCTGATTCTGTTGGACGAGTCGGAAAACGCCTTTGCCGATATTCACTCGGCGGCGGTGTCCAGCGGGATTCTGTTGCGCTTGAAAGTCGAGCATCTGGCTTTGGCCATCGGCGTAGTCTGCACGCTGATCGCCTGCCTGGCGCCATTGGCCCAGTACCAGAATTTTCTGCTGTTGATCGGCTCGGTGTTTGCGCCGCTGTTCGGCGTGGTGCTGGTGGATCACTTCATCCTGCGCAAACGCAGTGCTCATGTAGCGTCAGCCGCATTGCGCTGGCCGGCGTTGCTCGCCTGGTTGGGCGGGGTGAGCACCTATCATCTGCTGGCCAATCTCTATCCTGACATCGGCGCAACCCTGCCGTCGCTGGTGCTGGCAGGGCTGCTGCAACTGCTGCTCGGTCGAGCCTTCAGCTACGGCCGGGAAACAGTTCAGGCTTGAGAATGCCGTTCAGGCGCGGGTAGGGGATCTTCAGTTCGACGTGGCCCAATGCGTAAGGCGCAAGGGTGCTCACTTCGTACTTGAGGATCACCCCGCCGTAGGTCAGCGCCACGTTCTGGGTTTTCACGAAGGGCCAGCTCTTCACGAACTCCGGTTCCTGATCCAGCTTGGTGCTGATCAACCAGCTGTTGTGCGCCACTTGGGCCGCTTTCCAGAACGCCTCTTCCTGTCCCGGGATCAACATGTCCGAGAGGGTCAGCGCCTTATGCTGTTGACGTGAATAGTTGATGAAACCGCGGCCCGGCGTGCCATGCGCACCGCCGGTATCCAGGTAGCTAGACAATTCAACGATCACCAAGCCGTCATGCTGCTCACGTACCTTGGCTTGCAGGTAGCTGCTGTAGCGCGGGCCGGCACTGCTCAAAAACTGCTCGCGATATGCCGCCAGCGTCGGTGCTACGGGGGCTTCGGGTGAGGTGCGGGTCATTTGCAGCAGGCGTTTTTCGATGAGTCCGTCAAGCGCAGGCTCGTCCGGGAAGCGCAGGGTATCAATGTTCACCAGCGGGCAGTCAGGGGTTGTGCAGCCTGGTTTCAACTGTTCCGATGCGTCGCGGGTAGTTTCCAGCGGCGCCCGGTAGTTGGGCTGGAACAAACTCTGGCAGGCGCCCAGGGTCAGGGCGATTGCGGCCACGGAGGCGATTTTAAAAAGCGACATGGGCGTCCTTGATAAAACAGGGAAAGGCGAAAAGTTACCCGCTTCGACTCTCAACGAAGCAGTCAGTTCGCCACTAAGCTAATTAGAGTTGGTTTCGCCCTCACCGTCTATCCCGCTGACTGGAAAGGGGCTGCATCAAACATCGCGGGCGCGTTAGGATGGCGCGAAGTCGAGGTTGGAGCCTCGGACAGGATTTGTAGAACGAGGATTGTCATGACTGATTTTGCCAACGCCATTCCGACCGCCGTTGATATCGTTCGGCGCGAAAAGTGCTACGAGGGCTTCTACAAGCTCGACCGCGTGCACTTGCGCCACGAATTGTTCGCCGGTGGCATGAGTCGCGAGATCAATCGTGAACTGTTTGTGCGCCATGATGCGGTGTGCGTGCTGCCTTACGATCCGCAGCGCGACGAAGTGGTGCTGATCGAGCAGTTTCGCGTCGGCGCCATGGGCAAGACCGACAACCCGTGGCTGATCGAACTGGTCGCCGGTCTGATCGACAAGGATGAAGTACCGGAAGAAGTTGCTCACCGCGAAGCGCAGGAGGAAGCTGGGCTTGTATTCGGGGCACTCTGGCCGATCACCAAATATTTTCCATCGCCGGGTGGCAGTAACGAGTTCGTGCATTTGTACCTGGGGCGTTGCGACAGTGCCGGGGTGGGCGGCCTGCATGGGCTGGAGGAAGAGGCTGAAGATATTCGCGTCACGGTCTGGGCCTTCGAAGATGCCCTGCAAGCCGTGCGCGACGGACGTATTGCCAACGCGCCAAGCATCATTGCCTTGCAATGGCTGGCTTTGAACCGCGTTGAAGTGAGGGGGTTATGGTCGTAAACAAGCTGCGCGATCGCTACCGGATCGACCTCGTGGGGCTGCAAGCCTCCTGCGAGGCCAACTACGCGCGCCTGATGCGACTGCTACCGGACATGCGCAACGAGCCGCAGGCGCGGCGCATTGCCGTGACCCACGGCGACCAGATGCTTGGCGTACTGGCCCTCGAAGTGCTGCAAGTCTGTCCGTACACCACAACCCTGCAAGTGCGCCAGGAGCACAGCCTGCCGTGGCTGCCGGTGCCGCAACTGGAAGTTCAGGTCTATCACGACGCGTGCATGGCCGAAGTCGTCAGCGCCGAACATGCACGACGCTTTCGCGGCATCTATCCTTACCCGAACGCCGCGATGCATCAGCCGGATGAAAAGGCTCAGCTCAATCTGTTCCTGGGGGAATGGCTGAGTCACTGCCTGGCCTGTGGGCACGAGTACGCAGTCGTTCGGTAGTTGTGAACTGCGTCCGGTTCACAGGTTTCCTCTTTTGATCGTCCCCCAGCATAATTGCGGCACTTATCCATCCCGTGATCACGCCCTGGGAGAACGCCTTGCCGAGCGTATCCACATTGACCACCGCCGATCCGGCGTTGCTGGTGCAACTCTCCGATAGCCATCTGTTTGCCGAGACGGACGGGACATTGCTGGGCATGAATACCCGCGACAGCCTGCAAAAAGTCATTGAGCTGGTAAAGCTTCAGCAGCCGCAGATCGACCTGATCATTGCCAGTGGTGATCTTTCCCAGGACGGAACGCTGGAGTCGTATCAGCTGTTTCGTGACCTGACCCGACAGATTGATGCGCCGGCACGCTGGATTCCCGGTAATCATGATGAGCCGCGGCTCATGGCCGAGGCGGCGGTGCACAGTGCATTGCTGGAGCCGGTGGTGGACATCGGCAACTGGCGGGTGACGTTGCTCGATTCGGCGGTGCCGGGTTCGGTGCCGGGGTATTTGCAGGATGAGCAGTTGCAGTTGCTCGTGCGCTCGTTGAGCGAGGCGCCGCAGCGGCATCATCTGGTGTGTTTCCATCATCATCCGGTGTCGATCGGGTGTGCATGGATGGAGCCCATTGGCTTGCGCAACCCAGAAGCGTTGTTCGCGGTGCTGGATCGCTTTCCACAGGTGCGTGCGGTGCTGTGGGGGCATGTGCATCAGGAGATTGATCGACTGCGCAACGGTGTGCGCTTGATCGCATCGCCCTCGACTTGCATTCAGTTCGAGCCGGGCAGTGATGATTTCAAGGTGAGCGAGCAGGCGCCGGGGTATCGATGGTTGCGGTTGTTGCCGGATGGCCAGCTCGAAACAGGCGTTGAGCGCATCACCGGTTTCGATTTCCAGATTGATTACGGCTCTAACGGCTACTGATTTATTTATCATTTCCAAAGACCGACGCGCGGCCATCGCGGGCAAGCCCGCTCCCACAGGGTTTTGTGAGCGCCTCAAATCCTTGTGGGAGAGGGCTTGCCCGCGATGGCGTTCGCTCAGGCGACATGATTTCCACGCATATCCCCGATTCCTCCGACACCCTGTAAACTGCGCCTCTTTACCCGACGCCCAGGGAGCTCAAATGTCCGGTTCGATCCTTTATATCCACGGTTTCAACAGCGCGCCTGCGTCGAAAAAGGCCTGTCAGTTGATTAATGTGATGGAACGGCTGGGCTTGAGCGATCAGCTGCGTGTGCCGGCCTTGCATCACCATCCTCGCGAGGCCATCGCTCAGCTGGAGCAGGCGATTGCCGAGCTGGGGCGGCCACTGCTGGTCGGCAGCTCACTCGGCGGCTACTATGCGACTCACTTGGCCGAGCACCATGGCTTGAAAGCCCTGTTGATCAATCCTGCGGTCAGCCCGCACCGGATGTTCGACGGGTTCCTGGGGACGCAGAAAAATCTGTATACCGATGAGACTTGGGAATTGACCCACGACCATGTGACGGCCCTGGCCGAGCTGGAAGTGCCGGCACCCAAGGATCCGCAGCGGTTTCAAGTGTGGTTGCAGACCGGCGATGAAACGCTGGATTATCGCCTCGCCCAGCAGTATTACCGGGCCTGTGCCTTGCGCATTCAGGCGGGCGGCGACCATAGTTTCCAGGGTTTTGCCGAGCAATTGCCGGCAATGCTGAGTTTTGCCGGCATCGGCGCAGATTTGTATCAGGCGATTGATTTCACAGCACTGTGATCATTGCCCCCTATTTTCACTGAACACTGACGACGAGACCCCATGGCCACTCCCAGCGCTAGCTCTTATAACGCAGACGCCATCGAAGTCCTCTCGGGCCTCGACCCGGTGCGCAAACGCCCCGGCATGTATACCGACACCAGTCGGCCGAACCACCTTGCCCAGGAAGTCATCGACAATAGCGTCGACGAAGCCTTGGCTGGGCACGCGACGTCGGTGCAGGTCATCCTGCATGCCGATCACTCCCTGGAAGTCAGCGATGACGGCCGTGGCATGCCGGTGGACATTCACCCGGAAGAGGGTGTGTCGGGTGTCGAGCTGATCCTCACCAAGCTCCATGCGGGTGGCAAGTTTTCCAATAAGAACTACCAGTTCTCCGGCGGTTTGCACGGGGTGGGTATCTCCGTGGTCAACGCCTTGTCGACCGAAGTCCGGGTGCGTGTAAAACGCGACGGCAACGAATACCAGATGACTTTCGCCGACGGTTACAAAAAAACCGAACTGGAAGTGGTCGGCACCGTCGGCAAGCGCAACACCGGCACCAGCGTGTTCTTCGCGCCGGACCCGAAGTACTTCGATTCACCGAAATTCTCCATCAGCCGCCTCAAGCACGTGCTCAAGGCCAAGGCCGTTCTGTGCCCGGGGCTGCTGGTCAGTTTTGAAGACAAGGCCACCGGCGAGAAAGTCGAATGGCATTACGAAGACGGCCTGCGCTCCTACCTGGTGGACGCAGTCAGCGAATTCGAACGCCTGCCGGACGAGCCATTCTGCGGCAGCCTGGCCGGTAATAAAGAAGCGGTCGATTGGGCGCTGCTGTGGTTGCCCGAGGGCGGCGACAGCGTTCAGGAAAGCTACGTCAACCTGATCCCGACAGCCCAGGGCGGTACTCACGTCAACGGTCTGCGTCAGGGCTTGCTCGACGCCATGCGCGAGTTCTGCGAGTTCCGCAGCCTGTTGCCGCGTGGTGTGAAGCTGGCGCCGGAAGACGTCTGGGAGCGTATCGCTTTCGTCCTGTCGATGAAGATGCAGGAACCGCAATTCTCCGGCCAGACCAAGGAGCGCCTGTCCTCCCGTGAAGCGGCCGCCTTCGTTTCCGGCGTGGTCAAGGATGCTTTCAGCCTGTGGCTCAACGCCAACCCGGAAACCGGCATGTTGCTGGCCGAACTGGCGATCAACAACGCCGGCCGTCGTCTGAAGGCCAGCAAGAAGGTCGAGCGCAAACGCATTACCCAAGGGCCGGCATTGCCGGGTAAGCTCGCCGACTGCGCCGGGCAGGACCCGATGCGTTCCGAGCTGTTCCTGGTGGAAGGTGATTCCGCTGGCGGTTCGGCCAAGCAGGCGCGGGACAAGGAGTTTCAAGCGATCCTGCCGTTGCGCGGCAAGATTCTGAACACTTGGGAAGTCGACGGCAGCGAAGTGCTTGCCAGCCAGGAAGTGCACAACATCGCTGTAGCCATCGGTGTCGATCCGGGTTCGGCGGACATCGCCCAGCTGCGTTACGGCAAAATCTGCATCCTCGCCGACGCCGACTCCGACGGTCTGCACATCGCCACGTTGCTCTGCGCTTTGTTCGTCCAGCATTTCCGTCCGCTGGTGGATGCCGGTCACGTCTACGTCGCCATGCCGCCGCTGTACCGTATCGACTTGGGCAAAGAAATTTACTATGCCCTCGACGAGGCCGAGCGCGATGGCATTCTCGATCGCCTGGTGGCCGAGAAGAAGCGCGGCAAACCACAGGTCACGCGATTCAAAGGTCTGGGTGAAATGAACCCGCCGCAGCTGCGCGAAACCACCATGGACCCGAACACTCGGCGTCTGGTGCAGTTGACGCTGGAAGATTTCGACGCGACCTCGGAAATGATGGACATGCTGCTGGCGAAAAAACGCGCCGGCGATCGCAAGTCCTGGCTGGAGTCCAAGGGCAACCTGGCCGAGGTTCTGGGCTGATGCGATTTGGCTGGGCCCTGGCGTGTGCGTTGCTGCTGACCTCGGTAACGGTTTCGGCGGAGCCTGCCCCCGAGCTGCGCCTGTTATCCGAGCATGCCGTCGAAGGCATGCGCGGCGGCAATCTGTCGGGGCTGGCCCAGTGCGGCAAGGATCTGTGGACCGTCTCGGATCGTGACGATGATCAAATCTATCGCCTCGACACCCGCAACACGACCTGGCAAGCCGAAACCGTGCGCATCGACGTACCCCTGGTGCCCGACAGCGGTTTGCCCTGGGGGTTGCGTTCGCGGACCTGGGCGGCGACGTTCGTGCGGGGTGGGAACCTGGATTTCGAAGGTATCACCTGTGACAGCGCCGGCAATCGTTACATTGTCAGCGAGGCGCACGCCGCGGTGCTGCAGGTTCCGCCCATCGGGCCGGCGTCCTGGCTGAAAATCTCGCCGATGCTGGTACGCGAAGCACGGGCCAGCGGTATGTTGCTGCACTTCAATTCGTTGTTCGAAGGCTTGGCGATCAATCCAGCCGGTGACACGCTGTGGCTGGCCGCCGAACGTGAGCGCCGCGGTTTGCTGCTGATCAAGCGCCAGCAAACGGTCTGGGACTGCAAGGGTGGTTGTGTGCTGCTAAGTGAGGCAGGGGTGGAGATGCAACCAGCGCAATTTCCCAAGGCCAGAGCGCGCTCCCGGGATTTTGCCGATCTGTCATTGTTTGACGGCAAATTGTTTACCCTTGAGCGCAATGCCTTTCAGGTTTGCCGTCGCGATGCGGTGACGGCCAAGGTCGAGCGCTGCTGGTCGTTTGCCGCCGAGGCCTTGCAGGAAAACCGTCGTTATTCACAGCCCTTTGGGCTGGCGGAAGCGTTGATCGTGGACGCCGACGGTGCCTGGATCGGTATCGACAACAATAATGGTGCGCGCGTCGATGGCGAGAAACGCCCGATTGTCTGGCGCTTTGCCGCGCCTGAAGGTGGCTGGAGTGCCAAGCCATGAGTCAACAGCCGCCGGGCAAACGCGCCGGTCGGGTGTTGATGGTGTTGGCCTGGTGCGCCGCGCTGTTTCTGGCAACGCGGTTTTTCGGTCAGTGGGAGGCGCGTCAGCAAAATCCCAACACCGTCGTCAGCTCCGAGCAGGGCGAAGGTTTTATCGAAGTGAAGCTGATCAGCAACAGCCAGGGGCATTTTATCGCCACTGGCCAGATCAACGGCCAGCCGGTGGAGTTCATGCTCGATACCGGCGCAACCGATGTGGCGATCCCGGCCGAAGTGGCCGAGCGGCTGAAACTGGAAAAAGGCTTTGGGGTGACCCTGAGCACGGCCAATGGCTTGAGCGAGGGCTATCGAACCCGCCTCGACCGGCTGCAATTGGGCGACATCGTGCTGCGTGACGTTCGCGCGCTGGTGGCGCCCGGTTTGCACGGCAATCAGGTGCTGCTCGGTATGAGCGCACTGAACAAACTTGAATTTACCCAGCGCGGTGGCACCATGCTGCTGCGCCAGACAACGAACTGATGAGGCCCGCATGAGCGACTCCCTTGATCTCAGCCTGGACGGTGTAGAACGCCGGTCACTGGCTGACTTCACCGAAAATGCCTACCTCAACTACTCCATGTACGTGATCATGGACCGTGCCTTGCCGCATATCGGCGACGGCCTGAAACCGGTACAGCGACGCATCATCTACGCGATGAGCGAGTTGGGGCTGGACGCCGATTCCAAGCACAAGAAATCGGCGCGTACGGTCGGTGACGTGCTCGGTAAGTTCCACCCGCACGGCGACTCGGCTTGCTATGAGGCCATGGTCCTGATGGCCCAGCCGTTCAGCTACCGCTACACGCTGGTCGACGGCCAGGGTAACTGGGGTGCGCCGGATGATCCGAAGTCCTTCGCCGCCATGCGTTACACCGAAGCGCGGCTGTCGCGTTATTCCGAAGTGCTGCTCAGCGAACTGGGCCAAGGCACCGCGGACTGGGGCCCGAACTTCGACGGCACGCTGGAAGAGCCTTTGGTGTTGCCGGCCCGTTTGCCGAATATCCTGCTCAATGGCACCACCGGTATTGCCGTGGGCATGGCTACCGACGTACCACCGCATAACCTGCGCGAAGTCGCAACAGCGTGCGTGCGTTTGCTCGACGAGCCGAAAGCCACGGTAGAACAGCTCTGCGAACACATCCAGGGCCCGGATTACCCGACCGAAGCGGAAATCATCACGCCGCGCGCCGATCTGCTGAAAATCTACGAAACCGGCAAGGGCTCGGTGCGCATGCGCGCCGTGTATCACATCGAAGACGGCGACATCATCGTCACCGCGCTGCCGCATCAGGTCTCCGGGGCCAAAGTGCTGGAACAGATCGCCGCGATGATGCAGGCCAAACCGTCGAAAGCCCCGCAAATCGCTGACCTGCGTGACGAATCCGACCACGAAAACCCGTGCCGGATCGTGATCATTCCGGGGGCACGCAAAAACTTTGACCACGATGCACTGATGCAACACCTGTTCGCCAGCACCGAGCTGGAGTCGAGCTACCGGGTCAACATCAACATCATCGGTCTGGACGGCAAGCCGCAGCTGAAAAACCTGCGGGCATTGCTGGTCGAGTGGCTGGAGTTCCGGGTCCAGACGGTGCGTCGTCGTCTGCAATTTCGCCTGGACAAGGTCGAGCGTCGCCTGCACCTGTTGGACGGTTTGTTGATCGCTTACCTCAATCTGGATGAAGTGATTCACATCATCCGCACCGAGGAGCACCCGAAAGCCGCACTGATCGAACGTTTCGCCCTGAGCGAAATCCAGGCCGATTACATCCTCGACACCCGTTTGCGTCAGTTGGCGCGACTGGAAGAAATGAAGCTGCGTGCCGAGCAGGATGAACTGCTCAAGGAACAAGCCAAGCTGCAAGCCCTGCTGGGCAGCGAAGCCAAGCTGAAAAAGCTGGTACGCACCGAGTTGATCAAGGACGCCGAAACCTACGGCGACGACCGTCGCTCGCCAATCGTCGAACGCGCCGAGGCCAAGGCCCTGACCGAACACGATCTGTTGCCGAACGAGAAAGTGACCGTGGTTCTGTCGGAAAAAGGCTGGGTTCGCTCCGCCAAAGGCCATGAGATCGACGCCACCGGGCTTTCCTACAAGGCCGGGGATGGTTTCAAGGCCTTGGCGGCCGGTCGCTCCAACCAGTTTGCGGTGTTTATCGACTCCACCGGTCGCAGTTATTCGGTGGCCGCGCACACGCTGCCATCGGCCCGAGGCCAGGGCGAACCGCTGACCGGCCGCCTGACGCCGCCGCCAGGGGCGAGTTTCGAATGCGTGCTGATGCCTGAAGACGATTCGCTGTACGTGATCGCCTCCGACGCCGGTTACGGTTTCGTGGTCAAGGGTGAAGACCTGCAAGCCAAGAACAAGGCGGGCAAGGCCCTGTTGAGTTTGCCGAACAACGCCAAAGTGATTCTGCCGCGTCCGGTGGCCGATCGTGAGCACAACTGGCTGGCCTCGGTGACCACCGAAGGTCGCCTGCTGATCTTCAAAATCAGCGATCTGCCACAATTAGGTAAAGGTAAAGGGAATAAGATCATCGGGATTTCCGGTGAACGTGTTGCCAGTCGCGAAGAATATGTCACGGACATCGCCGTTTTGCCGGAAGGTGCCACTTTGGTGCTACAGGCCGGAAAACGTACCTTGTCGCTGAAGGCGGACGACCTCGAACACTACAAAGGTGAGCGTGGGCGTCGCGGTAACAAACTGCCACGGGGCTTTCAGAGGGTGGATGCGCTGTTCGTCGAAAACCTCAACTAAGCGTCCTAGAGCGCTCGATCTACGATTTAACGCGTAGATCGACGCTTTGCCGCTGGAGTCGGAACGCATATTCACGGATGATATGGCCTTTCAAGCGCCGGCGTGGCCGAGCGTTCTTCATATTTTTTGAGTATTTTCACTGTGGTGAGCCTTGTGGCAACCACCTGGATGGGACGATGACTGCTCTGCGCCTTCCTTTTATTTTGATGCTCGCCGGCGTACTTGGCCTGGCGGGTTGCAGCGTTCACCAACCGGTGTCGCTGTATCAGCTGGACAGCGGAAGTCCGGCTCAGCCTGCGCAAAGCGCGGGTATGGCTGTATTGCTGGGCCCGGTAACGGTTGCCGACTACCTGCAACGCGAAACCTTGTTGCAGCGTCAGCCCGATGGCAGCTTGCAGGCTTCGGTTGATGGTCGTTGGGCAGGTAGCCTGTCGTCCGACATCGATCAACTGTTGCTGCGTCAGGTTGCCGGTCATCTGGACAGCCAGCGCGTTGTCCTGGCGCCGGCGACATTAGGCTTCACGCCGGATGTTCAGGTTCTGCTGACGATCACGCGACTGGACTCGGGTGCGTCGCAACCGGCGATCCTTGATGCGCAATGGCGCCTGATCGATCGTCGTGGTCAGGTGCGCGATAACCGCATCATTCATCTGCAGGAGCAGCACACTGGCGGGACTGCGGCTCAGGTTCAGGCTCAGGGTGTGTTGCTGCAGCGTCTGGCCGAGCAACTGGCGACAGCGCTCAAGCCACTGGCCAACCAGCCGCCGATCGCCGAAGCACCTCGCAAGCCAGCTGCCAAGCCTGTGGCACCGGCAGCAGAGCCAGAGAAACAACCGAAGATCCCGATGGCTTCGCCGATTCGTACGGATATGGAAGTGTTCAGGTTCTAAGCCTGGATTGAGTCCAGAACAAAGCCCGCCTTGTGCGGGCTTTGTTGTTTGTGGCGCGTACTGATCGTTCCCACGCTCTGCGTGGGAATGCCTCCAGGGACGCTCCGCGTTCCAGCCTCACCTCATATGTTGCCTGTGCCGGCCTCTTCGCGGGCAAGCCCGCTCCCACATTTACCGCTGCGAATACAAAACTTGTGTGCTACCGAGCACCCTGTGGGAGCGAGGCTTGCCCGCGATGAGGCCAGAACAGGCAACAAAAAGCCCGCAGACGATCACTCATCTGCGGGCTTCTTTACAGCAGGGCTAAGGCTTATGCCCGGCGCTCATGCATCCGCGCCAGTTGCCGTTCCAGCATCGACGGATAAGGCTCCATCAAGCGCTCTACGCAGCACGCACCCTCCGGGCTTGCGATCGGCCGGATTCGCGCGCGCTGGCGAATCAGCGCGTCGTCGCTGATCTTGCGCTCCACCAGCAGCAGGTTGCGGCTGTGTTGGGACAGGGCCAGGGCGTCCTGCGCGGATTCAGTCAGCAGCAGATCAATCTGGCTCAGGCCGAACAGTTCGTCACCCAGCGTCAGGCCTAGCTGCAATTGCAGGGTGATGCCGCTGTCGGCGACTTCGATCTGCAACTGATGGCCCAGGGCACGCAGCAACTCACCGCAGCAGATGGCGTTGGTCAGGTAGTCGTCGCCACTGTCTTCGTTGTGGAACAGCATCAGCGTGCTGCCATCGTTCAGGGTGTGCAGTTCGCTCTGGTAAAGCGACGCGGCCTGATCAAGGCAATCGCGATAGCGTTTGAGCAGCTCTTCCAGGCGTGCGCGGGGCAGGCGGCGCAATTGATCTTGCGCGCCCAGTTGCACGGCCAGTACAGCGCTGTGCTGCGGCAGATTCGATACCTGCGGCTTTACGACTGGTTTCGGCGCGCTGTCTGTCAAGTCGTCACGCAGGTCGGCAAACGGATCTTCGTCGTCCTCATCGTCTTCGACAGTGCTGACAATGCGCCGCGGCGCAGGCTTGAGGCCGGCAAGAGGCTTGGTTTCGTCGAAACTCGGATCGCGCAGGTTACGCACTTCGAAGGTCGGCTCGTTATCGTCGGCGTCTTCGTAATCGCTGTCGTCGTATTCAGGTTCCGGCGCAGGTTCCGGCTCGGCCGGCTCCGGCGCGAAATTGGCGTGCAGCTGGCGAGCGAGGTCGCCGACCTCATCCTGGCGCTCGGTGGCCGGGGTGTATTCGTCGATATTGCGCAGCCACACCCGCAGTTGCATCAGCGGCGTGGAGAGATTGCGCCCCAGGCGCAGGCTCAAGGCCAGGGACAGCGCCAGCAGAATCGCACTCAGAATGCCCATGCTTTGCAGGCTGATGGTCATCGGCTGTTGGAACTGATCCATGTCCAGGCTGATGCGCAGTTGCCCGGCAGTCACATCCTGAAAGGTGATCTTGCTCTGGTACATGCCTTCTGCTTCGCCCAGCAGGCTATGCTTGGGGCGCTGACCGGCTTCGGCGAGGATGCGGTTATCCACGCTGTAGATGGCAGCGTGGGCCACCAGTTTGTTCTTGGTCAGGTTGTTGAGCAGCACGTTCAGGCTGAGGATGTCGTTGGACACCAACAGTTCCGTGGCCGAGGTCGCGGTCTGGGTGGTCAGGCTTTCGCCCAAGGCATCCGCTTGCTCGTGCATGGCCTGCTTGAACTGCAAACCCATCACGCAGGCATAGATCACCAGGGCCAGAGCGACCAGGATCACGTTATGGCTGGCAATGCGCAATGCAATCGGTACACGGCGATGACGCAGTGCCCGGAAGATCAGCAGAAAGAAGTTATCGGTTTTTACTGGCGTGGGCCGGTTCACTTGAGCTCGGCTCTTTGTCCGTGAAGTTGACGCGCAGTATAGCGACAGGCCCTAGACCGTCAAAGCGCTCACGGTGCCCGATGGTCACTGAATATGGGTAGAATGCGGTTTTTTTCCACCTGCGGGGGTGCGCCTTGCGCGAAATCGTCCTGATAAACATCACGGGAGTCGACCGTCCGGGTCTGACTGCGGCCATTACCGGCGTTCTGGCCCAGGGTGGTGTGAACATTCTCGACATCGGTCAGGCGGTGATCCACGACACCCTGTCGTTCGGCATCCTGGTTGAAATTCCCGATACCGAACAAGGTAACTCGGTGCTCAAGGACATCCTGTTCAAAGGCTATGAGCTTGAGCAGCAAGTACGTTTCACGCCGGTATCCGAGGAGGATTACCAGCAATGGGTCGGTAATCAGGGTAAAAAGCGCCACATCGTCACCCTGCTGACCCGCAAAGTGACCGCCGAGCAATTGCAGCGCGTGAGTTCGATCACCGCCAAGTATGGTCTGAACATCGACCATATCGATCGCCTGTCCGGGCGCATGCCGCTCGACACCCCGGCTGACAAGGGCAAGGGCTGCATCGAGTTTTCCGTGCGTGGCGAGGCGGCGGATCCGCAAGCGCTGCGGGCCGAATTCCTCAGCGTCGCTCAAGAATTGAACGTCGACATCGCCTTCCAGGAAGATTCGCTGTTCCGCCGTAACCGCCGTCTGGCGGTGTTCGACATGGACTCGACACTGATCGAAGCTGAAGTCATCGACGAACTGGCCAAGGCCGCCGGTGTGGGCGACCAGGTGTCTGCGATTACCGAGCGAGCGATGGCCGGCGAGCTGGACTTCCGCGCCAGCTTCAAGGAGCGCCTGGCCTTGCTGCAAGGGCTGGACGTCAGCGTGCTGGACTCCATCGGTGCTTCCCTGCGCCTGACCGAAGGCGCCGAAACCCTGTTCGCCGAACTCAAGCGCCTGGGCTACAAGACGGCGATTCTGTCGGGCGGCTTCACCTACTTCGCCAAGCAGCTGCAGGCCAAGCTGGGTATCGACTACGTGTTCGCCAATGAACTGGAAGTGGTCGACGGCAAGGTGACGGGTGTGGCGGTCGAGCCGATTGTCGATGCGCAACGCAAGGCAGATCTGCTGCGTGAGCTGGCGCACAAGGAAGGCTTGCGTCTGGAGCAGACGATAGCCGTCGGTGACGGTGCCAACGACCTGCCGATGCTGGCGATTGCCGGGCTGGGCGTAGCGTTTCGCGCCAAGCCGCTGGTCAAGCAATCGGCTAAGCAGGCGATTTCCACCCTTGGGCTGGATGGCGTGCTGTATCTGCTGGGCTTCCGGGATCGCGACGGGCAGCTCTGAGTTTCAGGTTGTCTGGGCGGGCCGCGGTTTTACAGACGTACGCTCAAAGCGACTTCCACAACGAATCAAACTCTTCCGCTACCCCGAAAACGCCGCTCCCCGCGGCGTTTTCGTTTCTGGTTGTCTCAAGCGTACGGTAGGCAAACTGATTGAAGCTGTTGGTGCTCGCCACCCGACGCTCCAGCTCGGCCCGGTGTTCCTCGCCGTTGGTATTGATCAACACCTTATTGCCTTCCTGGAACGGCAGGCGCGGCGTGAGCAGGGTGGCCGGCAGGTCGATGGCGCTGATGGCGGGCAGTAACAGTCCGCGCAAGTACTGGCTGTGCTCGTCGTGGGAGCGCGTCAGTTGCAGGCCGCAGGGTTCGGCGCATGGCGCGACTTGGGCGATACCCATCTGCGTGCCGCCGCCCCGCACTTGGCGGATCCAGCGCACTACTGCAATGCTCCAGCCTTGACCGGCAGCATCCTCGATACCGACCATTTCGCCAGCCTGTAACTCGGCGGGTACCGTGCCGGGCCAAGCCAGGCAATAGCCGCCTGGGCTGTGATTGATCACCGGCAGCACATAGGTCGGGAAATGCTGCTGGCGGTCGGATGCCTCGTGGCTGTCATCGTTCTGAAGATGCGGGTATTCGATCTCTTCGTAGGGCAGCAGCGTATCTGCGGTGCCATGGGGGGCGGCGTCGAAGGCGTGGTGCCATTGGTCTTTGTCGCGATTTGTCGGGTCGGTAGCCGAGAACCGCGCCGGGCGGGCGCCGGGTTTCTTCAGGATGTCGTTGAACGAGCGTTGCCCGCTGAGATAAAAGTGCAATGCACTCATGCCCACGCACAGGGTCAACGTGCCGTGGCCGACGGTACGCTGAAAACTGCGCTCGGCGGCCTGACCCCAGGCAGCATGCAGGTGTTGCAGCGTATCCAGATTCAATCCCGCCGAAACGGGTAAAGGCGATACCTTGTCGGCCGACTGTTGCAGATGGGTTTCGATGGCCGCGACCAGAGGTTGTGGGTCGATTCCTAGCAAGCTCTCCTGTTGTTCGGCGAGGAATTTGGAGCGGTAACGCGGCCCGGTGTCGAGATCCGGGGCGATGGCAAACAGCCCGTTGTCCGGTTTGGCCGGTTGCAGCTTGATCCACTGGCTCCAGGGTTCGAGCACCTCGGCGAGCCGGGCGATCTGGTTCTGGCGCAGTTGATTGCAGCGTGAAGCACCCAGCAGGAGGGCGACGACGTAGGTTTGCTCGATGCTCAGGCTTTGTGTCTGGTTGGCCAGTTCATCGCGCACGCTCAACTGTTGCAGTTGGAACTGACAGCCAATCCGGTACAGCTGATGTAACTCGAGCCACAGATTTTCGGGTACCGGACAATAGAGTTCAGTGGCGCGGATCAATGCGCCGTTCAAACAATGAATTGCCCGTTGCAAAGCTTGAGTTAGCAACGGCGCACGGTCTTTGCTGAAGCGCGGTGTGATGCGGATGACGATTTGCTTGTAGCCGATCGCCAAGTGGCTCTGTAGCGCCTGGCAAAGGTTGGCGATCTTGCGCGAGCGTTCGTCGAGCACAATCGCCTGATGCAGGAAATGCCGTTCCAGGTGCTTGCAGACGTAATACACCTCGGGCCGCAGCAGTTCGAGCAATTGCAGACGATTGTCGCTGGGTGTGAGCAGTTGGTTGAGTTCGCTCAAGCCTTGATACAACTGGCGAGCGGTTTCGCCGAGGTTGGCTTTGGGCAGGTTGGCGATCCAGCGCTTGAGGTCGCGAGGCGTGGCTTCGCAGAAAGACAGACGCGACTGCGTCGGGATCGGTGCGCGTAGCAGCAGGGCAGGATTGGTCTCATTCATGCCGTAGACAAACTCCGACCGGGAAATGGGCAGTGAATGACTTGACTGTAGCAGCTATGAACGCGGAGCAGGAGCACCACCGAAATGTCCGACCCCACGAAAGATGTTCGTGGGGTCGTATCAGGGATCAGGCGTTTGGCAAGCCGATGCCCTGGCCCATTTGCACTGGCGAAAGGGCACCCAGCCCTTCAGCCCATTTCACTTGATCCGGCCCAAACAACACGACCGCCGTAGAGCCGAGTTTGAAGCGACCCAATTCCGCGCCTTTCTCCAGATGGATCGGCGCACGAGCCGCTTCGTCGTAACGGAAGGTTTTCAGCTCGCGTTTTGGCGGCGTGATCAGCCCGGCCCAGACAGTTTCGATCGACGCCACAATCATCGCGCCCACCAGCACCACGGCCATCGGCCCGCGCTCGGTATCGAAAATGCACGCCACACGCTCGTTGCGCGCGAACAACTCCGGTACGTTTTCAGCAGTGGTCTGGTTGACCGAGAAGATGCGGCCGGGGATGTAGACCATCTCGCGCAGGGTGCCGGCCAGCGGCATGTGCACGCGGTGGTAATCCTTGGGCGACAGGTAAATGGTGGCGAAATCACCACCCATGAATGGCGCTGCGTTGGCCGCGTCACCACCGAGCAATTCCAGCACGCTGAAGCTGTGGCCCTTGGCCTGGAAAACGCGACCGTGTTCGATCGGGCCGAGCTGGCTGACGGCACCGTCGGCCGGGCTGAGGATCGCGCCTGGGGTTTGGTCCAGCGGGCGGGCGCCGTCTTTCAAGGCACGAGTGAAGAACGCATTGAAGTGCTCGTAAGCCGTCAGGTCTTCGACCAGCGCCTGGGACATGTCCACTTGATAACGCTTGGCGAACCAGGCGGTCAAGGCGTTCTTGAACCAGCGCACGCGGCATTCGGCAATGCAGCCCGCCAGTCGCGAGAGCAAGTGGTGGGGCAGCAGGTATTGGCTGAGGATAAACAAACGCTTATTCATTAACAGTCCTTAAAAAACCTTAAATCTCTACGGGCGTGTCGGGATGGTTGCCCCATTCGCCCCAGGAGCCGGCGTAGCCTTTGACTCGCGGATAACCGAGCGACTTGGCGACTAGATACGTGAAGCCAGAACGATGGTGAGTCTGGCAGTGGGTAATGACTTCTTTGTCTTTGGTAATGCCGAGTTGTTCCAGGATTTTCGGCATGTCGGTGCGGATACGCAGGTTGCGCGCCTGATCCATGCCGGCTGTCCATTCGAAATTGACCGCCCCGGGAATGTGCCCGCCCTTGGCCGCCAGCACTTTCTCGCCGGAGTACTCCAGCGGCCCGCGTGCGTCCCAGATTGCCAGGTCGGCGGCACCGAGACGACTTTGCAGGTACTCGCGGGTGGCGGTGGGTTCATCGTGCAGGGTCAACGCAACCGGGCCACCGACCGGGGCCGGGATCTGGATCGACATCGGCGAGCCTTCTGCCAGCCAGGCCGTCAGACCGCCGTCGAGGTAGTGGTACTTGTTGTGACCGATAACATCCAACAGCCAGATAAAACGCCCGGCCCAACCGCCGCCTTCGTCGTCATAGACGACGTAGACCGCATCGGGGTTGTGCCCCAGTTCGCCGAACAATGTTTCAAGCGCGGCTTGGGTCGGCAGCAGGCCTGGCGCAGGCGCCTGACCCAGTTGAGTGCGTTTTGGATCGACAAAGCGTGCCCCGGGGATATGCCCTGCGGCATAGCGGGCGCTGCTGGTCAGGTCCACCAGAATCAGTTCGCGGGAGTCGAGACGCGGGAGCAGGTCGCTCGGTTCGATCACCAGCGCCAAGCCAGAGAAGTCAGACATGTGAGGTCTCCAGAGCACAAAGGGGAGGATTGTAGCGCAGCGTCATGAGGGCCTGTTATCAGTTATTTCGGCACAGGAAATAACTGAAAACAGGCCCGGTGATCGTCCTATCGCTGGCTAAAGCTGTGCAGGGCCTTTTCGATGCACTGCGCGGTTTTGCCGAAAGCCTGCACGGTGATTTCCGAGAACGGCCCGCCGCCCTGATCCGCCACCACGATCATGATCACCCGACCGTTGTTGACGAGTGAGCGCAGAAGCAGGTGTTCGCCACCGAACTGTGAGCGCAGGCTGGCCGGCAACAGGGCGGAGAATTGTGCGTTGTTGGCTGGCGTCAGGCGCACCTGGGCCTGTTGCGCGAGCAGGCGCTGCAGTACGGTGCTTTGGCTGACCACCAGGTTCAGGCCGGCCACTTCTTTGGGCAGCCCGGCAGTCTGGTGCACACGCAGATTAGCGTGCGTGCGATCGGCCATCAAAATCATCACCCGTCGCATGCCGCATGCCACCAGGGCGTCTCGGGCCGATGTGGTCAAGTGCATGGCATTGGTAAAACGGCTCGGCTCCACCAGCAACTCGGCGCATTGTTTACGCCACTTCGCCAGGTCTTCGGCGGTGGGTGCCGGGGCTGGCAGCAAACCGCCGTGAATGCGGTTGATGCCCGACGGCCAGATCAGCGCTTCGGCCGGGTGCCAGAGGTCCGGCATGGCGTGTTGGCGGGCGCTATTGGCGGCTTGCTGGTGCAATTGTTGTTGCACCTCATCCATCGACATTTGCAGGTAAAGGCTGGTCAGGAACTGCCAGCGTTCACAGTGAGGACTGTCCCAGGCCTGTTGTGCCGACAACGCCAGACCATTGGCCAGCAGCACGGTGTTGGCGGGTTGATTAAGCCAGCGGCGCAGCGTCGGGTCATCGTCGAGACGGTTCTGTTGGCGCAGCGGGTGATCGCTATCACGCGCGATGCGCAGGACTTTCACCAGTTCGCGTTGTTCGCTCCGCAGCAGCCGATAACCCTGCTGCACCCAGATCGGCAAACGCCAGGTATCCACCAGCGCCAGACAGATTTCCAGCAGACACACGCCGAACAATTGCTTTTCGACTTTGCGCGCCGACTCACCTTTATGGATGACCCGCAGCTCCCATTCTTCAAGCAACTGCGGATGGGTCAACGCCATGGGCCACAGTGGCGAAAGAAACAGCAGACTGCCCCAGTGGATGTCTTGCCACAACCGCGCCAGGCGACTGGCAAAAAAACCGTTGGCCTGTTGAGTGGCGTGCTGGCTGATCAACTGAAGCTGGCGCAGGGCGGCGGGGATTTCCGATTGGGGGGCGGCGGGCAAGCGCTCGAGCAATTCTTCGGTGCGTTTCAAACCGAGGCGATTGATCGCCACCTCAAGGTTTTCAGCCGGCGTGGCCATGCTGCCATGGGTGTGGCGATTGGCTTCGCGAATTACGCTCAAGGCCAGGGCCGGGCTGTCCTGCATCAATTCGGCAATGTCGCGCAGTGAGCTGCGGCTATCGCGGATGGCTTTGCAGACCCGGTCGTGACTGGCTTGCGGAACCGGCAGGCGCACACCATCGAGAAGCTTGACCCAGCCTTCGAGCGTGGTCGGTTTTGGCATTGGGACGTTCGTTTCGTTAGCCATGTCTGGACGCGATCATCGTCTGCTTTACCCTATCCCTGAGCGGGTCAAATTAGCTTTTCGCCTGAACTGGCTATAGTCTGGCGCAGTTTTGCCGATAAGTAGAAGAAGAGATTTTTTAACTTCCGAATATGACCTTGAACCCGACTCAGTAAGTGCTCTCCTACCTATGGCTAAAATTATCGGCATCATCGTCGTATTCGCGAGCGTGCTCGGCGGATACGTGCTTTCCCACGGCAAGATTGCCGCCCTCATCCAGCCTTTCGAGGTGATGATTATCGGTGGCGCGGCCCTTGGTGCATTCCTGCAGGCCAACCCCGGTCATATGACGATGCACGTGCTCAAGAAGTCCTTGGGCATGTTCAGTTCGCGTTTCAACCACACCTTCTACCTGGAAGTGCTGGGGCTGATTTACGAGATTCTCAACAAGAGCCGTCGCGAAGGCATGATGGCCATCGAAGGCGACATCGAAGATGCCGCTGCGAGCCCGATCTTCGCCAAGTATCCAGCAGTCCTGAAAGATGACCGCATGACCGCGTACATCTGCGATTACCTGCGCATCATGTCCTCCGGCAACATGGCGCCCCATGAGCTTGAAGGCTTGTTCGACATGGAACTGACCAGCCTCAAGGAAGACCTGGATCACCCCTCCCACGCCGTCAACGGCATCGCCGATGCCATGCCGGGCTTCGGTATCGTCGCGGCGGTATTGGGTATCGTGGTGACCATGGCTTCGTTGGGTGAAAGCGACCAGAAAATGATTGGCCTGCACGTGGGTGCGGCTCTGGTAGGTACCTTCTTCGGTATTCTCGCGGCCTACGGTTTCTTTGGCCCGCTGGCACACGCCCTGGGCCACGACGCCAAGGAAGAACTGAACGTCTACGAAGCCATCAAGGCCTCGCTGGTGGCTTCGGCTTCCGGCATGCCGCCATCGCTGGCGGTGGAATTCGGTCGCAAGGTTCTGTACCCGGCGCACCGTCCTAGCTTCGCTGAGCTGGAACAAGCGGTTCGCGGTCGCTAAGTCATGGAAAATAACCAGCCGATAATCATCAAGCGCGTCAAAAAGTACGCGGGCGGGCATCACGGGGGCTCCTGGAAAATCGCCTTCGCGGACTTCGCAACGGCGATGATGGCGTTCTTCCTGGTGCTATGGCTGTTGTCCACCGCAACACCGGAACAGAAGATCGCCATCGCCGGTTACTTCAAGGACCCGGTCGGTTTTAGCGAAAGTGGCACGCCATACATCATCGATCTGGGCGGCTCGCCGACCCTGGCACCGGAGAACACCCTCAACCCCGAGGTGAAATCCCAGCCCCAGCCGGACAAGGTGACGATCGACTCTGAACAGGTCGAAGGCATGGCCGAGCTGGTCGAGAAGGAACGCCTGGAATTGCTGCTGCAAGAGCTGCAGAACAAGGTCGAAGAAAACCCGCAGTTGCAGAAGTTCAAGGACCAGATCCTCTTCGAGATCACTCAGGACGGTTTGCGCATCCAGATAGTGGACGCCGAAAACCGCCCGATGTTCGACTCCGGCAGTGCGCGTCTGAAGCCGTATTTCGAAGACATCCTGCTGGCCATGGCCGACACCATCAAGGCGGTGCCGAACAAGATCAGCATCAGCGGCCACACAGATGCCAAGCCGTACTCGGGCACCGGCGACTTCGGCAACTGGGAGCTCTCGGCCAACCGCGCCAACGCGGCTCGCCGTGCGTTGATCGCCGGCAGCTACCCGGATTCACAAGTGGCGCGAGTCGTGGGCTACGCCTCGTCAGCGCTGTTCGACCGGGAGAACCCGTTCAACCCGGTCAACCGTCGCATCGACATCGTCGTGCTGACCAAGAAAGCCCAGCGAGCCATCGAAGGTTCGCAAGGTGCCGAACCTGCGCCAGTGCCAACGCAAGGGCAGGGTGGCCCAGGCGAAGTGCCCGCGCCGCCAGCCGATCCGAATGCCTTGCCGGCGGATAAGGAACCGCTGCCGGCCCATGAGCTTCGGGAGCGGTTGAATCTGTTTGATGATCCTGTGCCGAAACCGGGTGAGGCGCCCAAGCAGTGACCATGCTACTGATCATTTTCGTGGCTTTACGAAAATGATCGAGATCAGCACTGAAAATCAGAAAGCCGCGAACATCGCGGCTTTTTTGTGCGGATCAGTAACCGCGACGAATGCGGTCCTTGAGCTGGTCATGGAACAGATCGGCATTACGCTTGAAGGTGCCGCGAATGGATTCGCTGAAAGACTCTATTCCTGTCGAGCGCTCCAACATGGCCTCTTTGCGGTAGGCATCGATAAAAAAGTCGAGATCGGTATCACCACTCAACTTCGGCCATTTATCCAGGTACAGCGGCAGTGCGCTGGGACCGATCTTGTAAGAGCAGATCCTGCGATCACTGATGGTTGCTTCGCCGATTTCAAACGGCACCCACCAGGACATGGCAGTCTCCTGCGAGACCACCGCCAGCAAGTGCGTGCATTCGGTAATGTTGCGGGTGATGACGGCGGTGATGTCGTCGGTTTGCTGGGATTCGGTGTCCAACACGTCGAGATAGGTCTTGATGTTCGCTAGTTTCAGGCGCGCATTGATGGCCATCGCCTGGGCGCGGTCGGTGTGGCGGTAACTGATAAACACAGGCATCAAAAATGTCCCTTGATCGCGAGTTCGCGGTAATAGGCGCCGAGGGCGGTGAGGCGACAGCCGGTGGAGTGGAGGGCGGCGTAGTACATGTGTTCGGCGTCCACCGGTTCGATCAGGCTGTGGCGGTTGCACTTTTGCAGTTGGGCGAACACTTCACCGTGCTCCGGGTCGAACGTGGCTTCGGTAGGTTCGTAGCTGGGGTCGAGGGCGAACATTGATTCCGCCTCTTCGAACCAATCGGGCAGTTTGCGCAGAATCTCTTTGGGGATCAGCGGCGAGACTTCTCGCAATGAAATGAACTGCGACACATTGGTCTTGAACACTGGGCGCTGTTCCCACGCGTCGAGAGCGTTGTCGACGAATGAATAGAGGCTGCCGGGCGTGATTTTCCCCAGGATGTTCGCGGCGCCGCCGTGCAGTGCCTGCAGCAACAGCCCGGTGAAGACGCCGTGGTTGGCGCCTTCCATGGCCGGCTCTTCCTTTTTGCACGCGGTGAGGATGGTCATGCCTTCGCACACCATGCTGCTTTCGCTGCGCAGCGCCCGCACTTCGCCCGCCGAGCCAGCCTGACAGCAGTCGAGAATAATCACTTTGTTTTTGATTTTTACGGCTTTGGTCGCCCAATTCAGGATGTCGCTGATGCGAATTCCATCCTTGGCGGATTTGTAGTCCTGGGGGATCAGCATGCCTTCGTCCGTATCGATGTCGAAGTTGCCGTGGCCGGCGAAGTACAGCAGTGCAACGCTGCAATCGCCTGAAAACAATTCCTGGATATGCCCTTCGAGCTTTTCACGACTCAGATAATCTTCGGCGGAGGTCAGCACCAGGTTCTTGAAATTCGGATCGCCATTGGCGTCGGTTTTCAGCACCGAAGCCATGGCCATCGCGTCGTTGTTGCAACCACTCAATTGCGAAACATGGCTGTAGTTATTAATGCCGATGAACAGTCCCTTGCGCATGGTTCACCCCGCTGCATGAGTGCGAATGGCACCGATGATGCTATTGGTGTTCCACGCACATTCCGCGTGCGCCGCCCGGCGTACCACCGTGGAAATCCGCTCCGCACCAAACGGCTTGACCGCGATAATCACCTTGTTCATGCGCTTGGCGATCTCGATTTCCTTGTTGATCCACTTGCTGTAGGTGGAATACATGCCTGCCATGATCAGCACTGCCGAGCAGAGCCGAATTTTGTTTTCGATGGCTTCTTCAAGTTGTTTGTCGGTTTTCGCGCCGATGATCGGATTGTCCGGTGGCACCGAAAAATTCTTGAACGTGAAGCCGGGTTTTGCATTGAGCAGGCGGACCAGATTGTCGTGGGCGTCTGAGTAGTTCCACGAGTGGCTGATGAACAAATGATAGGTTTGCATGGCTGTCCCTCGGTATCGCCAGAAATGCGATGAGGGCTCGAATGTATGCACTTGAATGGCCGCAACAAGGCCTTGGCGGTTAAAGAGACGCGTCCTTCAGGCAGGCGCGAAGAAGCCTTACAGAGAGGTCTGACGTTTAATTGAGGGGGTTTTTGTGGGATGCCACGAACGACCACCGCCCCGTACGAGTCAGGGGCGGCTGGCACGTCTGTTTAGTAGCTGGTTTCGGGCAGGCTAGCGATGATCGAGCGGTAGCTGTTCATCCGTTGCTGCTGCACGCGGCCCTCTTCCAAAGCCTTGAGCAAGGCGCAACCCGGCTCGCGGTCGTGCTTGCAGTCGCGGAAGCGGCAGGTGCCGATCAAGTCGTTGAACTCGATGAAACCGGCTTCGACGTCGGCACGGCTGACGTGGCCCAGGCCGAACTCACGAATACCTGGGGAGTCGATCAACTCACCGCCACCGGGGAAGTGGAACAACCGCGCGGTGGTGGTGGTGTGGGTGCCCTGGCCCGACAGCTCGGACAGCGGGCCGACGCGGGTGTCGACTTCCGGCAGCAAGCTGTTGACCAGCGACGACTTGCCGACGCCGGACTGGCCGACGAACACGCTGATGTGCCCGTCCAGCTGCTTCTGCAACTGCTCCATGCCATTGCCGTGGTGCGCCGAGACTTCCAGCACCGGATAACCCAGCGTGCGGTAAACCGCCAGCAAGGCATTCAGCGCCGGGGCGTTCTGCTCGTCGATCAGGTCGAATTTGTTCAGCAGCAGCAACGGCCGAATACCGGCGTGTTCCGCAGCGACCAGATAACGGTCGATCAAGTTGGCATGAGGCTCGGGCAGCGGCGCGAAGACGATGACGATCATGTCGACGTTGGCCGCCACCGGCTTGAGCTGGCCACGGCTATCCGGGCGGCAGAGCTCGGTTTTGCGCGGCAGTTGCGCCACGATCACGCCGATGCCCTGGTTGCCGGCACGCCACACGACCTGATCGCCGGTCACCAGCGCTGGCAGGTTGGCGCGCAAATGACAGCGGAACACCTGGCCGGCCAATTCGCCATCGAGGGCCTCGACTTCGACCTGCACACCGAAGTGCGCGATCACCAGGCCCGTCTGTTCCGGACCCAGGTCGCCGCCTTCGAGGGCCTCGACAGCCGAGGACTCGCGTTTGGCGGCGCGGGCAGCGCGCTCGCCCTGAATCTTTTCGATGCGCCAGTTTTGACGACGATTGAGTTGGCGTTTGGCCATGGGTGTTCCGTATCGAGAATGCAGCGATTAGGTAAAACGGCCGCGAGTTTAGCACGCCCGGTGGCCTCCCCTAGGCTAAACTGCGCACCTACGCCGAGGAGCCGACTCATGCAAAACCCGCTGAACCTGATCTGGATCGACCTGGAAATGACCGGTCTGAACCCTGATACCGACGTCATCATCGAGATGGCCACTATCGTCACCGACAGTAATTTGAACACCTTGGCCGAAGGTCCGGTGATCGCCATCCATCACAGCGACGAGATTCTCGCTGGCATGGATGAGTGGAATACCCGTCAGCATGGCGGCTCCGGGCTGACCCAGCGGGTTCGCGACAGCCGCATCAGCATGGCCGAAGCCGAAGCCGAGACCATCGCCTTCCTGGAAAAATGGGTGCCGAAGGGCAAGTCGCCGATCTGTGGCAACAGCATCTGCCAGGACCGTCGCTTCCTTTATACCCACATGAAGTCGCTGGAAAGCTATTTCCACTACCGCAACCTCGATGTGTCGACCCTCAAAGAGCTGGCCGCTCGCTGGGCACCGGACGTACGCGACAGCTTCAAAAAGGGCAGCACCCACCTGGCCCTGGACGACATCCGCGAATCGATCGCTGAGTTGCAGCACTACCGCAAGAATTTCATCAAGTTCTGATAGGTAAAAGGTAAGGCTTTTGTGGCGAGGGAGCTTGCCCCCTTTTGGTGCCCTGACGATCTGAGTAGACTGCGCGCCTTCCTGTAAGGACCGCCACTATGTTGCTGATGCTCTACCTGATCGCCATTACCGCCGAAGCCATGACTGGCGCCCTGTCTGCGGGGCGTCGCGGCATGGACTGGTTTGGCGTGGTGTTGATTGCATGCGTCACGGCGCTGGGCGGCGGTTCGGTACGCGACGTGTTGCTCGGCCACTACCCGCTGACCTGGGTCAAACACCCGGAATACCTGGTGCTGACCTCCGTCGCGGCGATGCTGACGATCTTCATCGCCCGCTGGATGCGTCATCTGCGTTCGCTGTTTCTGGTGCTCGACGCGGTGGGCCTGGTGGCATTCACCCTGATCGGCTGCATGACGGCGCTGGAAATGGGCCACGGCATGCTGGTGGCCTCGGTCAGCGGGGTGATCACCGGGGTGTTTGGCGGCATCCTGCGGGACATTTTCTGTAACGACATCCCGTTGATCTTCCGCCGCGAACTCTACGCCAGCGTCTCGTTTGCCGCTGCGTGGTGCTATCTGCTCTGCATCTATCTGCAATTACCCGGTGAACAGGCAATCCTGATCACCCTGTTCGGTGGCTTCCTGCTGCGCTTGCTGGCGATCCGTTTCCACTGGGAAATGCCCAAGTTCGTTTATAACGACGAGGCCTGACCCTACGCGAGTCCGTGTTGTTTCAGCGCCCATTCGACGTGCTCGCGTACCAGCTCCGACGGATAATCCCGTCGGGCCTTCAGCGCTTCCAGCACCGGAATGCTCGACGGCGCATTACCCAAGCCGACCGCCAGATTGCGCAACCAGCGCTCGTAACCGGCCCGCCGTAACGGCGAACCCTCAGTACTGCTGAGGAATTTTTCTTCGTCCCACATGAACAGCTCGGCCAGTTCGGCGTTGTCCAGGTTATGCCGGGGTTTGAAGTCGCTTTCCCCGGAAGGTCGGGCGAAGCGGTTCCACGGGCAGACGATCTGGCAGTCATCGCAACCGAATACCCGATTGCCGATCAATGGCCGCAAATCTTCGGGGATCGCACTTTTCAGTTCGATGGTCAGGTACGAAATGCAGCGCCGGGCGTCCAGTACATACGGACCGACGAAGGCGTTGGTCGGGCAGATGTCCAGACAGGCGGTGCAGCGACCGCAGTGTTCGGTGGCGTGAGGCGGGTCGACCGGCAGCGGCAGGTCGACGAACAGTTCGCTGAGGAAGAAGTAGCTGCCGGCCTTGCGATTCAAGACCAGGGTGTTTTTGCCGATCCAGCCCAGGCCAGCCTGTTCGGCGATGGCTTTTTCCAGTACCGGGGCGCTGTCGACAAAGGCGCGATAGCCGAACGGGCCGATCACTGCCTGAATTTTTTCCGCCAGTTGTTGCACGCGTTTACGGATCAATTTGTGGTAATCGCGGCCCAAGGCATAACGCGAGACGTAGGCTTTTTCCGGTTCGGCCAGGCGTTTGGCCATTTCGGTGTCGCCCGGCAGGTAATCCATGCGCAGGGAAACGACCCGCAGGGTGCCCGGCACCAGTTCTTCCGGGTGCGAACGTTTGCTGCCATGGGCGCCCATGTAGTCCATTTCGCCGTGGTAGCCGGCCGCGAGCCAGCGCTCCAGGTGCTGCTCATGCTCGGCCAGGTCGAGGCCGCTGATGCCGACTTGCTGAAAGCCCAGCTCGCGGCCCCAGTCCTTGATGGATTGGGCGAGGGCGGGCAGGTCTGTGGTAATAGCGGGCATGAGGCGAGAGAAACCGGAGCTGAGGTGCGTATAATTCTGCCAGACATCGGAGCCTGAAGACGCATGCCGCACACTAAAGATGAATTACCCGACGCGCTGTATAGCGCCGCGCAAGTCCGCGGGCTCGATGCGAGCCTGATCGCGGCCGGTACACCGGGCTTCGAATTGATGCAGCGTGCGGCGCGGGCAACCTGGCGCGCGCTGGTCCGTCATTGGCCGACCGGGCACGAACTGAGCGTGGTAGCCGGCCACGGCAATAATGCGGGCGATGGTTATCTGGTGGCCGTGTTGGCCCGACGTGCCGGCTGGCACGTACGGGTGCTGGCCGCCGGTGATCCCGGGCGTTTGCAGGGCGATGCCGCATCGGCCCATGCCGAGGCAGTAGCCGAAGGCGTCGCCATTCAAGACTGGAACGCGCATTCAGAACTGCGTGGCATTGTGCTGGATGCCTTGCTCGGCACCGGCCTGACCGGGGAAGTACGCGAGCCATACGCCAGTGTCATTGCCGCGATCAACGCCAGTGGGCTACCGGTTGCGGCGGTGGATATACCTTCGGGGCTGTGCGCCGATACGGGCCGCATACTCGGCATTGCGGTTCGAGCCGACCTGACGGTGACGTTCATCGGCTTGAAGCTGGGTCTGTTCACCGGTGACGCTGCGGATGTGGTTGGCGACTTGGTATTCAATGATCTGCTAGCCGCTCCTGAGACGTTTATCGGGGCCACGGTCAGCGCTCGTCGCCTGACGGCCGGTAATGTGCCGCGTCTGACTGGTCGCGCTCCCACTTCCCACAAAGGCAAATTTGGCCACGTATTGCTGATCGGCGGCGATCGCGGTTTTGGCGGCGCCATCCTGCTCGGTGCACAAAGTGCTTTGCGCAGCGGTGCCGGCATGGTGTCTGTGGCCACTCGCAGCGAGCATGTTCCGGCTGCATTGGCGCGTTTGCCTGAAGCGATGGTGCTCGGCATTTCGTCGGCCAATCAATTGATGGGGCTGCTTGAGAGAGTCACGGTGCTGGTCGTCGGCCCAGGGCTGGGGCAGGCCGCCTGGGGGCGCAGTCTGTTGTCGGCCGCGGCCAATGCGCTGCTGCCGCAAGTATGGGACGCCGATGCGTTGAACCTGTTGGCCGAAGGTGGCGTGAGTTTGCCCGCAGGTAGTGTTATCACGCCGCACCCTGGCGAGGCGGCGCGATTACTGGGGGTGTCGACGGCCGATGTTCAGGCCGATCGTCCGGCCGCTGCCCATGCGTTGAGCAAAAAATATACAGCGGCGGTGGTTCTCAAGGGCGCTGGCAGCCTGATCGCCAGCCCCGATGGGCGTCTGGCGCTGTGTCATCAGGGCCATCCGGCCATGGCATCTGCCGGTTTGGGTGATGTGCTGGCCGGTCTGGTCGGCGCCTTGCTCGCTCAGGGCATGGACGCATACGACGCGGCGTGCCTGGCGGTCTGGCTGCACGCCAATGCCGGCGCGCAACAAGGTAAATATGGCCGCGGGCTGGCGGCCAGTGATCTGATTCCAGCCATTCGTCAGTTGTTGGAGGAGCAAGCACCGTGTCTGAAGTAACCCTGTACCTGGCCGATGAACAGGCCATGAGCGACTTTGGCGCACGTATCGCCAAAACCACCCAAGGGCACGGTCTGATTTTTCTCGAGGGAGATCTGGGGGCGGGGAAAACCACGCTGTCCCGGGGCATTATCCGGGGGCTGGGGCATACAGGCGCGGTAAAAAGTCCGACCTTCACCCTGGTCGAGCCTTACGAGATCGGCGCCATCCGCGCCTTCCATTTCGACCTGTATCGTCTGGTCGATCCGGAGGAGCTGGAGTACCTCGGCATCCGCGACTATTTCGAAGACGATGCACTGTGCCTGATCGAATGGCCCCGGAACGGTGCAGGCTTTTTGCCAAAGCCCGACCTGACCATTACCATTACCCCGCAAGACAGCGGACGTTCGCTGAAAATTTTGCCCCAGGGTTCGCGTGGCGAGTCGTGGTGTGCCGTTTTGGTATTGGAATCCAAATAAATGATGGGGTTAGGTATGCGCTTTCGCGCGTTGGTTGCTGCCGTAGGATTGTTGTTTCTGGCGGTGACCGTCGACGCTGTGGCCGAGACGAAGGTCAACAGTGTTCGCCTGTGGCGGGCGCCGGACAACACGCGACTGGTGTTTGATCTGACAGGGCCTGTCCAGCACAGCGTTTTTACCCTGACCTCCCCGGATCGGCTGGTGATCGACATCAATGGCGCATCCCTGGGATCGCCGCTGAACGTCAATACCTCCAACACTCCGATCACCGCCATGCGTTCGGCTCAGCGTACGCCGACCGATCTGCGAGTGGTCATCGACCTGAAAAAGGCCGTCACGCCGAAAAGTTTTACCTTGGCGCCCAACGCCCAATACGGTAATCGCTTGGTGGTCGACCTGTTTGATAACGCCGCCGACGCCGCGCCAATTCCTGTGCCGACTAACGTCGCGACTGTGGCGCCGGTGCCGGTCACGCCAGTCGATCCGCCGGTCAAGCTGCCGCCTGCCCCGGCCGGCAAGCGCGACATCATTGTGGTGATCGATGCCGGTCACGGTGGTGAAGACCCAGGCGCCTCGGGCTCGCGCGGTCAGCGTGAAAAAGACGTGGTGCTGGCCATCGCCCGTGAACTGCAGCGTCAGGTCAATGGCATGAAAGGCTTCCGCGCCGAACTGACGCGTACCGGCGACTACTTCATTCCGTTGCGCGGCCGTACCGAAATTGCCCGCAAGAAGGGCGCCGACCTGTTCGTTTCGATCCACGCCGACGCCGCGCCTTCGGCCGCCGCGTTCGGTGCGTCGGTGTTCGCTTTGTCTGACCGCGGCGCTACGTCGGAGACCGCCCGTTGGCTGGCCGACAGCGAAAACCGTTCCGACTTGATCGGCGGTGCCGGCAACGTCAGCCTCGATGACAAGGACCGCATGCTGGCCGGCGTGCTGCTCGATCTGTCGATGACCGCTTCCCTGACCTCCAGCCTCAACGTTGGCCAGAAAGTCTTGAGCAACATCGGTCGCGTCACGCCGCTGCACAAACAACGCGTGGAGCAAGCCGGGTTCATGGTACTGAAGTCGCCGGACATCCCGTCGATTCTGGTGGAAACCGGGTTTATCTCCAACGCCAACGAAGCTTCCAAGCTGGCCGCAGCGAACCACCAGCAGGCGCTGGCGCGTTCTATCAGCAGCGGCGTACGGCAATTTTTCCAGCAGAATCCACCGCCGGGCACCTACATTGCCTGGTTGCGCGACTCCGGCAAAATCGCCCAGGGCCCGCGTGACCATCGCGTCAATCCCGGCGAAACCCTGGCGATGATCGCCGTGCGCTATCAGGTGGCTCCGGCCACCTTGCGCAGCGCCAACAACCTCAAGAGCGACGAGCTGAAGATCGGTCAGACATTGACCATCCCCGGCACTGAACTGGCGGCCAAAGAATGAACCAGGTGCTGACCAACACCGCGCGTATCGAGCTGCTCAGCCCGCGGTTGGCGAACCAGATTGCTGCCGGTGAAGTGGTTGAGCGCCCGGCCTCGGTGATCAAGGAGTTGCTGGAGAACAGCCTCGACTCCGGAGCCAAACGCATCGATGTTGATGTGGAGCAGGGCGGCGTCAAGCTGCTGCGGGTGCGCGATGATGGCAGCGGCATTTCTGCCGATGACCTGCCGCTGGCCCTGGCCCGTCACGCCACCAGCAAGATTCGCAATCTGGAAGACCTTGAACAGGTGATGAGCCTGGGGTTTCGTGGTGAGGCGCTGGCGTCCATCAGTTCCGTGGCGCGCCTGACTCTGACCTCCCGCACTCGCGATGCCGATCAGGCCTGGCAGGTGGAAACCGAAGGCCGCGACATGGCGCCTCGTGTACAACCGGCGGCCCATCCGGTGGGGACTTCGGTGGAAGTGCGCGATTTGTTCTTCAATACCCCGGCGCGCCGCAAATTTCTAAAGACCGAAAAAACCGAATTCGATCACCTGCAAGAAGTGATCAAACGTCTGGCGCTGGCGCGGTTCGATGTGGCGTTCCATCTGCGTCATAACGGCAAAACCATCCTCAGCCTGCACGAAGCCCATGATGACGCGGCCCGCGCCCGGCGTGTGGCGGCGATCTGCGGGGCGGGTTTCCTGGAGCAGGCGTTACCGATCGAGATCGAACGCAATGGCCTGCATCTGTGGGGCTGGGTCGGGTTGCCGACCTTCAACCGCAGCCAGGCGGACTTGCAGTATTTCTTTGTGAATGGCCGCGCCGTGCGCGACAAACTGGTGGCCCATGCGGTGCGCCAGGCTTATCGCGACGTGCTGTTCAACGGTCGGCACCCGACGTTCGTGCTGTTTTTCGAAGTCGATCCGGCGGGCGTCGACGTCAACGTGCACCCGACCAAGCACGAAGTACGCTTCCGTGACGGGCGCATGGTTCACGATTTCCTCTATGGCACCTTGCACCGCGCCCTCGGCGATGTGCGGCCGGAAGATCATCTGGCCACGCCTGTTGCGACGGCCATTGTCAGGCCCACCGGGCTCGACGCCGGTGAGTTTGGTCCGCAGGGCGAAATGCGTCTGGCGGCCAATGCGCTGCTGGAACAGCCTCAGGCACAACCGTCGTTCAACACGCCGGCTGGCTCGGGCGCTGGTGCCGGTTATCAGTATCAGTACACGCCGCGGCCTCAGTCCGGCGTGCCCGTCGCTGAAGCCCAGGCGGCCTACCGTGAGTTTTTCGCGCCACTGCCCGAAGCCAACGCGGTCGCGCTGCCGGCCGGGCAGGACGACATTCCGCCGCTGGGTTACGCGTTGGCGCAGCTCAAGGGCATCTATATTCTTTCGGAAAACGCCCAGGGGCTGGTACTGGTGGACATGCACGCCGCCCACGAGCGGATCATGTACGAACGCCTGAAAATCGCCATGGCCAGCGAAGGCCTGAGCGGTCAGCCGCTGTTGGTGCCGGAGTCCCTGGCGGTCAGTCAGCGCGAAGCCGATTGTGCCGAAGAACACGCCGCGTGGTTCCAGCGGCTGGGTTTTGAGTTGCAGCGTCTTGGCCCGGAGTCGCTGGCGATCCGGCAAATCCCCGCGTTGCTGAAACAGGCTGAAGCCAATCGACTGGTCAGCGACGTTCTGGCGGATTTGATGGAATATGGCACCAGCGACCGGATTCAGGCACACCTGAACGAACTGCTCGGCACCATGGCCTGCCACGGCGCGATTCGCGCGAATCGGCGTCTGGCCTTGCCGGAAATGAACGGTCTGCTGCGGGACATGGAAAACACCGAACGCAGCGGTCAATGCAACCATGGCCGACCGACCTGGACCCAATTGGGCCTGGACGATCTGGACAAACTGTTTTTGCGCGGTCGTTGATGAGCCAGCTCCCTCCTGCGATTTTCCTGATGGGGCCGACGGCTGCCGGCAAGACCGACCTGGCCATCGAACTCACCAAGGTCCTGCCTTGCGAGCTGATCAGCGTCGATTCGGCGCTGGTTTACCGTGGCATGGACATTGGCACCGCCAAGCCTTCCAAAGAGTTGTTGGCCGAATTTCCGCATCGCTTGATCGATATTCTCGACCCGGCCGAGAGTTATTCGGCTGCGGATTTTCGTCGTGATGCGCTAGAGGCCATGGCCGAGATCACCGCGCGGGGCAAAATCCCGCTGCTGGTAGGCGGCACAATGCTCTACTACAAGGCTTTGCTCGAAGGTCTGGCCGACATGCCGGCGGCCGATCCGGACGTGCGTGCGCAAATCGAAGAAGAGGCTGCACGCCTTGGCTGGCAAGCCCTGCACGATCAATTGGCGGTCATCGATCCGCAATCCGCAGCGCGAATTCATCCGAACGATCCGCAGCGCCTCAGTCGAGCGCTGGAAGTTTATCGCGTCAGCGGTCAGAGCATGACTGAGCTACGCTTGCGACAATCTGCGCAAAGTACTGAAGCAGCCGCTTCGGGACTGCAACAATTGCCCTATACTGTCGCGAACTTGGCCATCGCTCCGGCAAATCGCCAGGTACTGCACGAGCGCATTAAACAAAGATTCACAAATATGTTGGAACAGGGATTCATCGACGAGGTCGTAGCCCTGCGAGATAGAGGTGACCTGAATTCGGGGATGCCGTCTATACGTGCTGTAGGCTATCGACAAGTCTGGGATTACCTGGATGGCAAGCTGACGCAAGCCGAGATGCAGGAGCGTGGAATCATTGCCACGCGCCAATTGGCAAAGCGCCAGTTCACCTGGCTGCGCAGTTGGGCTGATTTACACTGGTTGGACAGCCTCGATTGCGACAATCTGCCGCGCGCCTTGAAATACCTCGGGACCATCTCCATATTGAGCTGAGTCCTTGCAATTGCCGTCTATCCTTGGGGGTGTGACGGCCCCAAGCCATCTGTTTACCTATTTTTTATATTGAATCCTTAAAGGAGTGCGGCACATGTCAAAAGGGCATTCGCTACAAGACCCTTACTTGAATACTTTACGTAAAGAGAAAGTGGGGGTTTCCATCTACCTGGTCAACGGGATCAAGCTGCAAGGCACGATCGAGTCTTTCGACCAGTTCGTTATCCTGCTGAAAAACACCGTTAGCCAAATGGTTTACAAACACGCTATCTCTACAGTGGTGCCGGTTCGTCCAATTCGTCTGCCTAGCGCAACCGAATCCGAAGCAGGTGACGCTGAGCCAGGTAACGCCTGATAGGAGTCTCCTTTGTTCTTTGAGCGCCACGGTGGTGGTGAACGGGCAATTCTCGTTCACTTGGATGGTCAGGACCCTGAGGCGCGCGAAGATCCGCAGGAGTTTCAGGAGTTGGCAATTTCGGCAGGCGCCGAGACCGTCGCGTTTTTTAACGTGCCGCGTCATCGGCCAACCGCCAAAACCCTGATCAGCAGCGGCAAGGTCGAAGAATTACGCGACCTGGTCAACGCCGAACAGGTCGATCTGGTGATTTTCAATCACATCCTCACGCCCAGTCAGGAACGTAACCTCGAACGTATTTTCGAGTGCCGCGTGATTGACCGCACGGGTTTGATTCTCGATATCTTCGCCCAACGCGCCCGCACCCATGAAGGCAAGCTCCAGGTTGAACTGGCCCAGCTTGAACACATGAGTACGCGGCTGGTTCGCGGCTGGACTCACCTTGAGCGGCAGAAGGGCGGTATCGGTCTGCGCGGCCCGGGTGAAACCCAGCTGGAAACCGACCGGCGCCTGTTGCGGATTCGCCTGCGGCAGATCAAGGGGCGTCTGGAAAAGGTCCGCAGCCAGCGCGAGCAGTCTCGTCGCGGGCGCAAACGTGCTGACATCCCGACGGTTTCACTGGTGGGGTATACCAACGCCGGCAAATCGACACTGTTCAATTCGGTCACCGATTCCGACGTCTTCGCCGCCGACCAGTTATTCGCTACCCTCGACCCGACCTTGCGTCGACTCGAGCTCGATGACCTCGGGCCGATCGTGCTGGCCGACACCGTGGGCTTCATTCGCCACCTGCCGCACAAGCTGGTCGAGGCATTTCGGGCTACGCTCGAAGAGTCGAGCAACTCCGACCTGCTGCTGCATGTGATCGATGCGCATGAGCCTGAGCGGATGGCCCAGATTGAACAGGTCATGGTGGTGCTCGGGGAGATCGGGGCACAAGACTTGCCGATCCTTGAGGTATACAACAAACTCGATTTGCTCGAGGGTGTTGAGCCGCAGATCCAGCGTGATGCCGATGGCAAACCGCAGCGGGTCTGGTTGTCGGCCAAGGACGGTACCGGCCTGGACCTGCTCAAGCAGGCTGTGGCCGAACTGTTGGGCAGTGATTTGTTTGTTGGCACCTTGCGCTTGCCGCAACGTTTTGCTCGACTGCGTGCGCAGTTTTTCGAACTCGGTGCGGTGCAAAAAGAAGAACATGACGAAGAAGGCATCAGCTTGCTGGCCGTTCGCTTGCCTCGGATCGAATTGAATCGACTCGTGAGCCGCGAAGGTCTGCAACCGATAGAATTCATCGAGCAACACACTTTGCAATAAAAGCCTGAGAAAGCGGTTGTGCCGCGGTGACAGGCATTCTGTAGCATTGGTCGGCGCGCCGTGGGTGCGTCTTTGCTTTATCAGATGGAGAGCGCTATGGCTTGGAATGAGCCGGGTGGCAACTCGAATAATCAGGATCCTTGGGGTGGCAAGCGCCGCAATAACGGCGACCGCAAGGGACCACCGGATCTCGACGAGGCCTTCCGAAAGCTGCAGGAAAGCCTGAACGGGTTGTTCGGTGGTGGTAAAAAACGCGGTGACGAGGGCGGTGGTCCGGGCAAGAGTGGCGGCTTTGGCGGCCTGCTCGGCATCGGCCTGGTCGTGCTGGCGGCCGTGTGGCTGTACAGCGCTGTCTACGTGGTCGACGAGCAGGAGCAGGCGGTAGTGCTGCGCTTCGGCAAATACTATGAAACCGTCGGCCCGGGCCTGAACATCTATTTCCCGCCGATCGATCGCAAGTACATGGAAAACGTCACGCGTGAGCGTGCCTATACCAAGCAGGGTCAAATGCTGACTGAAGACGAAAACATCGTCGAAGTACCGCTGACCGTGCAGTACAAGATCAGCAACCTGCAGGACTTCGTGCTGAACGTCGATCAGCCGGAAATCAGCCTGCAGCATGCGACCGACAGTGCCTTGCGTCACGTGGTGGGTTCTACCGCCATGGATCAGGTGCTGACCGAAGGTCGTGAATTGATGGCCAGCGAAATCAAGGAGCGTCTGCAACGCTTCCTCGATACCTATCGCACCGGTATCACCGTCACCCAGGTCAACGTACAGAGCGCAGCTGCACCGCGTGAAGTTCAGGAAGCCTTCGATGACGTGATCCGCGCCCGTGAAGACGAGCAGCGTTCGCGCAACCAGGCTGAAACCTACGCCAACGGCGTCGTGCCGGAAGCCCGTGGTCAGGCCCAGCGCATCCTCGAAGATGCCAACGGTTACCGCGACGAGACCGTCTCCCGCGCCAAGGGTGAGGCTGATCGCTTCACCAAGCTGGTGGCCGAGTATCGCAAGGCCCCTGAAGTCACCCGCCAGCGTCTGTACCTGGACACCATGCAGGAAATCTTCAGCAATACCAGCAAGGTTCTCGTGACCGGCAACAAGGATGGCCAGAACAATCTGCTGTACTTGCCGCTGGACAAGATGATCGACAGTGGTCGCAGCCCCGGCGCTCCGGTGACCGGCGCAGCAGCCAGCAGCAATGAAGTGAATGCGCGTGCGGCAGCTGATCTGCAGCAACAGCAAGCACGTACCAGGGAGAGTCGCTGATGAGCAATAAATCGCTGATCGCCCTTATTATCGGCGTCGTCGTGGCGATCGTTGCCTGGAACTGCTTCTACATCGTGGCTCAGACCGAGCGTGCGGTGATGCTGCAGTTCGGTCGCGTGGTCCAGGCCGATGTTCAGCCGGGCTTGCACGTGAAAGTGCCTTACGTGAACAAGGTGCGTAAATTCGACGCGCGCCTGATGACACTGGATGCACCGACACAACGCTTCCTGACGCTGGAAAAGAAAGCCGTCATGGTCGATGCCTACGCCAAGTGGCGCGTGAAAGATGCCGAGCGCTTCTACACCGCGACTTCCGGCCTCAAGCAGATTGCCGACGAGCGTCTTTCCCGTCGTCTGGAATCGGGCCTGCGTGACCAGTTCGGTAAGCGCACCCTGCACGAAGTGGTGTCCGGTGAGCGTGATGCGCTGATGGCAGACATCACCTCTTCGCTGAACAAGATGGCGGAAAAAGAGCTGGGTATCGAAGTTGTCGATGTCCGGGTCAAAACCATCGACCTGCCGAAGGAAGTGAACCGCAGCGTGTTCGAACGTATGAGCACCGAGCGTGAGCGTGAAGCTCGCGAGCACCGCGCCAAGGGTAACGAGCTGGCTGAAGGCATCCGTGCCGACGCCGACCGTCAACGCCGCGTGCTGCTGGCTGAAGCCTATCGTGAATCCGAAGAGGTTCGCGGTGACGGTGATGCCCAGGCTGCTGCGATCTACTCCAAGGCATACGGCCAGGATCAGGAGTTCTACGCGTTCTACCGTAGCCTGCGTGCCTACCGTGAAAGCTTCGCGAACAAATCCGACGTCATGGTCCTGGACCCGGGCAGCGACTTCTTCCGTTACCTGGAAAAAGCCAAGCCTTGATACGGCGTTGACCTGAATCATCCCCCGCCGGGCGGCTAAAACCTCGGGCGGGGTGATCCTTTGGGAAAACGTGTGTATGATGCGGCAGCCGGGAAATTCCCGGCTTTTTTGCGTCTGCACGTTTGATTGCTGTTTTTGTGCAGGCGTCCGAGTTGAATGACTCGACAGGTTTTTCGAGGAAAGTGGTTGGCGAAGCCGATTTCAGGCTTTTCGCCCCGTTGTTCATGCGCGTGGTTTGCACATGAGCCGATCATTTTCTGCTTCACTCAAGGCTCGCCCAAAGGCTTGTCGCCCGGATCATAGGGGAATGGCGTAATGGCAACGGTAGACCGCTGGCTGCTGCCAGATGGCATCGAAGAAGTACTGCCACCAGAAGCTGCGCGCATCGAAGTAGCGCGTCGCCAGGTGTTGGATCTGTTCCAGAGCTGGGGTTACGAGTTTGTCGTGACTCCCCATATCGAGTACCTGGAATCCCTGCTGACCGGCGCGGGCTCGGACCTCGATCTGCGTACCTTCAAGGTCATCGACCCGCAGTCGGGCCGGCAGATGGGTTTTCGCGCCGACATCACGCCGCAAGTGGCGCGCATCGATGCGCACACCCTGCGTCGCGAAGGGCCGAGCCGTCTGTGTTATGCCGGCAGCGTGCTGCATGCTCAGCCACGCGCCTTGTCGTCCTCGCGCAGCCCGATTCAACTGGGCGCCGAGTTGTACGGCGATGCCAGCCCGAGCAGCGACGTGGAAGTCATCAGCCTGATGCTGGCCATGCTGAAACTGGCCGATGTGCCGGATGTGCACATGGACCTCGGCCATGTCGGCATCTACCGCGGCCTGGCCCGCGCCGCCGGTTTGTCCGGCGAAGTCGAGCAACAGTTGTTCGATGCGTTGCAACGTAAAGCCATCGACGAGGTCATTACCTTGACCGAAGGCCTGCCTGCCGATCTGTCGGGCATGCTGCGAGCGTTGGTCGACCTGTGTGGCGGTCGTGAAGTGTTGAGCGCAGCGCGTGAGCGTCTGGCCAATGCACCGGCGCCCGTGCTGGCGGCCCTGGACGATTTGCTGGCGATTGCCGAGCGTCTGTCCACGCGTTTCCCGGAATTACCGCTGTATTTCGACCTGGGCGAGTTGCGCGGCTATCACTACCACACGGGTGTAGTGTTCGCCGTGTTCGTACCGGGTGTTGGCCAGTCCATCGCTCAGGGCGGTCGTTACGACGACATCGGCGCCGATTTCGGTCGTGCCCGTCCGGCAACTGGTTTCTCTACCGATTTGAAAACCCTGGTGACCCTGGGGCGTGCTGAAATCGAGCTACCGTCTGGCGGTATCTGGATGCCAGACAGTACGGATGCAGCACTCTGGCAGCAGGTTTGCCAGTTGCGCAGTGAGGGTCAGCGTGTCGTTCAGGCATTGCCTGGGCAACTTTTGGCCGCCGCCCGTGAAGCGGACTGCGACCGGCAATTGATTCAGCAGAACGGGCTTTGGCAAGTATTGCCGCTGGCTTCTTGAGTTTTCCTGCCGGCCGCCGCCGGCACCAAGTTTGCGCGAATGAGGACAAGTGTTATGGGTAAGAATGTCGTAGTCCTGGGCACCCAATGGGGTGATGAGGGCAAAGGCAAGATCGTTGATCTGCTGACCGAACATGCTGCCGCCGTAGTGCGCTACCAAGGTGGCCACAACGCTGGCCACACCCTGGTGATCGACGGCGAAAAAACCGTCTTGCACCTGATCCCGTCGGGCGTGCTGCGCGAAGGCGTGCAATGCCTGATCGGTAACGGCGTGGTGGTTGCACCCGACGCCCTGCTGCGGGAAATCATCAAGCTGGAAGAGAAAGGCGTACCGGTGCGCGAGCGCCTGCGTATCAGCCCGTCCTGCCCGCTGATCCTGTCCTACCACGTAGCGCTGGACCAGGCTCGTGAAAAGGCCCGTGGCGAGCTGAAGATCGGTACTACCGGTCGCGGCATCGGCCCGGCTTACGAAGACAAGGTTGCCCGTCGCGGTCTGCGCGTAGGTGATCTGCTCAACATGCCGCGCTTTGAAGCCAAGCTGCGTGAATTGGTGGAATACCACAACTTCATGTTGGTCGGTTTCTACAAAGAGCCAGCCATTGACTTCGACAAGACCCTGGCCGAGTGCAAAGAATACGCTGAACTGCTCAAGCCGCTGATGCTGGACGTGACTGCCGAACTGCACGATCTGCGTCGTGCTGGCAAAGACATCATGTTCGAAGGCGCCCAAGGTTCGTTGCTGGACATCGACCACGGCACCTACCCGTACGTGACCAGCTCTAACACCACTGCTGGCGGCGTTGCTACCGGTTCGGGCGTTGGTCCTATGTTCCTGGACTACATCCTGGGTATCACCAAGGCTTACACCACGCGTGTAGGTTCGGGTCCATTCCCGACTGAGCTGTTCGACGAAGTCGGTGCGCACCTGGCTAAACAAGGTCACGAGTTCGGCGCGACCACCGGCCGTGCTCGTCGTTGTGGCTGGTTTGACGCCGTTATCCTGCGTCGCGCTATCGATGTGAACAGCATCTCGGGCATCTGCCTGACCAAGCTGGATGTACTCGACGGTCTGGAAACCATCAACATCTGCGTCGGCTACAAAGATGCAGAAGGTAAGGACGTTGCCCCGACTGACGCTGACAGCTACATTGGCCTGCAGCCGGTATACGAAGAAGTGCTGGGCTGGACAGAGTCGACCGTGGGTGCCAAAACTCTGGAAGAGCTGCCAGCTAACGCCCGTGCTTACATCAAGCGCGTTGAAGAGCTGATCGGTGCGCCGATCGACATTATTTCGACGGGCCCGGACCGCAACGAAACCATCGTTCTGCGTCACCCGTTCGCTTAATAAGTCGTTGATGTAAAAAACAAAGGCCCCTTAATTGGGGCCTTTGTCGTTTATGCCTGTCGAGCGGCATGACCTTTGCTGTGAACATTGAAAAAGCATCGTTTCTGACGTGCTATCAATTTGATGGCGTCAAAGCAGAGGGATTTTTCAGTGTCGGCCGTTCTCTCACTGTTACAAAGCCGTCTCTTGCGGCCCGTGTTCGTTACCCTTGGTATCGCCCTTTTGGTGCAGGTGCTGGTGGCTGTCGCTCTGACCCGGAGCACGGTGACTGCGCTGGAAGCTGATTTGGGTGTGCGCCTGGACGCCGATAGCCAAAAGCTCTCTGGTGAGCTTGAGCAGGCAGGGCGTGAAGTCACGTCGAGCCTGGATAATCTGTCCACCAGTACCCGTCAGCGCCTGACGGCCGGGCTGTCTTCGCGCCTGAAGGACGAGCAGGCGCAACTGCGTACGACTCTGGAGAAGGACCTGAAGGATTCGGCCAACGACATGGCGCAGCTTCTGGCCTCGGTCGCACCCCGCGCCATGTGGGACAGCGACATTCCCACTCTGTCCGAATTCGCTCGCCGTGCCCAGCGCAATCCCAGTGTGTTGTTCGTGGTCTACGACGACGCTACGGGCCAGCACCTGACGCGCTACCTCAACCGGGAGAACCCGATCAACAAGGCGCTTCTGGAAAAAGGCCAGGGCGAGCGGGCGCTGGACAAGGTGCTGGATGCGGCGAAGAACGATCCGTCGGTCTACTACCTTGAAGCTTCGATCAACCCCAATGGGGTGGAGATCGGCAAGGTTTTGATGGGCGTCTCGACCGCCTCCGTGGAAACCGATCTGGCGGCGCTGCGCGGACGTCTGCAATCGGCGCAGTCCACCGCCACTGAAATGAAAGCCAATACCACCAGTGCCGTGCAGGACGCTGCGGGGACTTTGCGCTGGCGCATTGGCATGGGCCTGGTGCTGGTGGGGTTTGGTGTGCTGCTGTTGCTGGCGGTGGTACTGGGTCGTCGAGTGGTCAACCGCTTGAAGCTATTGATCGCCGCCATGGATGACCTGGCGGCAGGTGAGGGCGATCTGACCAAACGTGTGCAGATCAATAGCCAGGATGAGATTGGCGATATGGCCTCGGCGGTCAATCGCTTTGTGGATAAGTTGCAGCCGATCGTGCGGGAGGCGGGCGATGTGGCTCAGCGAACCGGCGTGGAAATTGGCGCCATGACCCTGCGCAATGCTGGCGCCGATGCGGCGGCGGGCATGCAGCGCGATGAAGTGGCCGAAAGCTTGCGCGCGTTGTCGCAAATGGCTGACGAAGCTCAGTCTGAAAGCCACGCCATGCAGGCTGCTTTGCGGCAGGTGGTGGATATTCGTCAGGCCACGGATGAAAACACTCGGACCTCGGCGAAAGTTGGCAGTCTCATCGAGGCATTGGCCGGACAAGTCGACACCGGCGCGAAAGTCATCGAGCGCCTGGCACAGCAGAGCGAGCAGATTGAAGTGGTGCTGACGGTGATTCACGGGATCGCCGAACAAACCAACTTGCTGGCGTTGAACGCGGCCATTGAGGCGGCGCGTGCCGGCGAGACCGGTCGCGGGTTTGCCGTGGTGGCGGATGAGGTGCGGGCACTGGCGAGCAAGACTCAGAGCTCAACCGGTGACATTCAGGCTCACATCGTTGCGTTGCAGCAGGGCGCGCGCGAGGCCGTCGCGGCCATCGGGCAGGCTGGACGTCAGGCCAGCGAAGGTTTGCTGGTGTTGCGCGACAGTGCGCGGTTGCAGCAGTCGGTGCAGGTGTCGGTCGAGCAGGTGCATGCGGCAATCGGTCTGGCGACCCAGGCCGCGGCGCATCAGGCGCAAGGTGCGCAAGCAGTGCGTGGGCGGGTTGAGACCATTCATGCTCAAGCGGAGAAGGCTGCTCAGGCGGTGGTGGAAACCACGGCTAGCGGCAAGGTGCTGGATGGCTTGGCGGCGCAATTGAAGGCGAGCCTGGGGCAGTTCAGGGCTTAAGTTTTGTATTGTTTGTGTGGACGCCATCGCGGGCAAGCCCGCTCCCACAGGATTTGTGTCGTACATAAATTTTGTATATGACCGCTCCCCCTGTGGGAGCGGGCTTGCCCGCGATAGCGATCTCAGCGGCTCAAATACATCCGCGTCGTCAGTAAATAAACCGGCAACCCCGACACCACAATCAACAACGCCGCATAAGGCGCCGCCGCCGCAAACTCCACATTCGCAGTATGCGCCCAGACTTCCGTCGCCAACGTATTCAGCCCGGTAGGGCTCAGCAACAGCGTCGCCGTCAGCTCCTTCATCGCATCCAGAAATACCAGTGCAAATGCCGCACCCAGCGCCGGGAAGATAATTGGCAACGTCACCCGACAAAACGCGCTGAAAGACGACGCTCCCAGCGTGCGTGCGGCCTCTTCCAGTTGCGGCGCAGCCTTGTTCAGCGCGGTGCGAATCGGCGCTTGAGCCAGCGGCAGAAACAACAGCGCATAAGCGATCAGCAGCAGCGCCGAGGTCTGGTACAGCACCGGCACATAATGCAGAGCGAAATACACCAGGGTCAGCGCAATCACCAGTCCCGGCAGTGCATGCAGCAGATACGGCAGGCGCTCGGCCCAGATTGCCAGTCGGCCTTTATGGCGCACCACCAGCAACCCCACCGGCATCGCGAGCACCAGGCACAATGCTGCGCCACCGAGGGATAGCGCCAGAGACGACAACAAGGCCTCGCTGATCGCGGAGACCGGGAACGCCGCTGACGAACCCACCATCAGCCAGTACGCCAGCATTCCCAGCGGAATGCCGCTGCCGATGATCGCTAGCAGCAGGCAGTAGAGCTGTCCGACAGTCGTCCAAGGCCCCAGGTGAACCTGCAGCGCATGTCGCGCCGCGCCCTGGCCGGTGCGCACATGTCGGCCCTTGCCACGCACGCGTAGCTCCAGCCATAGCAGCACCAGGCACAGCACCAGCAGCACCGCCGAAAGCATCGCTGCGTTAGCGTTGCTGAATTCCAGTTCGAACTGCTGGTAGATCGCTGTCGTGAAAGTCTGCAGGCCGATGATCGACAGCGCGCCGAACTCCACCAGCATGTGCAGTGCAATCAGCAGCGAACCGGCCAGCAGTGACGGCCAGAGCAGAGGCAGGGTGATTTTAAAGAACACGCCCCAGCGATTCTGCCCCAGGGTTCGAGCGGACTCCTCCAGAGAAGGATCGAGATTACGCAGGGTTGCCGCCACCGGCAGAAAAATCAGCGGGTATTTGGACAGGGTCATCACCAGGATCGCGCCGCCTAGCCCTTCGAAGTGAGCGCTCAGGGAGACCCAGGTGAAGCTGCTGACAAACGCCGGCACCGCGAACGGCAGGCACAGGATCACGCCCCATAGCCGTCGCCCCGGCAGATTGCTGCGCTCCAGCAACCAGGCGAGCGACAAGCCAATCACGCCGCAGGCCAGCGTAACGCCCGCCATCAGCGCCAGCGTATTGCGCATCAGGCCAAACACGTAGGGCCGCCATAACAGATGCAGCGCCTCGGCCCAGCCTGCTTGCCAAGTCTTGAGGCCGACATAAGCCAGTGGCAATAGGCTGAGCACGACCAGCAGCAAAACCGGCAGCAACAACCAGATCGACGGCCGCTTGCGCCGTGGCACGTAGCCCCTGCGCAAGGCGGGGGCAGATAACGATGCGCTCATCAGTTCAAGCCAACGTCACGTTCCAGGTCCAGGGCTTCTTCGGCGTTGCCGAGGTCGGCGGGCGTGACTTTCGGCGCTTGCAGTTCGCTGAACGGCTTGAGGCCGCGATCCGATTCCATGCCTTTGTGCAGCGGGTATTCGGCGGTGGTCTGGGTGATCACGCGCTGACCTTCTTCGCTGGCCATGTAGGCGAGCAATTGCTGGGCTTCTTTTGGATGCTTGCTGGATTTCAACACCGCAGCGCTGGAGACGGTGATCAGCCCGCCGACGTCGCCGCCGGTGAAGTAATGCAGTTTCGAATCGAGCTGGCCTTTTTCGCGCTGCAGGGCGAACCAGTAATAGTTGTTCACCAGCACGGTGGCGACTTCGCCATTTTCCACGGCTTTCAATGCAACCATGTTGTTGCTGTAAGTCTTGCCGAATGCACGCAGGCCGGTGAGCCATTCTTCGGCCGCGTCCATGCCGTGGACTTTAATGATCGCCACGGCCTGTTCCTGGAATGCGCCACTGGTTGGCACAAAACCGACCTTGCCTTGCCATTTCGGGTCGGAGAATTCCATTACCGACTTGGGCAGGTCTTTTTCATCGATCAGCTTGGGATTGAACGCAACCACGCGAACTCGCGCGGTGATACCGATCCAGGTGCCGTTGCTGGCCACGTAGTCCTTTGGCAGAACGGCGAGGGTAGCGGCGTCGGTTTTCGCCAGCAGACCTTGTTCGCCGAGTTTGTTCAGCGGTGGGGATTCTTCGGTGTAGATCACGTCGGCGGGGGAGCGATCGCCTTCTTCGACGATCTGGCTGGCGAGTTGGTTGCTGCTGCCCTTGCGCACATTGACGTGAATCCCGGTCTTGGCTTCGAAGGCTTTGGCGACGGCGTCGCCGACTTCCTTGTGTTGGCCGTTATAGAGTGTCAGGGAAACCGGATCGGCGGCTTGGGTGAGGGGAGTGGCGAGTGTCAGGCCGAGCAGGGTGATGGTCAGGCCGCGGCGCAGGGTATTTCGAAACATCATTCGCAGGGTTCCTCACTGTCGCATTGCAAAATCTTGCAACAATGATAAACGATATTGTTTCTCATGTGCGTCTTGCGGGTCTGAGGCGTGTTTGCTAGAGGGGCAGGGGCGGGGTTTTGTGGCGAGGGAGCTTGCTCCCGTTCGGCTGCGAAGCAGCCGTAAACCCTGAGAGTGCGGTGTAACTGTTGGAATGATGAGGAGCGCTTCGCACTCCAGCGGGAGCAAGCTCCCTCGCCACAGGAGAAGTAATGGCTTGAGTTTTTTGAAAGCCAGAAACGCAAAAACCCGCTTTCGCGGGTTTCTGTGAAATTCAAGATCGTGACCTTGAATTTGAATTGGTGCCCAGAAGAAGACTCGAACTTCCACGACCTTGCGGTCACCAGCACCTGAAGCTGGCGTGTCTACCAATTTCACCATCTGGGCATAATCGCAAGCGTTGCCGCTGTTGATGTGGCGCACTATACGGAGAGCATTTTGATCTGTAAACCCCTGATTTAATTTTAATAAACCGGAAGCCTGGAATGCAAAAACCCGCTTTCGCGGGTTTTTGTGTGAGCCTTGAAATTGTTCTAATCTCAAGCTCGAAATTGGTGCCCAGAAGAAGACTCGAACTTCCACGACCTTGCGGTCACCAGCACCTGAAGCTGGCGTGTCTACCAATTTCACCATCTGGGCAGTATCGGCAGCGCGTGTGCGTCGTCGATGGCGCGCACTATACGGAGCGTCTTTTTAACTGTAAACCCCCGGCATCGAAAAAACCTGGAAAATTTCACCGGCGGTATTCAAATCAGCTTTGCGGTGTCGATAAAGGGCTTTAGATGGGCTGTCATAGCCTGAAATTTCCCGTTTCATTACGCCTATGCCAAACTAACCCGCATATAGACAAGGTGAAAACTCTCTAATGGCCGATTGGCAGTCCCTCGATCCCGAGGCCGCTCGTGAAGCGGAAAAATATGAAAACCCTATTCCTAGCCGCGAACTGATCCTTCAGCACCTTGCTGATCGAGGTTCGCCTGCTAACCGCGAGCAGCTGGTCGAAGAGTTTGGTCTGACCACAGAAGACCAGATCGAAGCCCTGCGTCGCCGCCTGCGCGCCATGGAGCGCGACGCTCAACTCATCTATACCCGTCGCGGCACTTATGCGCCGGTGGACAAGCTCGACCTGATCCTGGGCCGCATCAGCGGTCACCGTGACGGCTTCGGCTTCCTGGTCCCGGACGACGGCAGTGACGACTTGTTCATGAGCCCGGCGCAAATGCGCCTGGTGTTCGATGGCGACCGTGCCCTGGCGCGTGTTTCCGGCCTCGACCGTCGCGGTCGCCGCGAAGGCATGATCGTCGAAGTGGTGTCCCGTGCCCACGAGACCATTGTGGGTCGTTACTTCGAAGAGGGCGGTATCGGTTTCGTCGTCGCGGACAATCCGAAGATCCAGCAGGAAGTGCTGGTGACGCCGGGCCGCAACGCCAACGCCCAGATCGGTCAGTTCGTCGAAGTGAAGATCACCCACTGGCCGACGCCACGCTTCCAGCCGCAAGGCGATGTGGTTGAAGTCGTGGGCAACTACATGGCGCCGGGCATGGAAATCGATGTCGCCCTGCGCACCTACGATATTCCTCACGTCTGGCCTGAAGCGGTGCTCAAGGAAGCCGCCAAGCTCAAGCCTGAAGTCGAAGAGAAAGACAAAGAGAAGCGTATCGACCTGCGTCACCTGCCGTTCGTGACCATCGACGGCGAAGATGCACGCGACTTCGATGACGCGGTCTACTGCGAAGCCAAGCCGGGCAAACTGCGCCTGTTCTCCGGTGGCTGGAAGTTGTACGTGGCGATCGCCGACGTTTCCAGCTACGTGAAAATCGGTTCGGCGCTGGATAACGAATCCCAGGTTCGTGGCAACTCGGTGTACTTCCCCGAGCGTGTCGTGCCGATGCTGCCTGAACAATTGTCCAACGGTCTGTGCTCGCTGAACCCGCACGTCGATCGCTTGGCGATGGTCTGCGAGATGACCATCTCCAAATCCGGCGAGATGACCGACTACTGCTTCTACGAAGCGGTGATTCACTCCCATGCCCGCCTGACCTACAACAAGGTCAGCGCCATGCTGGAGACGCCGAAAGCCACTGAAGCACGTCAGCTGCGTGGCGAATACACTGACGTCCTGCCGCACCTCAAGCAGCTGTACTCGCTGTACAAGGTCCTGCTGGCGGCCCGTCACGTGCGCGGCGCGATCGATTTCGAAACCCAGGAAACCCGGATTATCTTCGGTTCCGAGCGCAAGATTGCCGAAATCCGTCCGACTGTCCGCAACGACGCCCACAAGCTGATCGAGGAATGCATGCTGGCGGCCAACGTGGCCACTGCCGAATTCCTGAAAAAGCACGAAATCCCTGCGTTGTATCGCGTCCACGACGGCCCGCCACCGGAGCGCCTGGAAAAACTGCGCGCCTTCCTTGGCGAGCTCGGCCTGTCCCTGCACAAAGGCAAGGATGGTCCGTCGCCGAAGGATTACCAGGCTTTGCTGGCCAGCATCAAGGACCGTCCGGATTTCCACCTGATCCAGACCGTCATGCTGCGTTCGTTGAGCCAAGCGGTGTACAGCGCTGATAACCAGGGCCACTTCGGCCTGAATTACGAAGCCTATACCCACTTCACTTCGCCGATTCGCCGCTATCCAGATTTGCTCACGCACCGGGCAATCCGCAGCGTCATCCATTCGAAAATGGACACCCCGCATGTTCGCCGTGCCGGTGCGATGACCATTCCGAAAGCGCGGATCTATCCATACGACGAAGCGATCCTGGAGCAGCTCGGCGAGCAGTGCTCGATGAGCGAGCGGCGTGCCGACGAAGCGACCCGCGACGTAGTGAACTGGCTCAAGTGCGAGTTCATGAAAGACCGCGTGGGCGAATCGTTCCCGGGTGTGATCACCGCCGTGACCGGTTTCGGTCTGTTTGTCGAACTGACTGACATTTACGTCGAAGGTCTGGTGCACGTCACCGCGCTGCCGGGCGACTACTACCACTTCGATCCTGTACACCACCGCCTCGCCGGTGAGCGTACCGGTCGCAGCTTCCGCCTTGGCGACACCGTTGAAGTGCGCGTCATGCGTGTCGACCTCGACGAGCGCAAGATCGACTTCGAGATGGCTGAAAAAACCATCAGCGCGCCGATCGGCCGCAAGAAGCGTGGGACTGAAACCGCTGCTCCGGCTTCCAAGTCCGCCGCAGAGCCGGCACCGGCGAAAGCCGGCCGTCGTCCTGCCAAGGAAAAGGCTGTCGAAGCCTATCGCCCGAGCGATGCCGCGGCAAAAAATGCCGAGTTGCGCAAAAGCCGTGAACTGAAACAGGCGTTGCTGGCTGAAGCGAAAAGCGGCGGTAAAGCGGCGTCTGGGGGAAAGACCGGGCGGTCGGCGTCTGACAAGGCCTCCGGCGGCAAGCCAGCAAAACCGAGCAAACACCGTAAAGGCCCGCCAAAAGCGGGTTCCGCTCCAGCCGCCAGAAGCGGCGGGGCGCGTAAACCTAAGGCCAAGTCATGAGTCAGTTGGAAAAAATCTATGGCGTGCATGCTGTAGAAGCGTTGCTGCGTCATCACCCAAAACGCGTCAAGCAGATCTGGCTGGCTGAAGGCCGCAGTGATCCGCGGGTGCAGACGCTGATCGCACTCGCTGCCGAAAATCGCGTAGCGGTCGGTCAGGCTGAGCGTCGTGAGCTGGATGCGTGGGTAGATGGCGTGCACCAGGGCGTGGTCGCGGACGTTAGTCCAAGTCAGGTCTGGGGCGAAGCGATGCTCGACGAATTGCTCGATCGTACCGAAGGCGCGCCGCTGTTGCTGGTGCTCGACGGCGTGACCGATCCGCACAACCTTGGTGCTTGCCTGCGCTCGGCCGATGCGGCGGGCGCGCTGGCGGTGATCGTGCCAAAGGACAAGTCAGCGACCCTGACCCCGACGGTGCGTAAAGTCGCCTGTGGCGCGGCGGAAGTGATTCCGTTGGTGGCTGTAACCAACCTGGCGCGCACCCTGGAAAAACTCAAGCAGCGTGGCTTGTGGGTCGTCGGTACAGCGGGCGAGGCTGAGCAGGATCTGTATCAGCAAGACCTGACCGGCCCGACCATCCTGATCATGGGCGCGGAAGGCAGCGGAATGCGCCGCCTGACTCGCGATCTTTGCGATTACCTGGTGCGTCTGCCGATGGCGGGCAGTGTCAGCAGTCTCAATGTGTCCGTCGCCACCGGCGTCTGCCTGTTCGAAGCGCTGCGCCAGCGCGGCGTCAAAGCCGCCGGGGCCGCCAAAAAGTCCTAAGCCGGACACGATCCAAATGTGGGAGCGGGCTTGCTCGCGAATACGGTCTGACATTCAACACTTTTGCTGAATGACACACCGCTTTCGCGAGCAAGCCCGCTCCCACATGGGTTCTGCGCTATGGTGCAGATCGGTGGTGTGAACGAACTGTTCAAATAATCACCAATTGCCTTGCGCCTCTCTTGTCCCTTCTCTACAATTGCGCCCCTTGCTGTGACGGCAGGCACGCATGTGTCTATCGCAAGCAAGTCCATAAGTGTCATTCACTCCTTGTCTGACCGCTTTTGAGCGGCAGGCTACAACCCGTAAGGAGCATTCATGCGTCATTACGAAATCATCTTTTTGGTCCACCCGGATCAAAGCGAGCAAGTCGGCGGCATGGTTGAGCGTTACACCAAGCTGATCGAAGAAGACGGCGGCAAAATCCACCGTCTGGAAGATTGGGGTCGTCGTCAACTGGCCTACGCAATCAACAATGTTCACAAGGCTCACTACGTGATGCTGAACGTTGAGTGCACTGGCAAGGCCCTGGCCGAGCTGGAAGACAACTTCCGCTACAACGATGCAGTGATCCGTAACCTGGTCATCCGTCGCGAAGAAGCCGTTACCGGCCAATCCGAGATGCTCAAGGCTGAAGAAAACCGCAGTGAGCGCCGTGAGCGTCGCGACCGTCCTGAGCACTCCGACGCCGAAGGCGTTGATGGTGATGACAGCGACGCCAGCGATAACGCTGACGAGTAATCCACGGACCTTTTGAGGAGCCTATTACATGGCACGTTTCTTCCGTCGTCGTAAATTCTGCCGCTTCACCGCTGAAGACGTGAAAGAGATCGATTACAAAGATCTCAACACTCTGAAAGCTTACGTATCCGAGACCGGCAAAATCGTTCCAAGCCGCATCACCGGTACCAAAGCTCGTTATCAGCGTCAGCTGGCCACCGCTATCAAGCGCGCCCGCTTCCTGGCCCTGCTGGCCTACACCGACAGCCACGGCCGCTGAGACCGGGCAGTCGACACGTAGCAAAGGATTGAATGCATGCGCGCCTTAGCTGAGTTCATCATGCGCGGCCGTATGCAGGCCACTCTGGTAGTGGCTGGATGCGCAACGTTGCCGTTGTTGTATTGGTTGGGTGCTGCCGCCGGATGCCTTGTGCTCCTGCGGCGCGGATTGAAGGACGCCTTGGGCGTTCTTGCTCTGGGACTGCTGCCGGCGTTGATCTGGTGGCTTTACTCCGACGACCCACGGGCGCTTCTGGTGCTGCTGGGGTCTTCGAGCCTTGCGTTGGTTTTGCGCGCAAGCGAGTCCTGGAACCGCGTGCTGCTGGTCAGCATAGCGATGGGGTTGGTGTTTTCAGTGGTGCTGGGGGTGGCTTTTGCGCCCCAGATCGAGATGCTGGCGCAGGCTTTGATAAAAGTCATGCCGTCGTTACTCGGTGATGTCTACCAGCAATTGTCGGTAGACGAGCAGGCGCGTTTCGCGTCCCTGATTGCACCGGTCCTGACCGGCCTGATTGCGGCTTTGTTGCAAATCGTCAGTGTGCTGAGCCTGATTGTCGGGCGCTACTGGCAGGCGTTGTTGTACAACCCGGGTGGTTTTGGTCGCGAGTTTCGCGCCATCCGAATCCCGCTGGGACCGGCGATGTTGCTGCTGGCGTTAATGCTTCTGGGGCCTAATTTAGGCTCGCAGATGGCCATGTTGACGCCGTTGTGCAGTGTACCGCTGGTGTTCGCCGGGCTGGCCCTGATTCACGGGCTGGTGGCGCAAAAGCGACTGGCCAAATTCTGGCTGGTGGGGTTGTACGTCACGCTGTTGCTGTTCATGCAGCTGATCTATCCGTTGCTGGTGGTCTTGGCCATCGTCGACAGCCTGATTGATTTTCGCGGTCGTTCGGCACCGAAAGATGCCGATAACGCGAACGGTGAAGGTTAAAAGTTAAGAGGATTTTCACATGCAACTGATCCTTCTGGAAAAAGTCACCAACCTGGGCAACCTGGGTGACAAAGTGAACGTTAAGGCTGGTTACGGTCGTAACTACCTGCTGCCTTACGGCAAAGCTACCGCTGCGACCGCTGCCAACCTGGCTGCGTTCGAAGAGCGTCGCGCTGAGCTGGAAAAAGCCGCAGCAGACCGCAAAACTTCGGCTGAAAGCCGTGCCGCCCAACTGGCTGAGCTGGAAGTGACTATCACTGCCACCGCTGGTGACGAAGGCAAGCTGTTCGGTTCGATCGGCACCCACGACATCGCTGATGCACTGACCGCCTCTGGCGTTGAAGTTGCAAAAAGCGAAGTTCGTCTGCCGAACGGCACCATCCGCAACGTAGGCGAATTCGACGTAGCCGTGCACCTGCACGCCGAAGTTGAAGCCACCGTACGCGTTGTCGTGGTAGCAGCTTAAGCAGCACTTGTCGGCTGGCACCCTCGGGTGCTTGCCGGTAACATCGGGCACGATCCTGTTTACAGGTCGTGCCCTTTGTCTTTCTGCAGTTCCTGATTTCCCTAAATAAACCAAGTGGCCATGAACGATATCTCCGCTCCCGAGCAATATGATCTGCAAACCGCTGCCCTGAAGGTGCCGCCGCATTCCATCGAGGCCGAACAGGCCGTGCTCGGTGGTCTGATGCTGGACAACAACGCCTGGGAACGCGTGCTCGATCAAGTCTCCGACGGCGATTTCTATCGGCATGACCACCGCCTGATCTTCCGGGCCATCGCCAAGCTGGCGGACCAGAACTCCCCGATCGACGTCGTGACCCTTGCCGAGCAATTGGACAAGGAAGGTCAGACCTCGCAAGTCGGTGGACTCGGTTACCTCGGTGAACTGGCGAAAAACACGCCGTCCGTCGCCAACATCAAGGCCTATGCCCAAATCGTTCGCGAGCGGGCGACGTTGCGCCAGCTGATCGGCATCAGCACCGAAATCGCCGACAGCGCCTTCAACCCCGAAGGCCGCACCGCCGCTGAAATCCTTGACGAGGCCGAACGGCAGATCTTCCAGATTGCCGAGGCCCGTCCGAAAACCGGCGGCCCGGTCAGCGTCAACGACCTGCTGACCAAGGCCATCGACCGCATCGATACCTTGTTCAACACCGACAACGCCATTACCGGCCTGTCTACCGGCTATACCGACCTCGACGAGAAGACCAGCGGACTGCAACCGTCCGACCTGATCATCGTCGCCGGCCGTCCGTCCATGGGTAAAACCACCTTTGCGATGAACCTGGTGGAAAACGCCGTGTTGCGTAGCGAGAAGGCTGTTCTGGTTTACTCCCTCGAGATGCCAGGCGAATCGCTGATCATGCGTATGCTGTCTTCCCTCGGCCGGATCGACCAGACCAAGGTCCGGGCCGGTCGCCTTGAAGACGACGACTGGCCGCGCCTGACGTCGGCGGTCAACCTGCTCAATGATCGCAAGCTGTTCATCGATGACACGGCGGGTATCAGCCCATCGGAAATGCGGGCCCGGACCCGTCGTCTGGTGCGTGAGCACGGTGAGATCGGCCTGATCATGATCGACTACCTGCAGCTGATGCAGATCCCGGGTTCCAGCGGTGATAACCGCACCAACGAGATTTCCGAGATTTCCCGGTCCCTGAAAGCCCTGGCCAAGGAATTCAACTGCCCGGTGGTGGCACTGTCCCAGCTCAACCGTTCCCTGGAACAACGGCCGAACAAGCGCCCGGTGAACTCCGACTTGCGCGAATCGGGTGCGATCGAGCAGGACGCCGACGTGATCATGTTCGTGTACCGGGACGAGGTGTATCACCCGGAAACCGAACACAAAGGCATTGCCGAAATCATTATCGGCAAACAGCGGAACGGCCCGATCGGCTTTATCCGCCTGGCCTTCATCGGCAAATACACCCGATTTGAAAACCTGGCGCCGGGTAGCTACAACTTCGACGACGATGAATAACCTGCGCAGGGACTTTGTGGCGAGGGAGCTTGCTCCCGCTGGGTTGCATAGCAACCCCAAAACCTGAGTCATCCTGTTTCAGGTGCACCGTATTTGTATATGTTGCGACTGCTTCGCAGTCGAGTGGGAGCAAGCTCCCTCGCCACAGAGGTTGCGTATATCGCTCGCTGATTTCCGACCATAGCCGTCGGAATTGGTCAAATTTTGTGCTATATTCCGCGCCCGCGAAATTCAATGAAAGCCAACGCCGGTTATCGACATGCAAGCAGCCAAGCCGTTATTTGACTATCCCAAGTACTGGGCCGAATGTTTCGGGCCAGCGCCATTCCTGCCGATGAGCAGGGAGGAGATGGATCAGCTTGGCTGGGATTCCTGCGACATCATCATCGTCACCGGTGATGCCTACGTCGATCACCCGTCGTTCGGCATGGCGATCATCGGCCGGCTGCTGGAGGCCCAGGGCTTCCGCGTCGGGATCATTGCGCAGCCGAACTGGCAGTCCAAAGACGACTTCATGAAGCTCGGCGAGCCGAACCTGTTCTTTGGCGTCGCGGCCGGCAACATGGACTCGATGATCAACCGCTACACCGCCGACAAGAAAATCCGCTCTGACGACGCCTACACCCCGGGTGGCCTGGCGGGCAAACGTCCGGACCGAGCGAGCCTGGTTTATAGCCAGCGCTGCAAGGAAGCCTACAAGAACGTGCCGATCGTGCTCGGTGGCATCGAAGCCTCCCTGCGCCGCATCGCCCACTACGATTACTGGCAGGACCGGGTGCGCAACTCGATCCTGATCGACGCTTGCGCCGACATCCTGCTCTACGGCAACGCCGAGCGTGCGATCGTCGAAGTCGCCCAGCGTCTGTCGTTCGGTCACAAGATCGAAGACATCACCGATGTGCGCGGCACTGCGTTCATTCGGCGTGACACGCCAAAAGACTGGTTCGAGATCGACTCCACGCGTATTGACCGTCCGGGCAAGGTCGACAAGATCATCAACCCGTACGTGAACACCCAAGACACCCAGGCTTGCGCCATCGAGCAGGAAAAGGGGCCGGTTGAGGACCCGCAGGAAGCCAAGGTAGTACAGATCCTGGCCAGCCCGAAAATGACCCGCGACAAAACCGTGATTCGTCTGCCGTCGGTTGAAAAGGTCCGTGGCGACGCGGTGCTTTACGCTCACGCCAACCGCGTGCTGCACCTTGAAACCAACCCGGGCAATGCCCGCGCATTGGTGCAGAAGCATGGCGAAGTCGACGTCTGGTTCAACCCGCCGCCGATTCCGATGACCACTGAAGAAATGGACTACGTGTTCGGCATGCCTTACGCACGGGTTCCGCACCCGGCGTACGGCAAGGAAAAGATTCCGGCCTATGAAATGATTCGTTTCTCGGTAAACATCATGCGCGGCTGCTTCGGTGGCTGTACGTTCTGCTCGATCACCGAGCACGAAGGCCGGATCATCCAGAATCGTTCCGAAGAGTCGATCATTCGCGAAATCGAAGAGATCCGCGACAAGGTCCCGGGCTTCACCGGTGTCATCTCCGACCTCGGCGGCCCGACCGCGAACATGTACCGCATCGCCTGCAAGACCCCGGAAATCGAATCCGCGTGTCGCAAGCCTTCGTGCGTGTTCCCGGGGATTTGTCCGAACCTCAACACCGACCACTCGTCACTGATCCAGCTCTATCGCAGCGCCCGCGCCTTGCCGGGGGTGAAGAAGATCCTGATCGCATCCGGTCTGCGTTACGACCTCGCGGTCGAGTCGCCGGAATACGTCAAGGAGCTGGTGACCCACCACGTCGGTGGTTACCTGAAGATCGCCCCGGAACACACCGAGGAAGGTCCGCTCAACCAGATGATGAAACCGGGCATCGGCAGCTATGACAAGTTCAAGCGCATGTTCGAGAAGTACACCAAGGAAGCCGGGAAAGAGCAGTACCTGATTCCGTACTTCATCGCCGCTCACCCGGGCACCACCGACGAAGACATGATGAACCTGGCCCTGTGGCTCAAGGGCAACGGTTTCCGTGCCGACCAGGTGCAGGCGTTCTACCCGTCGCCGATGGCTACCGCCACCGCGATGTACCATTCGGGCAAGAACCCGTTGCGCAAGGTCACTTACAAGAGTGACGGCGTGACCATCGTCAAGAGCGAAGAGCAGCGTCGTCTGCACAAGGCGTTCTTGCGTTATCACGACCCCAAAGGCTGGCCGATGCTGCGTGAAGCGCTGACCCGCATGGGCCGCGCCGACCTGATCGGGCCGGGCAAGAACCAGTTGATCCCGCTGCATCAGCCGGCGACCGACAGCTATCAGAGCGCCCGTCGCAAGAACTCGACGCCGGCTGGCAGCCATAAAGTGGCGGGGGAAAAGACCACCAAAATCCTGACCCAGCACACCGGGCTGCCACCGCGTGCCAGCGACGGCGGCAACCCGTGGGACAAGCGTGAACAAGCCAAGGCTGCGGCATTTGCCCGCAACCAGCAGGCGGCCAAGGAGCGCAAGGACGCGGCCAAAGGCAAGGGACCGAAACCGGCCCGAAAACCAGTCGTGCCGCGTTAATCTGCGCGCCATATCGCAAAACGCCAGCCTCAGTGCTGGCGTTTTGTTTTCTAGCGAGTGTGCGGCCTGTTTGCTAAGGTGACGCGCGCTTCAATGGCTGCCCGGGAAATCGATTTTCCTGTGCAACGCCAAACCCTGTGGGAGTCGGAACTCGCCTGCACAGGCAACAAAGATCACACCCCCGATTTTCAAGGACGATTTACATGAGCAACCCCTTACCGGGTATCGGCATGGACTACAGCCCCTCCCAGTTCATGGCCCGCCAATGCATCGAAAGCCAGATCAACCTGCCACGCCTGTTCGCCGCCATCGACGCCGCCCCCGGAATCGTCGGCGCGGGCGTGGTGTACATCGACGCCGAATTCAACGTAGTGACCCTGCGCGAGTTCAAGCCGATTTGCAGTATCAGGCCCAAGCGAATCATTTTGCGCGAGGCGCAGAAGTACATCGCGCCGGCTCAGTTTGCGCAGCATGTACAGGACAATCCGCGCGAATCACGCCTGGTTGGGGAGGCTGTCAACACCACTTTATCGTGCGCGGGTGCAGTGATCGGCTGGATCGTAGTGCTCAGTGGCTCCGTGGCTATTCCGTTTTCGGCAGGGGCAAGTACTGTGGTCGCTGCGCTCGGTTATACCGCTGCGGCTGCCAGCTCAGTGCAGTGTTTTGCCAGCGGCTATCGGACCCGCAATGAGATCGTCAACCCTGCCCGTAACGATGAGCTCGACAGCGAAGAGTGGTACCAGTACACCATGATTGCGCTGGATGCTGCGTCCTTGGTCGGGGTAGGCGCATCCACGCTGACAACGCTCAAACTGGTCAGGCTGAATAAGGCCACGACCGGGAAAAGTGTCAGGGAAGTGCTCAGGGGGCTGAATCGACAGGAACGTGCCAAACTGACCAAAGAACTATTGAGCATCAACGACCCGCGCTTGACGTCGAAGATGATCAAGTTGAAGCAGTTATCGGGTGAATTGCCCAGGCGTTTCACGCCCACCGAGGTCAAGCATGCAACGGTCACTCAGATAAAAGACGCCTTGGGCGCCGCTATCGGTTTTACCGGCAGTGCAATTTCGGGGAATGTCCGCACCATTGCCGTAGGCCTGTACGAGGAGGCTGAGCAATGAATGAGCTGCCCAGCATTCGCAATTTTCTATCGAAGTATTTCCCGGTCTTCATGGGGGCAATATTCGCGTCAATTTTTACCCTGGTCTTTGCGGTGCCTTTGTTTTTCGAAAGCTATTTTAGAAACCTTCCGTTGGCTGACAACGCCAAGTACTCTTTTTTCGGGGGGATCGCGCTTACCCTCTTCGTCGTGCATTGTCATTTCATGGTCGCGCGCGGTCGTCCGCAATGGGTGCGGCCTCTGGTCGTGCTTCTGGCCCTTTGTTTTCTTGGGGTACTGCCCACCATTGCATATGAGGTGCATCCCCTGACTTATGCGGTGACGTTGCTGTTCCCACTGTTGACACTATTGCTGCTCAATAGCAAACGTCACCGCGAGATGCGCCAGAAGCTGCTTGAAGTACGTCACTTGCGCCAAGCTGTTATTGCAAAGCACAAAGCCCGTTAGTTGGGTGGACTCAGCACCCGCCCCTCACACGTGCGCCACAAATATGCGCAACCCTCGCACTATAACCACAGCCACGGCTCCGTTTTGGTGCTGTACTGCACCGGGTCTGTCGATAAAGCGCAATGACCGCCGCTCTGGCATAAGTCTTGCGCGCTTGTGTCTATGCCCTGGCTCGCAGGAGGCCGCCGTGTCGATTCATGTCGCATTGCATCACGTCACGCATTACCGCTACGACCGTGCCGTCGAGCTCGGTCCGCAGATCGTTCGGCTGCGCCCGGCTGCCCACAGCCGCACGCGGATACTGTCCTATGCGCTGAAAGTCTCGCCCGAGCAGCATTTCATCAACTGGCAGCAGGATCCCCAGGGCAATTACCTGGCGCGGTTGGTATTCCCGGAGAAAACCGATGAGCTGCGGATCGAGGTCGATTTGCTGGCGGAGATGGCGGTCTTCAATCCGTTCGACTTTTTCCTCGAGCCCTACGCCGAAAAAATCCCTTTCACCTATGCCGCGGATGAGCGCAAAGAGCTGGCGCCGTACCTGGAAACCTTGCCCCTGACGCCGACATTCAAGGCCTATCTGGAGGGCATCGATCGCACGCCGCTACCGAGCGTGGATTTCCTGGTCGCGCTCAACCAGCGCCTCAGCGAAGACATCGGCTACCTGATTCGCATGGAGCCAGGTGTACAGACCCCGGAATACACCCTCGAGCATGCGTCCGGTTCCTGCCGCGACTCGGCATGGTTGCTGGTGCAATTGCTGCGCAACCTCGGCCTGGCGGCGCGTTTCGTGTCCGGTTACCTGATTCAGTTGACCGCCGATGTCAAAAGCCTTGACGGTCCCTCGGGCACCGAAGTGGACTTCACTGACCTGCACGCCTGGTGCGAGGTCTATTTGCCCGGTGCTGGCTGGATCGGCCTGGACGCGACTTCAGGGTTGTTTGCCGGCGAAGGACACATTCCATTGGCCTGTAGTCCCGATCCGTCCTCTGCGGCACCGATCAGTGGCTTGGTGGAACCGTGCGAGTGCGAATTCACCCACGAGATGTCGGTCGAGCGGATTTGGGAAGCGCCGCGGGTTACCAAGCCCTACACCGAAGAGCAATGGCTGGCGATTCAGGCATTGGGCCGGCAGATCGATGCCGACCTGCTCGAAGGCGACGTGCGCCTGACCATGGGCGGTGAGCCGACGTTCGTTTCCATCGATGACCCGGACGGTGCCGAGTGGAACACCGCGGCGCTCGGGCCGGACAAGCGTCGGCTGTCGGCCGAGCTGTTCCAGCGCATGCGCAAGCATTACGCACCCAAGGGGCTGGTGCATTTCGGTCAGGGCAAGTGGTACCCCGGCGAGCAACTGCCGCGCTGGTCGCTGAACTGCTACTGGCGCCGCGACGGCGTGCCGATCTGGCACAACAGCGCGCTGATCGCCGATGAGCAGGACGACTACGGCGCCGATGGCGAACTGGCCGGGCGTTTTCTGGCGAGTGTCGCCGAACGCTTGAAAATTCCGACCCGCTTTGTGTTCCCGGCCTACGAAGACAATTTCTATTACCTCTGGCGCGAAGGCGCTTTGCCGCAGAACGTCAGCGCCGAAGACTCACGCCTGGAAGAACCTTTGGAGCGTGCGCGCCTGCGCAAAGTCTTCAGTCAGGGCCTGGACAAGGTTATCGGCCAGGTCCTGCCGCTGGCACGCACCGCCAAGGGCGATCAATGGCAGAGCGGTCGCTGGTATCTGCGGGAAGAACATTGCCGGTTGGTGCCGGGGGATTCGCCGCTGGGGTATCGCTTGCCACTCGGTTCGCAGCCCTGGGTGAAGGCAGCGGAGTATCCGTTCATTCATCCTGTCGACCCGAATCAGGATTTTCCTGAGCTGCCGGGCACCGAGCAGCTACAGAATCACGCTCAACCGCAAACCGCCGACGAGCGCGCGCCAAAGATCGATGAGTCCGCCGATTGGCTGACCCGCACCGCCTTCTGCGCCGAAGCGCGAGAAGGCCGGTTGTACCTGTTCATGCCGCCATTGGAGCGGGTCGAGGACTATCTGGAACTGGTCGCCGCCATCGAAGCCGCCGCCGAGGAATTGCATTGCCCGGTGTTGCTGGAAGGCTATGAACCGCCGAGCGATCCGCGCCTGAGCAACTTCCGCATTACTCCGGATCCGGGAGTGATTGAGGTCAACGTCCAGCCGTCTGCCACCTGGGACGAGTTGGTGGAGCGCACCGAGTTTCTTTACGAAGAGGCGCGCCAGACTCGACTCACCACCGAGAAGTTCATGATCGACGGCCGGCATACCGGCACTGGTGGCGGCAACCATTTCGTATTGGGTGGAGCGACCCCGGCAGACTCGCCGTTTCTGCGCCGTCCGGATTTGCTGCGCAGCCTGATCAGCTACTGGCACAACCACCCGTCCTTGTCCTACCTGTTTTCCGGACTGTTCATCGGCCCGACATCCCAGGCGCCGCGGGTGGATGAAGCGCGCAACGATTCGCTGTATGAACTGGAAATCGCCTTCGCACAGATGCCGAAGCCGGGCGAAGAATGCCCGCCATGGCTGGTGGATCGCTTGTTGCGCAATTTGCTGATCGACGTGACCGGTAACACCCACCGCGCCGAGTTCTGCATCGACAAACTCTATTCGCCGGACGGCGCCACCGGGCGCCTTGGATTACTGGAACTGCGAGCCTTTGAAATGCCGCCCCATGCACGCATGAGCCTGGCTCAGCAGTTGTTGCTGCGGGCGTTGCTGGCTCGCTTCTGGCGCGAGCCTTATGCACCACCGAAACTCGCGCGTTGGGGCACCGAACTGCACGACCGGTTCCTGTTGCCGCACTTTATCGAGCAGGATTTCGCTGATGTGATCGTCGACCTCAATGCCGCCGGTTACCCCGTGCGGGCCGAGTGGTTCGCGGCGCATCTGGAGTTCCGCTTTCCCAAGGTCGGTGATTACGCCGTCAGCGGCATCCAACTGGAATTGCGTCAGGCGCTGGAGCCTTGGCATGTACTCGGCGAGGAGGGCGCGGCAGGTGGCACGGTGCGTTACGTGGATTCGTCGCTGGAGCGTTTGCAGGTCAAGCTCAGCGGCCTGCCGCCCCAGCGTTATCTGCTGACCTGCAATGGCATCCCGGTGCCATTGCAACCCACGGGGCGGGTCGGTGAGTTCGTCGCCGGCGTTCGCTTTCGCGCCTGGCAACCGGCTAACTGTCTGCAACCGACCATCCCGGTCCACGCGCCGCTGGTTTTCGACTTGCTCGACACCTGGATGGGGCGATCACTGGGCGGCTGTCAGTACCACGTCGCCCATCCGGGCGGGCGCAACTACGACAGCCTGCCGGTGAACGCCAATGAGGCCGAGAGCCGGCGGATGGCGCGTTTCTTTCGCGTCGGACACACGCCGGGGAAACTTCCTATACCGAATCTGGAAATTAACGACGAGCTACCGATGACTCTCGATTTGCGACGTTTCTAAACCGTACGCGACGCTCGGATTTTTCGTATATCCGGGCGTCATGAGCCTGCGTTAGTCTGACCGTTCTTTGCTGTCTGCCGAGCTTTCCATGCCTGACCTGCTTGACCGCTACCCGCTGACCGCGGGCACTTATCACGAACTGCTCGACGACAGCGGCGCCGTGCGCCCGCACTGGCAACGGCTGTTCGATCAATTGCAACGCAGCACGCCAACGCAATTGGTGCAGCGTCAGGCGCTGCTGACCCGACAGATCCAGGAAAACGGCGTGACCTATAACGTCTACGCCGACCCCAAGGGCGCCGACCGGCCGTGGGAGCTGGACCTGCTGCCCCATGTGATTGCCGCCGATGAGTGGGAACAGTTATCGGCCGGGATCGCTCAACGGGCGCGGTTGCTCAATGCTGTGCTGGCGGACCTGTACGGCCCTCAGCGCTTGATCGCCGAAGGCCTGCTGCCGGCTGAGCTGGTGTTCGGTCACAACAACTTCCTCTGGCCCTGTCAGGGCATTTCGCCGCCCGACGGGGCCTTTCTGCATCTGTACGCCGTGGATCTGGCGCGTACGCCTGACGGTCGCTGGTGGGTGACCGCGGACCGGACTCAAGCGCCATCCGGTGCCGGCTACGCGCTGGAAAACCGCACCATCGTGTCCCGGGCCTTCCCCGAGCTGTACCGCGATTTGAAGGTGCAGCACCTGGCCGGATTCTTCCGCACGCTTCAGGAAACGCTCGCCCGTCAGGCACCTAGTGATGACGAAGCGCCGCTGGTGGTGCTGCTGACGCCGGGGCGTTTCAACGAAAGCTATTTCGAACACTTGTACCTGGCTCGCCAGCTTGGTTATCCGTTGGTGGAGGGCGGTGACCTGACCGTCCGGGATGCCACGGTCTACCTGAAAACCTTGAGCGGCCTGCGTCGGGTTCACGCGATCATGCGTCGGCTCGATGATGATTTCTGCGACCCGCTGGAGCTGCGCACCGACTCGGCCCTAGGCGTGCCGGGGCTGCTCGAAGCCGTGCGTCAGGGCCGGGTGCTGGTGGCCAATGCCCTAGGCAGCGGCGTGCTGGAGTCGCCGGGGTTGCTGGGTTTCCTGCCGAAGATCAATCAATTCCTGTTCGGTGAAGAACTGATCCTGCCGTCCATTGCGACCTGGTGGTGCGGTGAAGCGCCGGTGCTGGCTCAGGCCCTGGAAAAACTCCCGGAGCTGTTGATCAAACCGGCGTTTCCGTCGCAGAGCTTCGCCCCGGTGTTTGGTCGTGATTTGAGTGAAAAACAGCGCCAGGCGCTGGCCGAGCGCATGCAGGCACGGCCTTACGCCTATGTTGCGCAAGAATTGGCGCAGCTGTCCCAAGCACCGATCTGGCAGGCCGAAGGTGGCCAGTTGCAGCCGCGGGCCATTGGCATGCGCGTGTATGCGGTGGCCAGTCGGGACGGCTATCGAGTACTGCCCGGCGGGCTGACCCGGGTTGCCGCCGAAGCTGACGCCGAAGTGGTGTCGATGCAGCGCGGCGGCGCAAGCAAGGACACTTGGGTGTTGGGCGATCGCCCGCCCAGCGGTGAACAATGGAAAGCCCAGCGCAACATTGGCGTTCACGATCTGGTGCGACGCGATCCGTATCTGCCATCGCGGGTGGTCGAGAACCTGTTCTGGTTCGGCCGCTACTGTGAGCGCTGCGATGACAGCGCGCGGCTGCTGCGGATCATGCTGGCGCGCTATGTCGATGGCGATGACCCGCAAGCCCTGGAGGCGGCAGTCGATCTCGGTGAACGTTTGAATCTGTTGCCGGAGGAGGGCGAGTTGCCGGAGCGATTGCTGGCGGCGCTGCTCGGCGATGATTGGCCGTTCAGCCTGCGCTCCAACCTGCAACGTTTGCAGTGGGCGGCGTCGCAAGTACGCGGCAAGCTCTCGCGAGAGAACTGGCAAGCGCTGGTGGAATTGCAGCGCGAGGCCATGGAACTGGAAACCGAGGAGCCGGATTTCGGCGAGCTACTGGATTTCCTCAACCGACTGGTGATGTCGCTGGCGGCGCTGTCCGGTTTCGCCCTGGATGACATGACCCGGGATGAAGGCTGGCGTTTCCTGATGATCGGGCGACGGATCGAGCGGCTGCAGTTTCTCAGCGGCAGCCTGGCAGCGTTTCTGCGTGGCGCCGGGACTTTCGATCAGGCCGGGCTGGAATGGCTGCTGGAGCTGGGCAACAGCAGCATCACCTACCGCTCTCGGTACTTGGCGGTGGCGCAATTGATCCCGGTGCTGGACCTGTTGTTGCTCGACGAGCAGAACCCTCATGCCGTGTTGTTCCAGTTGAAACTGGTAACCCGCACGTTGAAGCGCTTGAACGACGACTTTGGTGCGCCGCGTGAAACAGGTCTGCCGCAGTTGGTGGAGCGGTTGGCGCGCTTCGATCTGGGTTGCCTGGAAAACTCACTGTTCGGCGAGGCCAGTGTTCGCGCCGCCATCGAGGGGTTGGCCGATCTGTTGCAGGAAATCGCCGATGCCAGCGGACAAGTATCGGATCGCCTGGCCTTGCGCCATTTCGCCCATGTCGATGATGTCAGCCAACGCACGGTGTCCGTCTGATGAATGCCCATTACCAGATTTTCCACGACACCCATTATCACTATGACAGCCCGGTGTCCCTGGCCCAGCAACTGGCGCATCTGTGGCCACGAACCTGTGCCTGGCAGCGCTGTACCGAACAGCAGTTACAGATCAGCCCCGACCCGACTTCGCGCCGGGATGAGCTGGACGTGTTTGGCAATCCGCTGACCCGGCTGGCGTTCGAGCGGCCCCACGATGAGTTGCTGGTCAATGCCAGCCTGACGGTCGAAGTGCTGGCCCGACCATCGCTGGACCTCAATCAATCGTCAGCCTGGGAAGAAACCTGCAATGCGCTGACCTACAGCAGTCAGCCGCTCTCTCCTGAACTGCTGGAAGCCTGCCGTTACCGGTTTGAGTCGCCTTATGTGCATTTGAAGCGCAGCTTCGTCGAGTTCTCCGAAAGTTGTTTTCCTCCTGGCCGGCCATTGCTGCTGGGGGTTCAGGCATTGATGGAGAAGATCTTCAGCGAATTCACCTTCGACGCCGAAGCGACCCAAGTGGCAACGCCGCTGGTGGAAGTGCTGGAGAGGCGGCGAGGGGTTTGCCAGGACTTTGCGCACTTGATGCTCGCTTGTGTGCGCTCCCGTGGATTAGCGGCGCGGTACATCAGCGGCTACCTGCTGACCCAGCCCCCTCCGGGCCAGCCACGGCTGATCGGCGCCGATGCGTCTCATGCCTGGGTGTCGGTGTTTTGTCCGGTGCTGGGGTGGGTGGATTTCGACCCGACCAATAATGTGCAACCGGCGCTGAAGCACATCACCCTGGCCTGGGGCCGGGATTTTTCCGATGTGTCGCCGTTGCGTGGGGTGATCCTGGGCGGTGGCAGCCACGACCCGGAGGTACGAGTTACCGTAATGCCATTGGAGTAACGAAGATCCGCGCGAAAGCGGCCAGTCAGCCACATAGATGTTGGATGTGCCGCCGCTTTCGCGAGCAAGCCCACACAGGGAATGTGCAATTTTTTGAGAGGGATTTCAGATGGGACTGTGAGGGTCAGCAACATCGTTGCTGACCCTGGACACAGATCCGGTGGGCCTGATCAGATCATCGGGCCCTGAGGGTCTCAGGCGTCGGGCGCCTGATCTTTCGGTGCTTCAGCTTCGTCTGTAGCCACTTCGCCTTCGGTATCCGGGTTCAGTGCTGCTGCTTCTTCTTCAGCTGTAGCTTTCTTGCGCTGAAGCTTTTCCTCTTTCTTCTGCTCCTTGGCCAAGTCTCTCTGACGTTTGGCGAAGGAATAATTAGGTTTAGCCATGGGCGATCCTCTGGGGTCGAAGGTGAGGTTGAGCGGCGCATATTCTGCCCTGTATCGATGCCGAGCCGTTAGCTGGGTTTTTGCTCGGTCCATTTTGGCGGTACCGAGGGTTGCCAGGCGTCCAGTGCGTCGAGCAGGGTTTGCGGCGATTCGCTCATTTGCAGCATGTCACGGTGCGCTTCGCGAACGAAGCCTTCGCCGACGATATGATCAAGAAAAGACGTCAATTTGCTGTAGAAACCGTTCACTTCCAGCAAACCCAGCGGTTTTCCGTGATAGCCGAGCTGACCCCAGGTCCAGACTTCGAACAGTTCTTCCAGCGTGCCAAGGCCGCCGGGCAGCGCGATGAAGGCATCGCTGAGCTCGGCCATTCGCGCCTTGCGCGCATGCATGCCGTCGACCACTTCCAGGCGGGTCAGGCCGCTGTGGCCGATTTCCTTGTCCTTGAGGCTCTGCGGGATGATCCCGATCACTTCACCGCCGGCCGCCAGTGCGGCATCGGCCACAATCCCCATCAGCCCGACGGCGCCGCCGCCATAGACCAGAGTCAGCTTGCGCACGGCCAATGCTCGCCCCAGGGCGACAGCCGCTTCACGATAAGCCGGGTTAGTGCCAGTGCTGGCACCGCAAAATACACAAACGGACGCTAAAGACATGCCTTACTCCATGGTCATCAGGGCCACAGAGTAAAGGCAGGCTTGCATCGTTCCAAGGGTTAAACCTCGCGTTCAGGTGTTTCACAGGTACCGCTGGCGCCACAGGCATAAGCGGCGAGCAAACTGCTCAATAAACGGTTGAAAGACATGACAGACGCTCCGGATGAGAGATGACGGCCCTGATGATAGGGCCGTGCCAGACGCTTGGCTGGTAGATTGTTTCGATGAGTGTCATAGCCCAAAAGTTGTATACAATTTTTGATTCAGGTCATAGGAACTTGCGAAGATTTCAGGCAGTCTTCTGTCCATTAGCACTTTTGTTAACCCTGCCTTGGAGATTCACCATGTTTGCCAAACTTGTTGCGGTATCCCTCCTGACACTGGCCAGCAGCCAATTGATGGCTGCCGAGTGCAAGACGACCATCGACTCCACCGACCAGATGTCCTTCAACACCAAGGCCATTGAAATCGACAAAAGCTGCAAGACCTTCACCGTTGAATTGACTCACTCCGGCAGCCTGCCGAAAAACGTCATGGGCCATAACTGGGTGCTGAGCAAAGAAGCCGACATGCAGCCGATCGCTACCGATGGCCTGGCGGCAGGTCTCGACAAGAGTTACCTGAAAGAAGGTGATGCTCGCGTCATCGCTCACACCAAAGTCATCGGCGCCAAGGAAACCGATTCGGTAACTTTCGATGTGTCGAAGCTCAATGCTGCTGAAAAGTACGGTTTCTTCTGCTCGTTCCCAGGCCATATCTCGATGATGAAAGGCACTGTTACTCTGAAGTAATCGAATCAAGCGCATAAAAAAGCGTCCGCTCGGGACGCTTTTTTTGTGCCTGACGGTTGACCGCGTCATCGTTCTTCGCGGGCAAGCCACGCTCCCACAGGATGTGTGTCGTGCCCATTACCGGCGTCCAACACAAAACCTGTGGGAGCGTGGCTTGCCCGCGAAGGCGTCGGTACAGACGCCGACGTCCTTATGGCGCGAACGGCATCACACGCTTGTGATGGGTCTTTTTGTACGTGTTGCAGATGATCTTGAACGCTTCTTCACGCACCGGTTCGCCATGCAGGAAGGCATCGATCTCGGCATAGGTCACGCCGTGGGACACTTCGTCCGGTTTGCCCGGCGACAGGTCTTCGAGGTCGGCGGTCGGGATTTTTTCCACCAGCGACTCCGGCGCGCCGAAGCTGCGGGCAATCGCCCGGACCTGATTTTTCACCAGGCCGCTCAGTGGTGCGAGGTCGCAGGCGCCGTCACCGAATTTGGTGAAGAAGCCCATCACCGCTTCTGCCGCGTGATCGGTGCCGATCACCAGGCCGTGAGCCGCGCCAGCGATGGTGTATTGCGCGACCATGCGCATCCGCGCCTTGGTGTTGCCCAGCACGAAATCCTTCTGCACCGCCTCCTTACCCTCGAAGGCCGCCACTTCGCTGGCCAGGGATTTGACCGCCGGGGCGATGTTTACAGTGTGGCGCTCGTCGGGGGCAATGAAATCCACTGAGGCCTGGGCATCATGTTCGTCGAACTGGACGCCATAAGGCAGGCGCACGGCGATGAACTTGTAACTGGCATCACCAGTGCGCTCGCGCAGTTCACGCATGGCGCGCTGGGCCAGCAGGCCGGCGGTCAGGGAGTCGACGCCGCCGCTGATGCCCAGCACCAGCGTCTTGAGCCCGGCATTGACCAGGCAGTCCTGAATGAAGGAAATCCGCCGGGCAACTTCAGCCTCGAGGGCGAGTTGATCCGCGAAGGGCGGTTGGACCTTGAGCTGTTCAGCAATCTCACGCTGTACGGCTTGCATGAATTCACTCCTTGCTAGATGGGCTGGAAATGGCGGCAGGTACTTGGAAAACATGTCGCAAATAGGCGACGAAATTCGGGTCTTTGCAGTGAGTCTTGCCAGGCTCATCAGAGATCTTGGCCACTGGCTGGCCGTTGCAGGCCGTCATTTTAAGCACGATGCTCATTGGTTCGACACCCGGAATATCGCACGTCAGGTTGGTGCCAATACCGAAGCTCACATTGATCCGACCGCGCAATGCCCGAAAAATCTCCAGAGATTTGGGTAGGGTCAGGCTGTCGGAAAACACCAGGGTCTTGCTCATCGGGTCGATGCCAAGCTTGTGATAGTGGGCGATGGCTTTTTCCGCCCACTGCACCGGATCACCGGAGTCGTGACGCAAGCCGTCGAAGAGCTTGGCAAAGAACAGGTCGAAATCGTTGAGGAAGGCATCGGAGGTGATGCAGTCGGTCAGGGCGATCCCCAGCAACCCGCGGTATTCGCGGACCCAGCAGTCGAGGGCGGCAATCTGGCTGTCGATCAGCCGCGGACCGAGTTGCTGGTGGGCCATGATCCATTCGTGGGCCATGGTGCCCAGCGGCTTCATGTCCAGCTCTCGGGACAGGTGCACGTTGCTGGTGCCGACGAAGCGACCGGGGAAGTCATGCTTGAGCACGTTCACCACTTCTTCCTGTACACGGTACGAGAAGCGACGGCGGGTGCCGAAATCGGCTACCTGCAACTCGGACAATTCGTCCGCGCTGGCATTGGCGGTGAGCCAGTCGAACTTGCGATAGAGTTGTTCGCGAGCCTGTTCCAGGACTATTTCCCGGTAGCGATAGCGGTTGCGCACTTCGCTGACCATGGCCAGCAGCGGCACTTCGAACAGAATCACGTGCAGCCACGGCCCGCGCAGGCGGATGAACAACTCGCCGTTTTCAATGCCGGTGTGGATGTAGCGCAGGTTGAAGCGGAACAGCCCGAGAAAGCGCAGGAAATCCGGTTTCAGAAAGCTGATGCGCTCCAGGAAACTCAACTGATCGGCACTCAGGCTCAACTCGGCCAGGCGCTCGATCTGAAAGCGGATCTCCGCCAGGTATGGGCGCAGATCCTCGCTGTTACGGCAACGAAACTCCCATTCGACTTCCACGTTAGGGTAGTTGTGCAGCACCGCCTGCATCATCGTCAGTTTGTAGAAGTCGGTGTCGAGCAGGTTCTGCACGATGCGATCGGCAAACACACTCTCGCTCATAACGGGGTTCTCCAGGGTGGCCGCGGCCCGTGGCGGCGACGTTGCAGCTGTTTCAATGAATGGGGCTAGTGGCGCATATCAACGGTGGGGATTGCCAGCTTTTTTTGTGTTCATGATGGAATGATCACCTGTTGCTGGCACCTTCAAATGCAAACACCTGTGGTTCCTCAATTATCTGCTGTTGCCTCAAGCGCTGCCTGGATGACAAGCGTCAGGCTTTCCCAACTTCTTATATAGCCATCAAGGTGGGAGTGACGAGGAATAAGCCCTGTTTCAATTGCCTTGATCATTGCTGCTTTTATCATTTCATGGGTCGTCGATTTGGCCATGATTTACAATCCTTTAAATGTTATTTGGTCCAGCGCGTCGACACCGTCCTGTAGCAATAAATAGGCTGGAAGTATCAGGCGGAAAAAATCAGCATCATTAGTATGTTTAACGGTTACAGAGGTCAGCGCCTCTAAAAAGCTCGTGGCAGCGCGTATTCTGAAGCAGGCATCTTCAAATAACAGGTGGGGTGCAACGTGCGAGTCTATATAAAAAGTTGGAATGTCAGATGCGTTGGATTTAAGGGGCTGATAGCGATTCACAGACGAACTCCTCGAGCGCGCTGGAGGGCGCGAGTAATTGTTTTTTTATGGATGATGATGTTGCCAAGGCATTGTTTGTCTGCTGAACCATCGCATAAGTGCAATGGTTCAGCGTTCATTGGGATTTATGTGATCTGAGCTTTAGCTGGGGCGCGATCCTCACAAACAGGGTTCTTCGGCGGGAGAGGATTTGTTATCGCGGGCCAAGCTGTCAAATCGAGATCCAGATCCCTGAATTTGCTTGAGTCAAAAACGGGGGTTTTAGTTCCTGCGCGACGTTGTTCATCATAGTCGCCCAGGATTCGCATACAGACTTTGAATAGCAGTGTCATCGCAATAAGGTTCACCAAGGCCAAAAATGTCATGGTGATGTCGGCAAACGCGAGCACCGTGGAAAGGTCTTCAACCGAACCCCAAAAGACCAGCATCAATACGAATATGCGGTACGCAATTAACGATTTATGCGGCGCTGCGAAGATGAATCGTAAACTGTTTTCTCCCAGGTAGTAGTTGTAGAGCATTGCCGTGAACACAAACAGGGCAAGTACCACGCTGATAAACATCCGACCCCAATCGCCTACTACCTCAGCCAGCGAGTTTTGTGCCAACGCGATGCCGTCGCCTTCGAAACCGGGAGCATAAAAACCGGAAAGTAAAATGATCAACGCGGTGCACGTACAAATAACGATGGTGTCGATGAAGACACTGAACGCCTGCACCACGCCTTGTGCTATAGGGTGGGCGATTTTTGCTGCAGAGGCGACGTTAGGCGCACTGCCCAGTCCTGCTTCATTGGAGAACACTCCGCGCCTCACCCCCATAATGATTGCACTGCCCACCAGCCCGCCAAAAGCCTGATCCAGTCCGAACGCGCTTTTGACAATGCTGAGCAGCACTCCGGGGACCTGGTCGATTTGCAACACGATCACGTAAAGCGTTACACCGATATAGGCAACAACTTTAAGGGGAACCAATAAGTCGGCGACCGCCGCGATGCGCTTTATACCGCCCACGAACACGATACCCAGCAACAAAGATAGCGTGAGCCCGGACCATGTCATCGATAAACCAAAGGCATTGTTGAGAGAATGCGATACGGCATGAGACTCAAGGCCATTGATGGCAAACCCGAAGGTCACTAAAAGCAGGAGCGCAGCAATCGTTCCGAGCCAGCGTTTGCCCAAGCCGTGCTGGATGTACCAGGACGGGCCCCCACGATATTGACCGTTTGCATCGCAGCGCTTGTAGAGTTGACCCAGTGCGCATTCGAAAAAGCTACTCGACATCCCCAGTAGAGCGGTCATCCACATCCAGAACACTGCACCGGGACCGCCCATGCTCACGGCAATGCCGACGCCAACGATATTGCCGGTTCCGACCCGTCCGGCCAGGCTGAGCGTCAATGCCTGCAATGAGCTCAAGTGGTTGTTCCCGGTATGCGAGCTGCCACGTAATACAGAAATCATGTGTACGAAGTAGCGAAGCTGCACAAATCGTGACCGGATGGTGAAGTAGGTTCCAAGTCCTAGAACTAAAGGTATCAAAACCTTTCCAGAGAGAAAGTCATTGATGACGTCAAGCATTCAAAGCTCCTTGCTATTTTAAGAGTGCTAGTGAATCGATGGTGTGCGAAACCCTGAAGTCCGTCAGGTCCCGTAATATCAGGTCATCTATCATTTTGCGCAATTTCGCAAGTTGCTTAAATGTGATGCGAGTAGCTGCTATGGTTGCGCCTTCTGACGCTGTTGTGATGGCTTAATATGCGTGATTTTCTACCTGCTAACTTAAGGCTGCTGTGTAGTCACTACCGATCTGTCGCTGAAGTCTGTAGGAAGCTTCGGATTAATCGTGGGCAATTTAATAAATACCTGTGTGGGAATAGCGTTCCAACAGCTTTTAACCTAAAGCGTATTTGTGATTTTTTTGGAGTGGAAGAGTTCGAAATAGGTCTGCCGACTGATCAGTTTGTCAACCTTATTGGTGGCAAGGCGGCGCGAATAAATATTTCTCGCGAGGTATCGGCGCCGGAACGAATACTTGAGCACCTTCGGCAACAGTCTTCTTTGCAAATAAAAGCCTACACGGGTTACTACTATGAGTATTATCACGCGATGACGGAGCCTGGCTCTATTATTTGCGCTCTGGTGCATGTATATGAAGAAGACCAGCACTTCGTGTACGAACGAAATGAGCGTTTACAAATAGTCGGCGCGGAAGAGGAGTATGAGCAGTATCGGTATGTGGGAGTAGCCTACTACCTGCAGGATCGCTTGTTTCTCATTGATTACGAATCGCTGACCTCCAACGAAGTCAGCCAAACCATCCTTATTCCTAGCTTCAAAAGCTGTATTACTCGGCTCAACGGCTTGAAAATGGGCGTTTCCGCTGCGGACCATCGCACTCCCGCGTGTTCGCGTGTTGTTTGGGAATATCTCGGTCAGGAGATCAATCGAATCGATGTGTATCGCAAGGTGCGGCTATACAGCATGGATGATCCCGTTATCGACGATGATTTGCGCGGACGCCTCGCGCAAACCAGCGTTGTCGACGGGCTCTTTGTTATTTCGTGAGGCCGCAGTGATCCTGACAAACCAGGTCGTCAGATTGAAGGGTCGCTATGCGACCCAACGGGGGCAAGCCCCCTCGCCACAGAAGTCGTGTGATATTTCAATTGTGCGGCGCATCCGGACTATCAATCTGCTCCAGCATCCACTTCACAAAATCCCGCACCTTGGGTACTTCCGCCGAATGTTCCGGATACGCCAGGTAATAGGCGTCGGTGCTGGGCATCGCATGCTTCCAGGGAATGACCAGTTTGCCGTCGGCCAATTCCTCTTCCACCAGAAACTTCGGCAGCAGCGCTACGCCGCAGCCGACCTGTGCTGCGCGAATGCACATGTAGAAAGTTTCGAAACGCGGGCCGTGGTAGCTGTGTTCAGTGTGGTAGCCCTGGCTGTCGAACCAGTCGTGCCAGGCTTGAGGCCGGGAAGCATTTTGCAGCAGGACCAGGTCAGTGAGTTGCGTAGGGTCGGTGAACGGCGTGTCCGGCAGGCTGCCCGGCGCGCAGACCGGCACCAGCTCCTCGCCAAACAGCTTCAGGCATTCGGTGCCGGGCCGAGAGCCCTGGCCAAAGTAGAACGCCAGGTCGCTGCGACCTTGCAGCAGATCATCGGCTTCCTGTTCGCTGCACAGGTCCAGATGGATCGACGGATGGCGCAGGCGCCAGCCTTTCAGGCGCGGCACCAGCCAGCGCGCACCGAAGGTCGGAGGCGTCGAGACGCGCAAGACTTCGGTATCACCGCCGTAGGAGCGCAGGTAATGGGTCGACATTTCGACTTGGGTGAGGATTTTTCGCACTTCCACCAGGTACAAATCGCCGGCGGGGGTCATTTGCAGGCGTCGGCGCACCCGGCGGAACAACAGGTGTTGCAGCAATTCTTCGAGTTGCGCGACCTGTTTGCTCACGGCGCTCTGCGTCAGGTTCAGCTCTTCGGCGGCACGGGTGAAGCTCAAATGCCGGGTCACGGCCTCGAAACACTGCAACGCGGTGATCGACGGCAAGTAGCGTTTATTCAGCATGGGTGGTCCTTTTTCTTGTTTCTCTATGCTCTTTTTTACCGGCAGATTCGCAGCATGAATAAACGGAATGATATCTCTCTTAAAGGTCGTTTGTTGGGTAACCTCCGGGGAGCTAAAACTACAGGTCTGATCAGCCGGGTTAATCCAGCTGAACGTTTTCTGTTTTTTGCTTGAGGAGTGACCCATGGTTGCCGCATTGCTTGATCGTCTTGGTGTGAACCCGGCCCTGTATCAGAACGGCAAAGTGCCGGTGCATTCGCCTATCGATGGCAGCCGGATTGCCGCCGTGAACTGGGAAGGCGCCGCTGAAGTCGAGCAGCACATCAGTCGCGCAGATCATGCGTTCGAACTGTGGCGCAAGGTGCCGGCGCCGCGCCGTGGCGAATTGGTGCGCCAATTGGGTGACATCCTGCGCGAATACAAAGCCGACCTCGGGGAGCTGGTGTCCTGGGAAGCTGGCAAGATCACTCAGGAAGGTTTGGGTGAGGTTCAGGAAATGATCGACATCTGCGACTTCGCGGTCGGTCTGTCCCGTCAGCTGTACGGTTTGACCATCGCCTCCGAGCGTCCTGGCCACCACATGCGCGAAACCTGGCACCCGCTGGGCGTCGTTGGCGTGATCAGTGCGTTCAACTTCCCGGTCGCCGTTTGGGCCTGGAACGCCACGCTGGCACTGGTCTGCGGTAACCCGGTGATCTGGAAACCGTCGGAGAAAACCCCGTTGACCGCACTGGCTTGCCAGGCGCTGTTCGACCGCGTCCTGAAGAACTTCAGCGACGCCCCGCCGCACCTGAGCCAGGTGATCATCGGTGGTCGCGATGCTGGCGAAGCCTTGGTCGATGACCCGCGTGTCGCGCTGGTCAGTGCCACCGGCAGCACCCGCATGGGCCGTGAAGTGGCGCCGAAAATCGCGGCACGTTTTGCCCGCAGCATTCTGGAGCTGGGCGGCAACAACGCGATGATCCTCGGCCCAAGCGCCGATCTGGACATGGCCGTACGGGCGATTCTGTTCAGCGCCGTCGGCACCGCCGGACAGCGTTGCACCACGTTGCGTCGCCTGATCGCCCATGAGTCGGTGAAGGAAGAAATCATCACCCGCCTGAAAGCCGCTTACTCCAAGGTGCGCATCGGCCATCCGCTGGAAGGCAATCTGGTCGGGCCGCTGATCGACAAGCACAGCTTCGACAACATGCAGGACGCGCTGGAGCAGGCCTTGAGCGAAGGCGGCCGGGTGTTCGGCGGCCAGCGTCAGCTGGAAGACAAATTTCCCAATGCTTACTACGTTTCGCCAGCCATCGTCGAAATGCCGGAGCAGAGCGATGTGGTGCGCGACGAAACCTTCGCGCCGATTCTGTACGTGATCGGTTACAACGATTTCGAAGAGGCGTTGCGCCTGAACAACGCCGTACCACAAGGCCTGTCGTCGTGCATCTTCACCACCGACGTGCGTGAAGCCGAGCGGTTCATGTCGGCGGTGGGCAGCGATTGCGGCATCGCCAACGTCAACATCGGCCCGAGCGGCGCAGAAATCGGCGGCGCGTTTGGCGGCGAGAAGGAAACGGGCGGTGGTCGTGAATCCGGTTCGGATGCATGGCGCGGGTACATGCGTCGTCAGACCAATACCGTGAACTATTCGCTGGAGTTGCCGTTGGCTCAGGGGATTACGTTCGACTGACGGCCTCCTTTGAACCCATGAAGAACACTGTGGGAGCGGGCTTGCCCGCGATAGCAATCTGTCAGTCACTCAGATGTTGAATGTGCTGACGCTATCGCGGGCAAGCCCGCTCCCACACTGAAATGGATGTGTTTGTTAGGTTTCTGTTGGAGTCTGGCAATGCCGTTACGCGAAGAGTGTCTGTGGGAAAAACTGACGCCGCAAAGGCCCGACAACGTGGCGCTCAAAGGCGAGGTGACAGTGGATGTCTGCGTCATCGGCGCCGGTTTCACCGGTTTGTCGGCGGCGGTGCATCTGCTGGAACAAGGTAAAAGTGTCTGCGTGCTGGAAGCGCATCGCGCCGGGCATGGCGGTTCGGGGCGTAACGTCGGGCTGGTCAATGCCGGGATGTGGATTCCACCGGATGAAATCGAAGCCGGTTTCGGCGAGGCGGTCGGCAGTCAGCTCAACCGCATGCTGGGTGCGGCGCCGTCGCTGGTGTTCAGCCTGGTCGACAAATACAACATCGATTGCCAGTTACGCCGCGAAGGCACGCTGCACATGGCGCACAACGCCCGTGGCGAGGCGGATCTGCGCAGTCGCGAAGAACAATGGAAACGTCGTGGCGCACCGGTGGAATTGTTAACCGGTCAAGCCTGCGAACAAGCCACGGGTACAAAAAAGATCGCCGCCGCCTTGCTCGATCGGCGTGCCGGCACGATCAATCCGATGGCCTACACCACGGGGCTGGCCAACGCGGCCATCAGCCTCGGCGGTCAGCTGTTCGATCATTCCCCGGTCACCCGACTTGAACGTCAGGGCCAGCGCTGGTCGGTGCAAACTGCCCAGGGTTCGGTGCTGGCCGAGCAGGTGGTCATTGCCTC